>CAZCDC010000011.1:28252-37049 GCA_964497195.1 uncultured Rhodobacterales bacterium | reverse complement strand
GGCGGTGGCGCACCAGCCATGCCTGACATGGGCGGCATGGGCGGCATGATGTAAGCTGCGCATAAGCGTTAAAATTCTGGGTCGCCTTCGGGCGGCCCTTTTTTGTTGAACCGACAATACCGAGACGGAGCGATGGAGGGCTGAATTTCAGTTTTTGCGCCAAGCTATCAAAATAATTAACTTGGCTTTGCACAGCCTAGCACCCATATAGCAATAATGATTTCGCGTAGCTTCATCTCCCTTTGGCACCATATCCGATATGCCCCGCTTTTTGCAGCGATAACCTCGTCGAAAGGCTGGTCATTTTCGCGGCGTTCGCGGGCTTTGGGTGCGATATTCGGCTTTGGCATTCGCATGTATCCGTTTGCGCGGCGTAAATTTAACAAAGAAATTGTGCGGGTTTTCCCCGATATCTCCCGTATTGAGCGCCGAAAGCTCCGCCGGGAGATGGGGCATAATATGGGGCGGACGTTGTTTGAGATTTATCACAGCAAAGAATTCCAGACCTTTGAGGAAAATTTTACAGTGTCTGGCCCTGGCCTGATTGCGCTGGAAGAAGCCCGCAAAAACGGCAAAGGCGCAATCATTGTTTCGGGGCATTTTGGCCAGTGGGAGGCCATCCGCACCGTGCTAAAAGCCCGTGGCATGGAAACCGGTGCAGTGTATCGCAAACAAAATAACCGGCATTATGAACGCCGCCTTTTAGGGGGGATCAAGGATGTGGGAATGCCGATCCTTGCTACAGGAAAATCCGGCACCCGTGATCTTGTGCGCCACCTGCGCGGCGGCGGCTTTGTGGCGATCTTGCTGGATGAAAAATCCGAGGACGGGATACGTTTGCCGTTTTTGGGTCATATGGCCTTAACCTCGCTTGCTGCGGCGCGCTTGGCGTTAAAATTCGATATCCCGATGGTGCCTGCATTTGGCACGCGCATTGGTATTGGCAATGATTTCCACGTTGATTTTGAAGAACCAATTCCAGCAAGTGACAGTGAAACCATGACCAGAGCTTTTAACGACAGTTTGGCTGCGCGGGTGCTCGAGCGGCCTGATCAATGGTATTGGATGCTGCGCCGCTGGAAGGGCGCTGAGTAAGAAATGCCATTGGGGCTAGCGTTACGCGCCGCCAAAAACGCTACACCTGCGGTTCTTTTCCGTGTTCTACACAAAATGTTGCGTAAATTGTATGGATAGAATAGGCTCATTCTGTCTAACAATAACCAAAGAACAGGGAACAATAAAATGGGTAAAAGAGACGATCTTATTGCGGTGTATGCTGCTGATCTAAAAGACAAATGTGGCATGACACCGGATATGGACCTGCTGACCAAAGTAACCATCGGTTGTGGCCCCTCGATTTATAATGCGGATGCCTCCACGGTTGCGGGATCTCAGGAATCTGAGCTGGAAACCGTTAAGAACAATTTTCTGATCGGCAAACTTGGCCTGTCTGACGGGCCGGAATTGATGGCGGCCATCAACGGCGCGATCGAAACCTATGGTAAATCAAACCGCAATAAATACCGTGCGGTGATTTATTATATGCTGACTAAGAAATTCGGCAAAGAATCCGTTTACGGATAAATCAAATCGTTTCCAGTTAACGTGAATCAGAATTCATCCCAAGAGTGGATGGTTTCTGATGGGTTTTATGCTAAAAAACTGGAAGCGCTTTATTTGGCGATGGGGCTGATACGATTTTCATGCCCCATTTTCCGCCCCGGTTTGGCGATATCTTTGCCATAAAGATGCAGGGCAATATTGGCATCGCGTGAATATGCATCCCCCCCGATCAGATTGCGCATCACCACATTGCAATGGCGTTGTCCGTCCCCCAAGGGCCAGCCGGCGACAGCACGGATATGCTGTTCAAACTGGTCAATTAAACAGCCGTTTTGGGTCCAGTGACCCGAATTATGCACGCGCGGTGCGATTTCATTTACGATCAGGCCGGATGCTGTCACAAACAGCTCCACACCCATCACCCCGACATAATCCAACGCATTTAAGATGCGTCCTGCCAGAATAACCGCATCGGTTTGCTGGGCCAGTGTCAGGGTGGCGGGCACGGTTGTGGTGTCCAAAATTCCGCTTTTGTGAATATTTTCACCGGGGTCATAACAAGCCACTTCGCCATTTTGATTGCGCGCGGCAATCACCGAGACCTCGCGCTCAAACTGGATAAAACCCTCCAGCACAGCCGGCGCACCGTTTAGCGTGTTAAACGCGGTTTTGGCCTCGGCAAGGTCATCGATGCGGATTTGGCCTTTGCCATCATAGCCAAACCGGCGGGTTTTTAGAATGCTGGGTGTCCCGATGGTTTCCAGCGCTGAGTGCAGATCGCGCAATGTATCAATCTGGGCAAAGGGCGCAACCGATAGGCCCAAGCCTTGCAAAAATTCTTTTTCAACGATGCGGTCTTGGCTTGTGCTCAATGCGCGCCTGTTCGGATGGATCGGGCGCAAGGCTTCCAGATGGTCCAGCGCTGTTGTCGGGATGTTTTCAAATTCATAGGTGATCACATCAACGGAATTCGCAAAATGGCTGAGCGCCGCCAGATCATCATATTCGGCAGTGGTTATTTGATCAGCTACTTGGCCAGCGGCTGGGTTTGCGCCCGGTTCAAAAATGTGGGTTTTCAGCCCCAGTCGGCTGGCGGCAACTGACAACATCCGCCCCAATTGACCGCCGCCCAGAATGCCAATGGTTGCGCCGGGTTCCAGCATGTCAGCCATCACGTGGGTCCAGTGCGATTGCAGCCGTTTGCGCGGCGCGGTAAGCATCCAGACGTTGGGCCAGTGCGGCGTCGTTATTCGCCAGAATTGCCGCCGCCAACAGGCCTGCATTAGCCGCACCAGCCGGGCCAATCGCCAAGGTGCCCACCGGAATGCCCTTTGGCATTTGCACAATGGATAACAACGAATCCTGCCCCGAAAGCGCCGCAGATTTCACCGGCACACCCAGAACTGGTAAACGGGTTTTGCTGGCAATCATGCCCGGTAAATGCGCAGCACCACCTGCACCTGCAATAATAACCTGAAGCCCCGCCGCAACAGCGCCACTGGCGTATTCAAACATACGATCAGGGGTGCGATGGGCGCTAACGATACGGGTTTCATAGGCCACATCAAGCGCGTCAAGCACATCAGCGGCTTCTTTCATAGTGGGCCAATCGGACTGGCTGCCCATAATGATGCCGATAACAGGGTTTTGCATGCCGCGCTCCTCGCAAAAAGGCAACATAGCTTTTGGGGGGTGGAATTCAAGCAATAATATCGGGGTTTATTTGGTTTGAAAGCCAAGTGATTTTGTCTTTTAGCGCCAGTTTGCGCCGCTTCAGGCGTTGCAGGGTCAGCATATCAACCCGCTGGGCTTCTTGCAGGGCGTCGATGGCCTCATCCAGATCTCGGTGATCTTGCTGAAAAATTTGCATTTCATAGCGCAGCACCTCGTTTGGGGTCATTGTCGCGGGGGTTTTCATGCAAATTCCTTTGTTTTTCCAACTATACCACGCAATTCGTTGTGCAGCACCTTGTTTTGCCCCAGAAAATCCGCATATTTGGTTAAATGTCGCTTTTTAGGGCATAAACAAAGTCGCTTCATGAGGACTTCGCATATGACAAAATCCAGTTTTTCCGCACATCCGTATTTATTGGGGTTTGAGCAGCTTGACCGCTTGGTGGAGCGCTCCGCCCGCAATGATGGCTATCCGCCCTATAATATAGAACAGCGCGGCCCGAATGCCTATCGTATTACGCTGGCTGTCGCCGGATTTGCTGAGCTGGATATGAACATTACGGTTGAAGACAACCAACTGATGGTGCGCGGCGTGCAGCCCGGTGTTGACGACAAACGGGTGTTTTTGCATCGCGGCATTGCGGCACGACAGTTCCAGCGCAGTTTTGTGCTGGCAGATGGTGTCGAAGTGCAGGGGGCCTCTATGGAAAATGGATTACTGCACATTGATCTTGATCGCACCGCACCTGAATCTGTTGTTCAAACGATAAAAATCAGCAAAGGCTGACATGCCGGGATGTAGGTCGAAAAATGCAAACCACAATATATAGATAATAAAGAGTTAACTGGTGCAAAAATGTCGTAGTTGAGTTGTTTCCCGTGTATTTTCAATAACTAAAGCCATAATTAAGACACATTTACTTTACAGTTTGGCACAGGATATTTGATAATCCGTAAATATGTGTTTTTGATAATCAGTTGACGTATAATTATTTTCGCAAAAATATGAATTTTAGTTCAAAGGCGCGTCTGTTTAAGCAAAGGGAATAACCCCGAATAGCAGAGCAGAGACGCCTCATTAGGGAGATTGACACGTGGGATTTAGTTTAAGCCGCCTGAAATTAGGTGCATTTGGTGTTTTAGCAGCGCTAACCACATCCGCAGCACCGCTTATGGCGCAGGAAATTACACTTACCGCACTGGATGAGTCGATTTCGATGTCTGGCCAGTTGGTTAGCTATGAGGATGGATTTTTTACAATTGCAACAACGCTGGGCAATTGGCGCATTGAGGCCAAAGGTATTCTCTGTGAAGGCGAAGGCTGCCCCGTTGAAGAATTAGGTGCTGAAATCATGTTGGCGGGTTCGTCAACCATTGGTAACGGCCTGATGCCTTTGTTGCTAACTGGCTTTGCCGATACACAAAATGCACAAGTTGAATTTATTAATACTGATACGGCCGGCGTTTCAATAGCGGAACTTGTTGGCAATCAGGGCTTTGGTGATCCGTTGGCGAATTTCACGGTGAGTTCCACAAATTCTAGTGCTGCTTTTGCAGCACTGCTTGATCCGGATGTGCAAATTGGTATGTCTTCACGGCGTATTTTGCCTGCTGAAGCACGGCGCATTAGTCGCGCTGGTGGTGGCAATATGATTGATCCAACCCAGGAACATGTTATCGCGGTTGATTCCGTGGTTATTATTGTGAATCGCGCCAATGCGATTCAGGCAATTTCACTGGCTGATCTGGACCGGATTTTTAGCGGTCAAGTTACAAACTGGTCGCAACTTGGCGGGGCGAATGCTCCGATTGTTGCTTATGGGCGCGAAAGCGGCTCGGGCCTTGGGACTGCGTTTGATCAGGCGGTATTTGCCGCCAGTGGCCGGCGGCTCTCCAATGGTGTGGTCGAAATGGGGTCCGATCAGGAAATGTCGGGCGCTGTTAATGGTGATCTGAATGGTATCGGTTTTGTCAGTTTTGCCTTTTTGGGTGGTGCCAAACCATTGGACATTTTGGGCGATTGTGGCATCGTTACGTCACCTGATGCGTTTACCTCCAAAGCAGAGGAATACCCGCTGCAACGTCGGCTATATCTTTATAACCGTTTGGACAATTTGAACGATGTTTCGCAAGAATTCATCAACTTCACCCAATCAACCGATGCAGATGGCGTGATCGCCAAATCGGGCTTTATCAGTCTTTCGGTTGCGCGGGATCCGCGTGAATATCAAGGTGGTCGGGTGTTCGATTTGATCCGTGATGTTGTCGACCCTGCTGAGGTGAATTTGATGCGTGAAATGGTGGTTGAGGCATTGCAATATGACCGCCTGTCAACAACTTTCCGGTTTGCATCGGGTTCGTCATCGCTGGAGGCAAAAGCGATTGCCGATCTGGAACGTTTGATGGCATTCATCAATGAAACCCAAGGCGAAGTTGAAATTTCCTTTGTTGGATTTTCCGATAGCGACGGTAGCTTTGAGGCTAACCGTGCCCTTTCCGTTGGCCGTGCCCAACAGGTTGCGGTATCGGTTGCAGCATTTGCCGAAGGCCGCATAACCAACCCCAACGGTGTGACTTTTACATCCCAAGGGTATGGCGAATTGGCCCCGGTGGCGTGTAATACATCACTGAATGGAAAACGCACCAATCGCCGCGTCGAAGTGTGGGTTCGCGCACGCTAAAAACCGATTGCGGGTCCATGATGGGCCCGCAAGTTTATTCGGTTTTCAGTGCGCATTTCGCGCGAAAACCCAAACATAATAAGGGAGATCAATATGGACGGATTTATTTACCGCGCTTTGAATTTCCCTTGTCACTTAGGGAGATAATCAAGATGAACTTTGTTCAATCGCTTGGCTTATCGGCAGCAGTATTTTCACTCGCTATTGGCGCGCAGGCGCAAGAAGTCGGCGTGTTCGACAGCGAGGTTGCCTTTGGCCAGATTGCAGCGCTTGATGGTCCGGCCTCCCGGCTGGGTCTTGGCATGCAAACCGGCATTCTTGCCGCATTTTTGGAAATAAATTCAGCCGGTGGGGTGCATGGGCGCCAATTAACACTCGAAAGCCGTGATGACGGCTATGAACCGGATCGCTCCATTGAGCAAATTACCCAGATGATTGCCGATAATCGGTTTTTAGGGGTAATAGGCACGGTGGGCACGCCAACCAATCTGGTGTTGCAACCCATCGCCACGGAGGCCAATTTTCCGTTGGTAGGGCCATTTACCGGTGCTGGTTTTTTGCGCAATACTGACCTCAAAAATACCTATAATTTGCGGGGATCATATGATGCGGAAACCGAAGCGTGGATCGCCCATCTGGTCGATGAGCGCAGTATGCGTAACATTGCCATTCTGTACCAGAATGACGGTTTTGGGCTGGCAGGGTTAAGCGGTGTTAACAAAGCGTTAACGCGCCGTGGCATGACATTGATTGCCGAGGGCACCTATACGCGGAATACTACCGATGTCAAAGATGCGTTGTTCACTATTCGTGATGCGGCACCCGATGCAGTTGTTATGGTCGGGGCCTATAAACCGATTGGCGAATTTATCAAGCTGTCGCGTTCTTTTGAATTCACCCCTGAATTTGTGACGATTTCCTTTGTGGGGTCGGTGGCTTTGGCGGATGAGCTTTGGCCAGAAGGTGCGGGTGTGATCATTTCACAAGTTGTGCCTTTCCCTTGGGATGAAACCATTCCGATTGTGGCAGAATATCAGGCCGCATTGCAGGTTCATGAACCATATGAGGATTTTGGTTTTGTAACACTGGAAGGATATTTAGTGGGGCGCTTGGTGATTGAGGCTGTTGAACGGGCGGGGCCAGATTTGACCCGCGAAGGGTTTTTGGCTGCGATTGAATCCATTGATCTGCTGGATTTTGGTGGCCTGACGGTTAGCTTTGGCCCGGATGATAACCAAGGCATTGACCGGATATTCATGACGCGGCTATTGCCGGACGGGTTTTTTGAGCCAATGCAATAAGGCAATTTATACCCATATCAAAAGCCGTCTCAACTTGAGGCGGCTTTTTTTGTTGCCAAAATGCCCGTGTATTTGCATTCGCAAGTTTACGGGGCGCGCGGCAGCCATGGCCTCGCTTCGCTCGGCTTGCCGCTGCATATAATCGGCAGGGTTGTATTAACGCCTGCGGCGTGTGTTGGTCTATTTACGCTTTGACCCGGACCATCGCCGCGTCATAAAGTGGCCCCACAAACACCTTTGCTGGCACGCGCTGGCTGGCGACTTCTAATTCGTATTCACCGCTTTTTACGTAGTCATGTGTGACACCCTTGCTGCGCACAAAGCCATACCCGATGGCGCAGCCAATTGTATGCCCGTAACCCGCTGAGGATAGCCAGCCCACGCGTTCACCATTGCGGTAAATCGTTTCGCGGCCCAGTAGGGTTATGGATTTATCGTGCAGTGTGAACCCCGCCATTAGCTTGTTCACGCCGCTGGATTTTTGGGTTTCCATGGCCTTGCGACCCTTAAAATCCAGCTCGCTACGCAATTTCACAGCCCAGCCGAGACCTGTCTCAAACGGAGTGTGGTCTGGTCCGATATCTGCACCCCATGCGCGGTATGCTTTTTCCAGACGCAGGGTTTCAATGCTGCGATAACCGGCATTGATCAGGCCGTATCGGCGACCCTCGGACATCAGCGCTTTGTAAATTTCCAATGCATGTGCAACAGGGAAATGCAGTTCCCAGCCGAGTTCGCCAACATAGGTGACCCGCAGCGCCAACACTTCATGTCCAGCGATATTGATGGTTTTGCAGGTGCCAAAGGGGAAACCAATATTGCTGATATCATCCCGTGTAACCCGCGCCATAATGCGCCGCGCTGCTGGTCCCATCAGGGATAAAACCGCTTTTTCATTGGTTAAATCGCGTAATGCGCAGTTCATCCCGTTCGGGATGTTGCGGTTTATCCAGTCAAAATCATGGGTCGCAAAACCTGTGCCCGTAACAATGTAAAACCGGTCACTTGCAATACGTGCCACGGTCAAATCACATTCAATCCCACCCTTGTCATTCAGCATTTGCGTATAAATCAGCGCACCAACCGGATGATCAATATTATTTGCACAAATCCAGCTTAAGGCAGCCAACGCATCCGGGCCGGAAAGTTCAAATTTGGCAAAGGAGCTTTGGTCAAATAGCACTGCGTTTTCGCGGCAGGCTTTGTGTTCGCGTGCGACGGCATCAAACCAGTTAGGTTTGCCAAAACCGTAGATATCTGCTGCGGTTTCACCATGGGCTGCAAACCAGTTTGGCCGCTCCCAGCCCATTTTTTCGCCAAAAACGGCACCTTGGTCTTTTAGGGTTTGATACAGCGGTGACAGGCGGTTTTTGCGTGACGATTTATTTTCTTCAAACGGCCAATCCATAGTGTAATGCTTGCCGTATGCCTCAATCGTTCGTGCCCGCACCCAATCCACGTCGCGGTGCGGTTGGCCAAAACGGCGAATGTCGGCTGACCACAAATCATAGGGCGGGCTGCCATTGGCGACCCATGTAGCCAACGCCATGCCAGCCCCGCCACCTGCGGCAATGCCAA
>CAZCDC010000011.1:18044-28152 GCA_964497195.1 uncultured Rhodobacterales bacterium | reverse complement strand
TTGGCGACCCATGTAGCCAACGCCATGCCAGCCCCGCCACCTGCGGCAATGCCAAACGCATTAAACCCGGCACCAACAAAGAAATTTTCCAGCTCTGGGGCTTCGCCAATGATGAAATTCCCGTCTGGCGTAAAACTTTCGGGACCGTTGGTCAGGGTTTTGATACCGGCGGTTTCCAGCGCAGGCACACGGCCCATAGCCAATTCCATCAACGGTTCAAAATGGTCAAAATTGCTGTCGAGCAAGTCGTAATGGAACCCTGCTGGAATGCCATCAACTGCCCAAGAAATTGGGTTGCTTTCATAGCCGCCCATCACCAAGCCCCCGACTTCTTCTTTGTAATAGGTCAGGCGATCCGGGTCGCGCAATGTCGGCAGGTTTTTAGGCATTCCTTTGATCGGCTCGGTCACCATATATTGGTGCTCCATGCTGACCAGCGGTACTGAAACATCAAATCGCGCTGCAAATTCACGTGTCCATTGGCCAGCACAAACGACTACTTTTTCACAGGCAATCCGGCCCTGTTCAGTAATCACGGCAATAATCCGGCCTTTGTCGATTTCGAGATCCAGCACTTTGCAATCTTCAAATATCTGCGCCCCTGCCATGCGTGCACCTTTTGCAAGCGCCTGCGTGATATCGGAAGGATTAGCCTGCCCATCTGTGGGCATAAACGCGGCGCCAATTACATCATTGATATTCATCAAGGGCCACATTTCTTGTGCCTCACGCGGGGATAGCAGCTCCATCTCCAAGCCAAAAGAATGTGCTGTGGTGGCTTGGCGCTGCACTTCGATCCAGCGATCCGCATTGCAGGCCAGCCGTAAGCCGCCATTCATTTTCCAGCCGGTGCCAAGACCTGTTTCGGCCTCCAAACTGTTATAAAGATCAACGGAATAGCCCAGCAACTGGGTGATATTAGCATTGGAACGCAACTGCCCCACCAGCCCCGCCGCGTGAAATGTGGTGCCGGATGTTAGCTTTTTACGTTCCAGCAATGTGCATTCAATGCCCATTTTTGCAAGATGATAGGCGGTTGAACACCCAATGATGCCCCCGCCAATAATAACCGTTTTACTGGAGGTAGGCAGGGTTTTCATGGGTAACCTTTAGCTATGCTGAAAAATCTCGTATGCGCGGTTAAACCGTGCGATTTGTTCCACTGTATAGGGTGCGTAATCGATGTCCAGCGGTGAGGTGATTTCTGACAACATGCTCCACAAAACCTCACGCAATAGGCTGGCGGTTTTCATGGCGTGATAGCGGTGCATCAATGGGGCATTAACCGGTGCGTCAAAGTAATTTTCAAGCATCCATTTTTCGGTTTTTTCGTCAAAACTGTTATTGGATGCCAAGCCGCCGAGATCAAAAAGCGGTGTGTTAAACCCGCCATAATCCCAATCAATCAGCCAAAGCCGTGTGCCATCATCCAGAATATTTGCCGCCAACCAGTCATTGTGACAAAATACAATGTCAAAAGGGCCAGCCGCTGCTTCTAGTTCTTGATTGATTGCCATATAATTTGGCAAAGTGCCCGCATAACTGCTGTTATGTTCAACCAGATTAACGCCGTAATCCCGAATGGCATGGAACACCCAGAAAATCAAAGCAGGGCCACGGAAATGCTGTGGTATTTCACGGTGGCAAATTTGCATCAGCGGGATGATACGGGCCAATGTTTCGGGGGTGCGAACATCGGTTTCCTTAAGGGTTTTTGAGTCAATAAAATCAATAACCGTCATGCCGTGTTTGGCATAATGCACCTTTGGCGACAGCCCTGCCAAATACGCAGCGCGGCTGGCCGCAAGATCACCAAAGCGCATCAAGTTATGTTCGGGAATGTCGCTGCCATTGCGCAGGACATATTTTTTGTTACCATCTTGAATGATGAAATTCAGGTTGGTCAGGCCGCCGCTTAAGGGCGTGATTTCAATGTGGTTCTCCCACAGTGGCAGGCTGCGAATTTTGTTGATTAATTCATCCATGGAGCTTTTTATCCGTCAATTAACGATGTTGGTCTGGCTAGTTCTATCAATGCTTCAAGATTATCCAAGGCTATTTTTTGCCCGTCCACCCGCACGCCCTGAATTTTAAGAGCGGCACAATTCCGCGACAGGTCCAGTGCTGAATATTCTGGAGGCAGGTGATTTGCACCCCGAACCCACGGCAACCCGTTTTGGTGTGCATATCATCCGCATGGATGAAAAAGCTGATGGTGACATTCTGCCCTTTGATGCGGTTAAACCACCGATTACGGAAAAACTGGAACAGGCGGCGTGGGCGAAAGCAGCGCAAATGCTGACGCGGGATCTTGTGGCAAACGCAACGATTGAGAGGGTCAACCTGATGGCTGCTTAGGGCAGGGAAATACCGGACATCAACGTGGCCCATGATGCTCCGTGGATGTCTCGATCTTTAACCGAGCCTTGGATAGCAGGGCGCGGCATGCTGATTTTAATGACATTAAGCTCGGGGAGATCAAACCGCTTGATATCCTCGGCATTTGTATCAAAAATCCGGGCGATCTGATCTGATGATAACCCGCGGCAAACCCGTTCAAATGCGGCGTTGGACCCACAAAAAATATCAAGCGTTAACCAAAACGGCCCAGCGTTTTTGCTGCGGATTTTTGTGGTGATTTCAGAAAGTTTAGCCAATGCTCAAAATCTCCAACTGAAAAGCATCCATCGGGTTTTCCAGTTCCAGAACATGATTTAGGCAAAATGCATATATCGCGCCACGGTCCATTTCTGGCGGCGAAAAAGGAAAAGCAAAGGTCGGCTGTTCCTCATCCGGTGTTAGCGGATGGTGCAGTAAATACGGGTTTAGCATTTTAGAGATTTCCATGGCCAGTGCTGGGGTTGCCGCCGTGACAATGCCCAAAACGCCAATTTCATTTGGGGTTATCCGGCCTGTTTCAAGTGCGCCAAAACTGGCATTCTTTCCTATCAATCGCAGCTCAATCTCAAAATCTGCAAAGGTTAATCCTAAGCGATCCGCAGCTTTTTCGCTGCATTTTTCCTCTATCTCCTGTGCCCAGATTTCAGCATTTTCAACATAGCGCGGATCGCGCAGCAGCACGATTGACGCCACTTGATAGCCAACCAAAACGGCCGCCTCCAGTTTGACGCAATAATGCGGGCTGCGCACCCATTTTGCGCCATTGACGCGAACCCGCCGATCATCCAGCGCCTTATATTTTGCATCTGTGACATCCAAATGCCCGCCGGGTTCGTGCAAGATAAACGGATCATTGTTTTCATAAAGCATGTGTGCGGAAACCGTATGCGGTGTTGCGCGGGATGTTTTGGCCATCGGTGTCACGGTGAATCCGGCATCGTCAAATTCGATCATCACCACGCCTGATTGCGGATTGGTGGCACAAAGTGCGCCGCATTCGCCGATTTTTGCGCCATGCCATGCAGCGCCGGAATCGCAGCCGCGCATGATCGGCAATGCCGCAATGATCGCTGTATCCGTTGTGCGCCCGGCAATGATGATATCTGCACCGGTGTTGAGGGCTGCCGAAATTTGTTCAACGCCAGCAAGTGCCACAATATTGGTGCAGCTCAGCAGCATTTCCTTTGTGATATCCGGCGCATTTGGCAGAGGCTGGATTTTATTTTCCTCATATGCTTTAGCGATTGAAACATTGGCTTGCGATGATCGCAGCACCGCAATTTTAAGCGTCTGCCCAAGGTCATTTGCGATTTCACGCGTAATATCCAACAACCAATCAACGGCGCTGTCTGTGCCGCAAGTTCCTGCTGTTCCGATCACCAATGGCAC
Organism: uncultured Rhodobacterales bacterium; assembly: GCA_964497195.1. Classification (GTDB taxonomy): domain Bacteria; phylum Pseudomonadota; class Alphaproteobacteria; order Rhodobacterales; family Rhodobacteraceae; genus UBA3077. The sequence goes on along the minus strand of CAZCDC010000011.1, from coordinate 24,363 downwards.
ATTGATTTTGGCGCGTGCCTCCATCAGGCCCCGCCATTCAACCTTGGTAGAGACACGCGAATATTTTGAAATTCCACGCCCCAGATAGGCCGGGCCGCTATCGGTTGATCCGCCGTCAATGGCGATAATATCGGGCCGCATGGCCAACCCCCGTTCCAGCGCATCCTTGTCATAATTCAGGCCAAGCGCACCGGAGGGGATCAAAACGCGCACCATATCAGTCGGTTACCCGCTGTGGCTTTTTCAAAAACCGCCGCAGGAACATCGGCGCAACAAACCCAAGAATCGCAGCAACCCATAATCCAATCGCAATTGGCGAGGAGTAAAGATACATAAATTCACCATCCGAAATCACCATGGCACGGCGCAGCGCGTTTTCCATATGACCACCCAGCAGAATGCCCAAAATAACCGGCACCGTTGGAATATCCAGTTTTCGCAACACATAGCCAAGCACACCAAAACCAATCATCAACAACAGATCAAAATAGCTACCGGACAGCGAATAAATGCCAACAAACGAAACCATCGTAACACCGGGTAACAATATCCACGGTGGCACCATCAGGATTTTTACAAAAATCTTGACCATCGGCACATTCATCAAAAGCAACACAAAATTGGCAATCAGCAAAGATGCGATCAATCCCCAGACCACCTCTGGCCGCTCGGTAAACAATGTCGGCCCGGGGGTGATATTCAACGTCATCAACAAAGCCAGCAAAACCGCCGTTGTGCCAGACCCCGGCACGCCAAGGGTTAACATTGGCACCAGCGCGCCCCCGGCTGCGGCGTTGTTTCCGGCCTCGGGCGCAGCCACGCCTTTGACCACACCTGTGCCAAACCCACCGTCTTTGCCAGCAATAGATTTTTCGGTCATATAGGCCATAAAACTGCCAAGTGATGCGCCCGCACCCGGTAAAATACCGGCAATAAATCCAACAATCGAGGCGCGAAACATGGTCCAGCGGGTGAAATAAATGTCTTTCCACGGGATCGTGACTTTGCCCAGTTTTACCCCGATAGAGGAGCTTTTGCCGTGGCTTTCGATGAAAAAGAACACTTCGGCGATGGCAAACAGGCCAACAATGGCAACCAGAAAATCAACACCGTCATACAGGTGCAAATTGCCCCCCGTCAGGCGCGGCAGCCCGCTGGAATTATCCACACCGATCATGGCAATGCCAAGCCCGATACAGGCAGCAATCGCCGATTTTGCCTGATTATTGCTGGCCATACCGCCAAGGGTGCAAAACGCCAAAAGATACAGCGCGAAATATTCCGCAGGACCAAACAAAAACGCCACATTCGCCAAGAGCGGCGCCAAAAACATCAGGCCGATAGTGGCAAACAGCGCCCCGTAAAAAGATGCCACGCCCGACAGCACCAACGCATCACCGGCGCGGCCTTGTTTGGCCATTGGATAGCCGTCAAGCGTAGTCATCAAGGCAGGCTCATCCCCGGGTATATTGAGCAAGATCGAACTGATCCGGCCGCCATACATCGCCCCGTAATACACCGACGTCATCAGCACGAGTGCAGAAGTTGCATCAAGGCCCAGTGTAAAGGTGATCGGGATAAGGATCGCCACGCCATTCGAGGGGCCAAGCCCCGGCAAAGCACCAATTATGGTGCCCAGAAAACAGCCCGCAACCGCCAGCATCAGCGTATAGGGCGACAGCGCAATGGAAAAACCCAGCGCCAGATTTGACATCATATCCATGAATTAACCTGTCCAGCTTTTTGGAAAGCCAACGAGGCCTAGATCCAAAGCGAATTTGAAAAGAACAAACAGCCCCAGCGACAAGCCAACTCCGGCCATCACAGCCTTGGCTTTTTGGGGTTTGATTTGATAGCTAAGAATGCTTGCTGCAATGGCTGTGGGGATAATAAACCCAAGCGGTTTTAGCATATATGCGTAAATAACCAACACAACTACAGCAAAAAGCAACGCGCCAAATGTGCGCAATACAGGCCAGTTTGGCTCCGGATCAGGCTTGAAAACCATAAACATGGCTGCAAGCGCGCCAACGGTTCCGATCATGATCGGAAAGGTTTTTGGCCCCAAAGGGTCGCTTAAAAAACTGGTCTGGATTTGCGTGGCGCTTGCGATATATGCAAGCGCCACAACTGCCGCGACCAGACCAAATATCCGGTCAGAGGCCATTATTGGATAACCCCGATCTCGATGGACATTTGACGGATCTCAATCACAAGATTGTCGATATAGCCCTGGAAATCATCCCCCACAAGCGTGAACGGCGCCAAGCCGTTGGCGTCCATGGCTTCGGCCCATTCAGGCGAATCCGCTACTTGTTGCAGACGATCAGCCCACATCTGGAAGGTCTCGTCGGAAACACCGCGCGGGATGTAAAGACCACGCCAGTTACCCGCCACAACGTCATAACCTTGCTCTATTGCTGTGGGAATATCTTCAAAACCATCCACACGTTCATTGGTTAAAACCGCCAGCGCACGAATATCACCCGATGCTAAAAAGCCAACAATTTCAGACATGTCGCCGGTCATGGCTTGGGTAAAGCCGCCGATGGTTTGGGTGATCGCATCGCCGCCACCATCAAGACCGATATATTTAACGGTTGTAATGTCGGTCAGACCCGCACGTTGCAACAGCATCAACGGTTTCATATGATCAAACCCGCCAACCGCAGAGCCACCAGCAAAGGTGACAGATGTTGGATCAGCCACAACAGCATCCAGCAGATCGGAAAGTGTCATAAACGGGCTGTCAGCCGCCACCACAATCACGCCGGGATCAATGCCAATAGCACCCACAAAACGCACTTGGTCGGCGGTCATGCCCGCATAGGCGTTTTGGGCCAGTCGGGTGGATGTAGCGGTTGATGCCGCGATAATCAGATCTGCGTCGTCATTGCGCTCTGATACCACATGATTATACGCTAGGCCGCCACCGCCGCCTGCCATATTTGTTACTTGAATCGGCTTTTCTACTGCGCCAATATCATACATGATTTTGCTAATCTGGCGACAGGTGAAATCCCAGCCACCGCCGGGGTTTGCGGGTGCAATACATTCGGCTGCGGTTGCAGCTCCGGTTGCACCAATGCTGATTGCCGTCGTTGCGACAAACGCTTTGAAAAAGTGTCTACTCATTTCATTCCTCCCATGGAAATTGCTTGTTTGACATACGCAGGTTCCCGCGCACATGGTGGTAGTTAAGGCAGCAAACCTGACACGAACCTGTCGCAGAACCATAAAAGGAAAAATAAGTGCGCTATCTTTTGGTTGAGGACAACGAGCAGCTTGCCAAAGCGGTGGTGGACCGTCTGGCACTTGATGGCCATGTTGTTGACCATGCCGCTGATCTTGCAACCGCAAACGGGTTTATTGACGTTGCCGAATATGACCTTATTTTACTGGATATAATGCTACCAGACGGCGACGGGAGGGATTTTTTGGCGGCCCATCGTCGCCGCAAAAACCGCACACCTGTTATTGTTTTAACCGCCCGCTCACAGGTGTCTGACCGTGTGAGTTTGCTTGATCTTGGCGCTGATGATTATTTGACAAAACCCTTTGATTTTTCGGAATTGGAGGCCCGATGCCGTGCTGTGTTGCGCCGTCAGGGAGGATCAGCCATTAACGCGCGCAACTTTGAAGGTGTTATTCTCGATTCGATGAACAGCCATTTAACCATGGGCATGCGCGTTGAATCATTGCGAAACCGAGAGCTGAGGCTGATGGAAATATTTTTTGCCAACCCCACGCAAATCTTTTCAAAATCCCATCTCATGGACCGGTTATTTTCCTTTGCCGAAGATGTTTCCGAGAACGCGATAGAGGTTTATGTCGGGCGGCTGCGCAAAAAACTGGAAGGCTCGGACGTTAAAATCGAAACCGTGCGCGGGCTGGGATACCGACTGGCCAAAACCGCATGATTACAGCCCTGAAAACCAACTCGATCCGGCGGCGATTGATTGTGCAATTGTCCTTGATTGTCGCCATTCTGTCCTTTGCGTTTTATCTGATTGTGCGGGTTGTGGCCGAACAAGCCGCGACCGATACCCAAGACAATATTCTGGCGGCATCAGCCACATCCATCGCTGACGCGCTTTATTCAGAGCGCGGCGAGGTGAACCTTGAAATCCCTTATTCGGCTTTGTCCATGCTTGGTTCCATCAGCCAGGATCGTGTATTTTACCGTGTTATTGTGAACGGCGAAACGCTAACTGGCTATGCCGATCTACCAGACCCGGCCGAGATGCTCTCGACGTCAACACCGGTATTTTCGACCTTTGAGTTTCGCGGAGAAGAAGTGCGGTCTGTTGCTGTCACACGGCCGGTTAGCTCTGGTGGGCATACGGTGACAACCATTACAATTGTTGCGCAAACCCGCCTTGGCCTTGCTGTGATTTCGTCAAAAATATCGTCCACAGCTGCGGCTGTCGGGTTTGGGTTTTTTCTGATTGCAACCACGCTTAGCCTGCTGGCTGCGCAATCGGCATTGTCGCCCCTTAGCCGCATGACCCAATCTATCAAACGCCGTGGCCCGCATGATTTATCGCCGGTACAAGCAAAACTTCCCAGCGAACTGGTGCCAATGGTGGGGGCGCTGAATAATTTTATGGCGCGGCTCAAAACATCGCTTTTGCAGTCTGAGGATTTTGTTTCTGAGGCGGCGCACCGTGTGCGCACCCCTCTGGCCATCGTGCGCACCAAGGCCGAAATCGCGCTGCGCCGTTTGGAAAACCCCGAAGACAAAAAAGCCCTGCGCGAAATGATCCGTGCGGTTGATGAAAGCTCGCGCTCGGCCGGGCAGCTACTGGACCACGCGATGGTCACGTTTCGCACCGATAATCTGATGACCTCGAATTTGGATTTAAATGCGCTGACCCGCGAAACCTGTGAACATCTTTTGCCAACTGCGGAGCTAAAAGATATAAACATTGAAATGGACCTGCCGGATACATTTTTGCCCTTCACGGGCGATCCAATTCTATTGCAAAATGCATTGCGGAATATTCTGGATAACGCCATTAAATATTCACCGGCTGACAGTGAAATCAAGGTGGAGATTTCCTGTGAAAACGGCACAAAAATCTCGTTCACAGATCAGGGCAGGGGGTTTGGCAAAACCAACCTGCAGGACATGACAAAACGGTTTTCGCGTGGTGATAATGTGTCAGATATCGTTGGGTCCGGCCTTGGCCTGACCATCGCTGAGGTGGTGGCGCAGGCACATCATGGCCATATTCAAATCCACCCAAACCCAAACGGAGTCGGCGCATGCGTTTCTATTTTTCTACCCTGATAATTGCATTTTTTGGCACAATACAAGCCGCAGCGTTTGAGATTGAAAGCAGTCATATGTATCAATCTGCCAATTCCGCTGTGAATTTGCGTATTATTTCCACCGCAGATGTAAATGTGTTTGAGCCAATCATACTGGAATTCCAACGTGAAAACCCATCCATCAGCATCGACTATATGATTGTCAGTAGCACCGAGCTGATGAAAGCAATTTATGCAGAAAATGCAGTGTTTGATCTGGCAATTTCATCAGCGATGGACCTGCAAACCAAGCTGGCGAATGATGGATTTGCCATGACATATTCATCAACTGCGACAGATGCTCTGCCAGATTGGGCCAAATGGCGAGACCAGGTTTTTGCGTTTACCCAAGAACCCGCCGTGATGGTGATCTCGCGCGCAGCATTCGCCGGCATGGACCCACCCAAAACCCGCGAAGAACTTATTTCCTTGCTGCGCGATAATCCGGATCGGTTCGATCAGCGTGTTGGCACATATGATGTGCGCATCTCTGGCGCGGGGTATCTTTTTGCCACGCAGGATTCCCGAAATTCGGATTCGTATTGGCGCCTGACAGAGGTTATGGGGCGGCTGAACGCCCAGCTTTACGGGGGGTCCGGCGATATGATCCGCGATGTTGCGTCGGGGCGCTTGGCGCTGGCGTATAACGTGGTTGGCAGTTACGCGCAGTCACGTCTGGCGGAATTTCCCGGTATACAAATTGTGTATTTTGACGATTATTTAAATGTGATGCTGCGCACTGTGCTTATTCCCAAAACCGCCAAAAACCCTGACCAAGCGGGGCAGTTTGTTGATTTTCTGGTGGGCCTGAACAGCCGGCCCGCGCTGACGGCACAAACCAGTTTACCGCCAATTGACGCGGTTCAATTGCAAGAAAACAGCGCGGCCCGGCCTATCCGGCTTGGCCCCGGGTTGCTGGTTTTTCTGGACAGCCTGAAAAAACAGAATTTCCTGAAAAACTGGGTAAGTTCGATAGAGCAGGAATGAATTATTGCATTGCCCCAAA
>CAZCDC010000011.1:0-17944 GCA_964497195.1 uncultured Rhodobacterales bacterium | reverse complement strand
ACATCACGCGCTACGGCGGGGCTGGAATGGGCAATGTCCAGAATAAGGCCGCGTGCCTCAACCGCCGCTACAACCTCACGGCCAAAATCTGTTAGGCCAGCATTTGAGGCGCCGTGCAACGACCCGCCAAGCGCGTTGTCAAAGAAATGTTGCAGGGCGATCATGCGATAACCGGCATCTTGCAAAAGCTGGAGATTCGCAAGATTTCCCTCCAACGGATGTGCGCCTTCAATACCAAGAATGCCGCCAATAATGGTTTCACCACCAGCACGCCGCGCCAAAACATTTTCGAGATCATCAAGGTTTTTGATGATTTTCAGCATGTTAGGCGCATGTTCTTCAAACCCGTGCAGCTTATCAGCTTGGTGAATGGCGCGGGCAAAAATGCTGCGCCATGTGTCCATTGGCCAAAGCTGCGCCAGCGCCAACGTTGTGATATTGTCCCATGCCTCAGCAGAGTTTTCTTCATAATTTAACCCCGCAGGGGATTTGGTCACGGCGGTAAAAACCTGAATGGCGACATTGCCCTCAATCAGTCGCGGCAAGTCAACCTGACCGTAATTTCCACGTTTGGTCAGGTCGCGATTCCACAGCAGGCTGTCGGCGTGCCAATCGCCAATGATCAGGCTGTCATGCAGGGTTTGGGCAGCTTGTGACACTGGGTAAGGATCGTGTTCTGCCACTGGATTCCGGCCTTTTTCGACTATGCCCGGGCCGAAGATAAGAAATAGGGAAAGGCCAATTATGGCAATGATAACAACGGATTTGATGGCGCGGCGGAAGAGTTTTTTCATCGGTATCCCCTTTGATTTCATACAACATACCCTGTACAGCCCTACAACAAAACAGTTTTTGGTTTCCGACATGGCGGAACCCCGTTAGGCTGGCAAAAAACGGGGGTGGTATGTTAAAACGTGAATGGGATAGGTTTGCCCAACGGGCTATTTGGTCTTGGGCCGGGTGGGTATATTGCTGGCAATATGAAAAAAGCTTGCAGCAATGGATTTGGGCCAATGTTGCATCAGGCGGTTTGGCGATGATACTGGACCTGACGGGCGGCGAGCGGGCGCTTATTCTGGCGCTTGGGGTGCTGGTTTTGGCTGCCGAATTGATAAATACAGCCGTGGAAAAAACCGTTGATCTTGTTTCTACAGAAATTCACCCCTTGGCCAAAATTGCCAAAGATACGGCAAGCGGCGCAGTGGCCATTTCTGCGATTGCAGCGGGGGTGGCGTGGATTGCGATTTTGGTAGGGTGAGGCGTTAATGAATTGGTGATATGGTCAAATCACCTGTAGTTTTTGTATAATTTTTGCGTAGTTTTTTTCAAATGCCGTGGAAAGATTAACAAAAGAACGAGGGGAAGGTGCGTGGGGACCACGCACCCTACGGAATTTATTTCTCCATCGCTTCCAGTTCATCGATCATGCTAGAAATCATCGCGAGGCCCTTGTCCCAGAACTTTGGGTCACTCGCATCCAAACCAAACGGTTTTAGCAATTCGCTGTGATGTTTGGATCCGCCCGCCTTGAGCATATCAAAATATTTTGCCTGAAAATCCGGGTCACCTTCCTCATAAACCGCATAAAGCGCATTCACTAATCCATCGCCAAACGCATAGGCATAGACATAAAAAGGCGAGTGGATGAAATGCGGAATATAGGTCCAGAAACTCTCGTATCCCTCCATAAAATTAAATCCGTCGCCAAGGCTTTCATGCTGGATTTCCATCCAGATGGCGTTGATCTGGTCGGGGGTCAGCTCGCCTTTGCGCCGCGCCGCGTGCAATCGGCATTCAAAATCATAAAACGCAATCTGGCGCACCACGGTGTTGATCATATCCTCGACTTTGCCCGCCAGCAGACGTTTGCGGGTGGCTTGGTCGTTTGCCCCTTCCAGCAATTTGCGGAAGGTCAGCATTTCGCCAAAAACACTGGCGGTCTCAGCCAAGGTTAGCGGTGTGTCGGCCAGCAAATCGCCTTGTTTGGCAGCCAAAACCTGATGCACGCCGTGGCCAAGCTCATGTGCCAAGGTCATCACATCACGCTGTTTGCCAAGGTAATTCAGCATCACATAAGGATGCACCGCCGCCACGGTCGGGTGGGCAAATGCGCCGGGCGCCTTGCCGGGCTTTACTTCGGCATCTATCCAGCCATTTTCAAAAAACGGCGCGGCCAGATCAGCCAGCTTGGGGTCAAACGCAGCGTAAGCTTCCAGCACGATATCACGGGCTTCGTGCCAGCCGATTATGATATCATCCCCATCGGGCAGGGGGGCATTCCGATCCCATACTTCCAGTTTTTCAAGGCCCATCCACTTGGCTTTGAGCGCATAATACCGGTGCGAGAGCTTTGGATAGGCGGCCACCACTGCATCGCGCAGGGCCTGCACAACCTCGGGTTCGACATGGTTTGATAAATGCCGCGACATCTGCGCGGTGGGCAGATTGCGCCATTTATCCGTGATTTCTTTTTCCTTGGCCAGCGTATTGGTGATACGGGCAAAAAGCGGCAGATTTTTGGTAAAGACCTTGACCAGCGCTTTTGCACCGATTTCGCGGCGCGAACGGTCAGTATCCGATAGCAGATTTAGCGTCGCCTCAAGCGAGGTTTCCGTGCCCTCTACATCAAATGTCAGCCCGGCCATGGTTTCATCAAACAAACGGTTCCATGCAGATGCGCCAACCACCGATTTGTCGTGCAGGAATTTTTCCAGCTCGTCGGAAAGCTGATAGGGTTTCATGGCGCGCAGACGGTCAAGAATGGGTTTGTAACGGGCAAGGCCAGTGTTTTCAGCAATCATCGCCGCCAGCTTTGCATCGTCCATCCGGTTGATTTCAAGCGTATAAAACACCAAAGGGTTGGAAAGATCGGTAACCGCGCCTTGCATATCAGACATAAATTTAGCACGTTCTGCATCGGTGGTATTTTGGTAATAGCGCAGGCCGGCAAAAGACATAATACGGCCCATTTTGCCCTCGATCACCTCATAGCGTTGGATGCAATTCAGGAAACCGGCGGCGTCGATGTCATTCAGCTTGGTTTCGTAATCCGCGGCAAAACTATTGGTTTCAACAGCCAGCCAATCAAGATCGGCTTTGATCTCGGGGCTATTTTCGCCGGGATACAGATCATCAAGATTCCATACGGGCAAATCCCCCAGATTATTGCCACCGGAGGGGTCTTTATTATCATATCGGGCATCGGGCATGGATCGTGTGAACATCGGATTCTCCGGTTTGGTTTCTTTGAAATATATGGGGGCTTAAAGCCCAAGGTCAACGCAAACCGGAAAATGATCCGAGGCGGTCAGCAGGGCATTTTGCATTTTGCGATCATTAAAGCTGGTAGGATCATCAAACGGATGGAAAATCCGCCATTTCGGGCTGTGATCCGCCACCAAATCAGGTGAGAGCATCACATAATCCAGCAGCGCGTTCAGATAACGCTGGTGATGTTTGGAATAAAACCGCGCCGAGCTGAGCGACCAGCCTTGGCGTGGGTCCAGCCAGATCTGGGCATGGGGGTCTTTTAGGTGAGTATCCGGTTTGGCCGGATCCCCCAACACAATCTCAACGCTCGATTTCCCGAACAATTTTTCATAACCGTCAAGGCCGGGACCATCATTCAGATCACCAAGCACAATAACACTGTCGCCGGCATTAATATGGTCCTCAACCCGTTCGCGCAGCCAAATACATTGTGCCAGTTGTTTGCGACGGTTTTTGATCGCTATTTTTGTGGCCTCAAAGTCATTTCGGGCGCCGTGTGCGGCCTTTGATTTGGCGTGAACGCCGACTAAGCGCAGGGATTTATTGGTTTTGCGATGGGTTAGGGCCAGCTCAATTGGTGGTTTTGAGAATGTATGGATCTCGGGCTGGCCGTCCAAATCAACATCCAGTTTGAATTTTCCGTCAAAGCGCGGGCTGCGGGTAATTATGCTGCCGTCTGAAATGTGACCCTGCGGATCGTGGCGTAATTCTACAATTTCTGGGTCATATAGGACGGTTAATTCTTGATCGGTATGGCTTTCAAAGCCAGTCACAGCACCTGATTGGCGCAAATTATAATGGGTTGCAAAATTTTGCAGGGCCAGAATTGAGGATTGTTTGTGTTCGGTATTGGGGGCCTCGACGATCAATAAAACATCAGCGTTAATTTCGCGAATTACATGGGCGAGGCTGTCTGCCTGTTCGGCGCGGCTGATCTTATATCTGGCAGATTTGTTAGTGTCGTGCAGTAGTTGGTTATTTTTGTCAAAAAGCGCGGTGAACCATTCAACATTATAGGTGGCAATACGCATTCAGGCGCTGGCGGGTTCGCGGGTTTTGCGAATATCGTCCCATGCTTTGTTAATGTTGGCAAGGCGGGTGGTGGCAAGGCTTATGGCCTCTGCTGGCAGGCCGCGTGCGGTCAGCAAATCGGGGTGGTTGGCTTTGACAAGGCTGCGCCAATTGCGGCGAATTTGGTCGATGCTGAAATCCGGGCTTACACCTAATATCGAATAGGGATCAGGCGAAAGGCCCGGCACATAGCGGGTGCGCAAACACTGGAAAAGCGCATCGGGCAGGCCAAAAATTTGCGCGACAATGCCAAGAAATTCATCTTCTTTTGGGTGATAATTTCCGTCAGCCATGGCAATGTTGAAAAGCCCCTCTAAAAGGTCGGTCAGGATTTCGGTGTCGTCTTTGAACATTTTGGCGACTTTGCCGGCATAGGCCTCAAAGCCTGCAACATCCTGGCGCGCGAGGTTGAAAACCCGTGCGGCTTGGGTCTCATCTGCCGCCGCGATCTGGAAGATCTGGCGAAAGGCCACGACTTCATCGCGGGTGACCTGCCCGTCAGCTTTGGCCATTTTTGCCCCCAACGCAATTACGGCAATGGTAAAGCCGATGCTGCGTTCTGGTGGGCTGGTTAATTTGTCAAAAACAGCCGTCAGCCCTTCGCCCGAAGTAAGGGCGGCAATGGCTTCGGTTATGCGGGTCCAGATTGACATATTAACAGCCTAGCGCATTTTTTGCACAAGCACGAGGCCAAAACATATACTGTGTCAGCGTTGTGATTTAAGAGAATATGAAGGGCTTTAAGACACAGTTTCATACGTGTATTTTCAACAGCCTATCAGGAAATTTATGGATATACCCCATATATTTAATGGGTTTTGGGGTGTTGTAAGTCTGAACGGAGTGTGGTTGCATCGGGGCAAATATATCTCGATTCATATATCAAAATTTTGGAGAATACGCATGACCCTGTGGGATTTTTGGATTGACCGTGGCGGCACCTTTACCGACATCGTGGCGCGTGACCCGATGGGCGAGTTGCATACCCGTAAATTATTGTCTGAGAATCCGGAGCAATATCTGGATGCGGCTTTGCATGGTATTCGCGGGTTTTTGGGGCTGGATGCGGCTGCGCAAATCCCAAGCGATTTGGTGGCCTCGGTCAAGATGGGTACGACCGTGGCGACCAATGCATTGCTTGAACGCAAGGGTGATCCGCTGGCCTTGGTGATTACGGCAGGTCTGCGGGACCAGCTCCGCATTGCATATCAAGCGCGGCCCCGGATTTTTGATCGTGAATTGGTCCGGCCGGAGATGCTTTATTCTGAGGTCATCGAAGCCCGTGAGCGGGTGCGCGCCTGCGGGGCCATTGAGGCCCCTTTAGACGCGGCGCATTTAAGGAATGCGCTGGTGCCTGTGTTCGAGAGCGGCATCAAGGCTGTGGCCATCGTGTTTTGCCATGGCTATCGATACCGTGAACATGAGGCCGAGGCGGCGGTGATTGCGCGCGACATCGGGTTTACACAAGTTTCGGTTAGCCATGAAGTCTCACCGCTAATGAAGATGGTCTCAAGGGGTGATACCACCGTGGTTGATGCTTATCTGACACCTATATTGCGGCGCTACATTGACCGCGTGGCGGCAGCGTTTGACGGCAATATGGCGGGAAAACTGATGTTTATGCAAAGCAGCGGCGGGCTGACGGATGCGCTGAATTTTCAAGGTAAAGACGCGATATTGTCGGGGCCGGCTGGCGGGGTTGTCGGGTGCATTGGTACCAGCAAAATTGCCGGAAAAGAAAACGTGATTGGCTTTGATATGGGGGGGACATCAAGCGACGTTTGCCATTATGCCGGAGAATTTGAGCGGGTGTTGAACACCGAAGTTGCGGGCGTGCGGATTACCGCGCCGATGATGAATATTCATACCGTGGCGGCAGGCGGCGGCAGTTTGCTGACTTATGATGGCGCGCGGATGCGGGTCGGGCCGGAAAGTGCTGGCGCGAACCCCGGGCCGGTTTGTTATGGGCGTGGGGGTACGCTGGCCGTAACCGATGCCAATGCGATGGTTGGAAAATTGCGACCAGAATTCTTTCCGGCGATATTTGGGCCGGAGGCGGATCAACCTTTGGACATTGACGCAACACGCGAGGCCTTTGCTGATGTGGCGGCTGAGGCTGGGCTGAAGCCAGAGGAAATGGCGGACGGGTTCTTGCGTATTGCTGTGGAAAACATGGCGAATGCGATCAAAAAAATCAGCGTTCAACGTGGCTATGATGTGACGGAATATTGCCTGACGGTGTTTGGCGGGGCGGGGGCGCAGCATGGTTGTGCGATTGCGGATACACTTGGCATGAAAACCTGTTTGATCCATCCTATGGCGTCTTTGCTGTCGGCCTATGGCATGGGGTTGGCAGATATTCGTGCCAGCCGCGCCGAGGCGCTGGAGGCGGATTTGAACGATGTTAGCCGGTTGAATGCGGCGGCGATTATTGACGGGTTGGCCGTGCAGGCAATGGGCGAAGTAGAAGCGCAAGGCGTGGTTGAGAGCGATATTTCGATGCTCAACACACTGCATTTGAAGGTCAAAGGCACGGACACATCTTTGCCGATTGCTTTTGCGGATGAGGCGGTGATGCGCGCGGAATTTGAAACCGCGCATAAGCTGCGTTTCGGGTTTGCGCCAAGCAATACGCTGGTGATCGAGAATATCGAGGTTGAGGCGGTTGGGCGCGCAACAGATCTTTCTGAGCCGGAATTTGAGATGATTCAGCGGGCAGAGGGTGAATATAAAACAGCGCTGACTGCACCTGTTTATTATGGTGGTCAATGGCATGACAGCCGTTTTGTTCAGCGTGAAGAAATGGTTTGTGGCGATACCTTGACAGGGCCAGCGGTTTTGGTTGAACCACATACATCCATTGCGATTGAACCCGGCTGGCAGGCCCGGATTACCAAACATAACCATGTGGAACTGACGCGCATTATTGCACGCCAATCTGACCATGCGATTGGCACCAAAGCTGATCCTATCATGTTGGAAGTGTTCAACAATTTGTATATGTCGATCGCAGAACAAATGGGGGCTGTGCTGGAAAATACCGCGGCGTCTATCACCATCAAGGAGCGCTTGGATTTTTCCTGTGCGGTGTTTGACGGGCAGGGTGATCTGATTGCCAATGCGCCGCATATGCCGGTGCATTTGGGGTCTATGGGGGCGTCCGTAAAGGCGATTATCGCGCAGAATCCTGACATGAAAGACGGTGATGTTTACGTGCTGAATGCGCCATATAACGGCGGGACGCATCTGCCTGATATCACCGTGGTGACGCCGGTTTTCGGGGGGGATGGCAAGATTCTGTTTTATTCCTCAGCGCGGGGCCATCATACCGATGTTGGCGGGCTAACGCCGGGGTCCATGCCGCCAGACAGCCGGTCAATTCATGATGAGGGCGCGTTGATTGACAACTTTAAGCTGGTGGATCAAGGGCATTTTCGTGAAGCCGAGATGAAAGAAATCCTGACCTCTGCCAAATATCCCGCGCGTGCGCCGGACATTAATATTGCCGACCTGAAAGCCCAGGTTGCGAGTTGTGAAAAGGGCGCTCAGGAGCTGCGCAAAATGGTAGCGCATTTCAGCCTGCCGGTTGTGCAGGCCTATATGGGCCATGTGCAGGATAATGCCGAGGAATGCGTGCGCCGCGCCATTGAAACATTAAAAGACGCGGAATACTCTTATCCGATGGACCCCGATTTTGATGGCAACCCGCGTGAGATTAAGCTGAAAATCACCGTGGATAAGGCCAGTCGAACCGCGACGATTGATTTCACCGGTACAACAGGGCAATTGGCGACAAATTATAACGCGCCCGAACCCGTAACACGGGCGGCGGTGTTGTATGTTTTTCGCCTTTTGGTCGATGACAATATTCCGATGAACGAGGGCGTGATGAAGCCGCTGAATGTGGTTTTACCGCGCGGTACCATGCTGTCGCCGCAATATCCAGCAGCTGTAATTGCAGGGAATGTTGAGACTTCACAAGCGGTTACATCAGCGCTGCTCTTGGCGCTGGGGGTTCAGGCGGCATCGCAAAGCACCATGAACAACACCACGTGGGGTAACGCAAAATACCAGTATTACGAGACCATTTGCGGCGGGTCCGGCGCGGGGTTGCGCTATGACGGGACGGGGCATAACGGCACTTCGGGCATTCACACCCATATGACCAATTCGCGTTTGACCGATCCCGAGGTGCTGGAATGGCGCTATCCGGTGTTACTGGAGGAATTTTCCATTCGGCATGGTTCTGGCGGTAAAGGTGAATTTACTGGCGGCAATGGCTGCACGCGGCGCATTCGATTTCTTGAGGATATGACGGTTGCGGTGCTTTCTGGTCACCGCATTACGCCGCCTCCCGGGTTAAATGGTGGTGATCCGGGCGGGCTGGGCCGCACAAGGATTAAGCGGGCGGATGGCAGTATTGAGGAGCTGAAGTCTGCCGACAAACGCGAAATGCATGCAGGGGACACTTATTGGCTGGAAACACCCGGTGGCGGCGGATTTAACCAATAGGGGTCAGAGGGCGTATTTCGATTTATAATTGCTAACTTTCGTTGGCTTTTGGCGGGCTATTATTGGCGTTTTTCTCGTCATTCGGCCAGACGTTTTTTATTGCATTGTCAACGGGGCCAATCCGGCAGGCATTTGATTTATCGTCGGGCGAATGCGGGTCGATCTATATGGTTGCTACGCTGGCAAGTGTCACGGTTTTGTCGGTAATTGGCAGGGTTGTTGATGGTTTTTCGGTTGTAAAAATTGCGGCGTTAACAACGATAATGTTGGCGCTGTTTGCGCTCTTTTAGCTATTTCGACCTCGGTTTCCTTGCTGGTTTTTGCCTTGTTTGGGCTGGCAAATAGATTTTGATGTGGGGCTAAAAACCCAGTTTTTGGGCTTGGGAATTTATTGCCTGTTAGCGGCTGTCGCAATGGCAATCAGCGCAACGCGATATTTGCAGCGGCAAAATATCTAGATTGCCGCCTTGTTCTTTTTGCTAATAGGCATTACCCCAATCCAACAAAATCAGGGAATTAATATGGCGAATGCTGAATCAAATGTGGAGCGGAAAAAATCCAAAACGGTTGGCCCGTTGCGCGGGCTTTTGCCATTTTTAACCCCATATAAAAAGATGCTGTGGGGGGCGCTGGCCGCATTGATTTTGACGGCTGGTTTGTCGTTGACTTTGCCTTTGGCGGTGCGCGGCGTGATCGATGGTTTTTCGGTGGATTCTGTTGATAATCTCAACAATGTTTTCCTTATGGCGATTGCAATTGCGGCGGCTTTGGCAATTGGCACGGCGATCCGGTTTTATCTGGTTACGCGGCTGGGTGAACGGGTGATCGCGGATATTCGTATTGCAATTTATAACAAAGTTATCGGCATGAGTCCGGAATTCTATGAGAAAATCATGACCGGCGAAGTGCTGTCGCGGCTCACGACGGATACGACGTTGATCCTATCGGTCATCAGTTCTTCGGTTTCTGTCGCTTTGCGTAACGTATTGATATTCCTTGGTGGTTTGGTTTTCATGCTGTTTACATCTGCCTATCTGACAGGGCTGGTTTTGCTAACCGTGCCGCTGATTATCATCCCGATCATAGTTTTTGGCCGTCGATTACGAAATCTTTCGCGCGAATCCCAAGACCGTATTGCGGATGGTTCTGCTATGGCCTCTGAAACCTTGTTGGCGGCGCAAACCGTTCAGGCCTATACCCATGAGCGCCAGAGCCGTCATAAATATGAAGGCCTGACCGAAGCCGCCTTTGAAATCGCCAAAAAACGGATTCTGACACGCTCGTTCATGACGGCCAGCATTATTTTTCTGGTATTTACCGGGATTGTTATGGTGCTGTGGGTTGGCGCGGGTGTTGTGCAACGCGGCGATATGGACGCCGGATTGCTGGTGCAATTTGTGATCTATTCGGTAATGGTTGCGGGCGCGGTTGGCGCATTGTCGGAAATCTGGGGCGAATTGCAACGGGCCGCTGGTGCTACCGAACGGCTGGTTGAATTGATTGCCATTGAAGATAGCGTGCAAGACCCTGAAAATGCAGTTAGTGTGCCAAGCCCGATGACGGGCAAAATTGGCTTTGAAAACCTGACTTTTCATTATCCCTCGCGCCCTGATATGCCGGCGTTGAAAGATTTTAACCTAACTATTGTCGCGGGCGAAACCGTGGCGCTTGTGGGACCATCCGGTGCGGGGAAAACCACTGTATTTCAGATGTTGATGCGGTTTTACGAACCGAGTGCCGGGGTCATAACGCTTGACGGTGTGCCTCTGAAAAACCTGAAGCGCGAGGACATGCGCCGCACCATGGCGCTGGTGCCCCAAGAACCGGTAATTTTTGCCGCCTCTGCGCGTGAAAACATTCGTTTTGGCCGCCCCGAAGCCAGCGACGCAGAGGTAGAAGCCGCCGCAAAAGCCGCCGCCGCCCATGATTTTTTGATGAAGCTGCCCGAGGGCTATGACAGTTATGTTGGCGAGCGGGGCGTGATGTTATCGGGGGGCCAAAAACAACGGATTGCTATTGCCCGCGCGGTATTGCGCGATGCGCCGATATTATTGCTGGACGAAGCAACATCATCTTTGGATGCGGAAAGTGAACGCGCGGTGCAACAGGCTGTGGAATCCTTGTCTGAGCATAGAACAACTTTGATCATTGCGCATCGCCTTGCCACTGTGAAAAAAGCTGACCGAATCATTGTTTTTGATGAGGGTCAAATCGTTGCCGAAGGGTCTCATAGTGAACTTGTGGCGCAAAAGGGACTGTATGCACGCCTTGCAAAGCTGCAATTTACCGAAGGTGTTACGTAATTTTGCGTTTTTTCTTGCTCTAAGGGTATTTGCTCTCCTATTCTTTGAAAAAATTTCCATGGGAGGAAAAGAAAAGTGCAAATTGCGACAATTGAAGAAAAAGTTAGCGTCGAAAACGAAATGGGTATCGAGGACCGCTGGCAGGCCAATACCTTGTTTGAATTTATGTCCAACACGGTGGATAAATTCCCTAGTCATAATGCGCTGACCTTCCAGATTAAATCCGGGCCAAGCGACCCTGCTGAAACTTTTACATGGCTGCAACTACGCGAACGCGTAGCCCAAGCGGCTAATCTTTTTCGCTCGCTCGGGGTTGGGGAAAAAGATGTTGTTGCGTATCTGTTGCCAAATTGTAACGAGGCCGCGATCACGTTTATCGCAGGATCAACTGCCGGCATCGTTAATCCGATAAATCCGCTTTTGTCGGCTGAACAAATTGCCTCGATTCTGCGCGAAACCAATGCCAAAGTGTTGGTGACGCTGGCACCTTTTCCCAAAACTGATGTGGCACAACTGGCGGCGGATGCCGTGGCGTTGGCGCCCAATGTAAAAACTGTGTTGGAGGTGGATTTAAAGCGCTATCTTAAACCGCCATTGGCGTGGATTGTGCCGCTAATCCGGCCCAAAGTTTCCATCAGTCACGGTGCCAAGGTGATGAATTTTAACAGCGCTATGGACAAGCAAAACAAAACCCTCGATTGGACCGAAGGTTCCGATGACCGCGTGGCGGCCTATTTTCACACTGGCGGCACCACGGGCATGCCAAAAGTGGCGCAGCATCGTTATTCGGGTATGATTTATAATGGCTGGTGTGCAGAGGCACAGATTTTCTCTGAAACAGACACGTTGATTTGCCCCTTGCCGATGTTCCATGTTTTTGCAGCATATCCGATTTTGATGTCTTGCATCGCGTCGGGTGCGCATATGGTTATGCCAACCCCGCAAGGCTATCGCGGCGACGGGGTTTTTGATAATTTCTGGAAACTGGTGGAGCGTTACAAAGCGTCTTTCATGGTGACAGTGCCCACAGCCGTGGCGGCATTGATGCAGCGCGAGATTGATGCGGATGTATCAACATTGAAATACGCGCTTTGCGGTTCTGCGCCCTTACCTGTTGAATTATATAAGAAATTTGAAACAGCGACGGGTGTGCGTGTGCTGGAAGGTTATGGCATGACCGAAGCCACCTGCCTGATTTCGATCAATCCGGTGGCGGGTAATCGCAAAATCGGCTCGGTTGGGTTGCCGTTTCCGTATACGGATGTAAAAATTCTGGATTGCGCACCAGATGGTAGCATTTTGTCGGAAAAAATGACCGATGAGATTGGCGAGATTTGTGTGAAAGGCCCCGGCATCATGACCGGCGAAACCTATGTTGAGGCTGATAAGAATGTTGGGCTATTTGCTGGCGAATATATGCGCACCGGTGATCTGGGCCGCATTGATGCGGACGGGTTTGTCTGGATTACCGGCCGCGCCAAAGACTTGATTATTAGGGGTGGTCACAACATTGACCCCGCCGTGATCGAAGACGCATTGGCGGGCCATCCCGATGTGGCGCTTTCGGGCGCGATTGGCCAATGTGATGCCCATGCCGGTGAGGTTCCGTGCGTTTACGTGGAGCTGATCGAGGGCGGCACAGCCGATTCCGCAGCCCTGCTGGAACATCTAAAAGCCAATGTAGATGAGCGCGCGGCAATTCCGAAATACGTGGAGATCGTTGAAGAATTGCCCAAAACCGCTGTGGGCAAAATCCTGAAAAACGAGCTGCGTAAAACCGCAATTGAACGGGTATTTAATGCCAGCTTGGCTGACGCTGGGGTGGATGCCAAAATAACCGAGGTAACCGAGGACAAAAAGCGCGGGCTTGTCGCCCTTGTTTCGGGTGGCGCGGATGATGCGGCAATTACCGCTGTTCTTGGTGATTTCTCACGGCCATGGGATCGCAGCTAATCTTTGGTCAATAAATTCTGGGGTTCCGGCGCGGATTGCGCCGGGCCTATGTTA
Organism: uncultured Rhodobacterales bacterium; assembly: GCA_964497195.1. GTDB lineage: Bacteria > Pseudomonadota > Alphaproteobacteria > Rhodobacterales > Rhodobacteraceae > UBA3077. The sequence goes on along the minus strand of CAZCDC010000011.1, from coordinate 4,781 downwards.
CATACACGGGCGGCACGCATTTCCTGAAATTCACCAAGCCGCGCTGTAATGAATTGAGTGGGTTTCCCCCCGCCGCCAATTTCCAGTGACAAACCATCCAATGCAGTGGCTGGAAATTCTAACACATCATCTATTTTGAGCTTCATGACATCGCGAATGGGCATTTTTTTTCGGTATAAAACCGCATTAAAAATGGCCGGAGCCTGATGGACGGATGATTTTAACGCCTTTGTCCAAGCGGGATCCGGTTTTGTGTTGGCGGGGGCCAGCGTTGTCATATTGGCATTACCCCAAATGCCGGCTGGCACTGAAACCGAAAATTTACCGCCGCGCACGCCCTCATTCACGTCTATTTCCAGGGTGACAGTGATATGGGGAATATCGGGAAACATATGGGCGGATGGTTCTGCTTCACGGCCCGAAATTTGAAATCCGGGTGCGTTAAAATCTGGGCGCTGTTCTGCAAAAATCCCGTCGATCTCCGCCAAAACACCGTTGATAAAACCACTGCTTAGGCTAGCGTCAATTGCTGTTGGCGACCGAGGCAGGAATTCGGTTGGTTTTTCACCTTCCAGATCGCCGGTTAAAATATCTGTCAGGCTGCTGACCAGCTCTGGATTGAGGCTGACAATACCCAAATACGGGGCTTTACTGCCTTGGATTAGCAGGTTCAAACCAGAATCAAACAGCCCCTCGACAAAGCCCGAGGGGGTAGAGCCTGCCGCGTTATCAGCTTTGGCCTCTATCTGGGTGTCGAGTATTTCTAGCCCTGCCAAGGAGACAGCTTTTTCCAGATATTGGCCAATATCCACCTGTTGCCCCAGCATCGGTTTGGGCCTACTGGTTTTCAGCTTTTGACGCAGGATGCTGTCGCTCATACGTCTTCTTCCTCTTCGATCTCGATCAATTTGATCTCGCCGGATTTTTCCAGCTCTTTGAGGGCAATAATCATTTGGGTCATAGCCATATCAGAATCGCGTGGCTTTACAGGGCCGTTATCCTGAATGTTTTCCTCTATCTGCTCAGCCAAGCGGCTGGAGATGTTGGACATAATAAATTCTTTGACCTCTGGCATGGTTTCGCCAGCACCGGCCAGCGCCATGTTTAGGGTGCTATCATCAACCCCGCGCAGGATTTTAGAAATATCGCGGCCAACCACGCGGGTCGGGATATCTTCGAATGTGAACATCAGCTTGCGAATACGCGCGGCCTCAACAGGGTCGTCTGTGTCAAAATTTTCCAGCATTGTATCGCGAAACCCGCTTTGCGAGACATTAAGAATGGCGCCGATACGTTCGGCGGCGCTATCGCTAAATGCACCTGCATCACCTTCTTCCTCCAGCCCTTTGGCGAAGGCAATACCGATTTGCGCCACGATATCTTCGTCAATTTCAGAAATTTTGGTGATGGCCCCCAACAGACCCCGCGCCGCGTCAGGATCAATCAGGCCGACAATTTCAGCTGATTTCGCGGCTGTAAGTTTGGACAGGATCACCGCCCCGATGCGCGGATTTTCCTGTGCAATCAATTCTGCCAATTTTTCGGATTCTGCCCCTGAAACGGCCCGCCACGCGCTAGCCTCCGGTGTGCCGGTGCGTTTGTCTTTGATTAATCCCATGGTTTCGGGGTCTATCTGATCCGCGAGCTGTTTGAGCGAACCGTCAATGTCCCGCTCAAATATCATCCCCATTTTTTCCATGTCGATGATGAATTCAGCCGTAACAGCATCAACGACATTACGGTCAACAACACCAAGTCCAGTCATGGCATTGGTGATTTTCCAAATCGAATCCGCGTTGAGATCAAGCGAATCAAGGGAAACGCCTCCGCCTACAAGCAAACGCACAATAATGGCGGCTTTTTGGCGTTGGCTTAGGCTTTTTAGGGCATTTGGCTTAATAGCAAGGGCGGTTTGGTCAGACATATCTCAACTTAATATAGTATCTTATGGATTTCATTTACCAAGTATTCGCAGATAAACTTAAACGCTTGGTAAAGATGTGGTGCATCAATCGCTTGCGCCCGCAGATTTCGCCAAATATAGCTGCGGGATGAAAATTCTTTTCCTTGGTGATGTGATGGGCCGTGCTGGCCGCAATGCGGTGGCAGAAAATCTGCCGCGCTTGCGCGATGAATGGCGGTTGGATTTTGTTGTGGTCAACGGCGAAAATGCCACCAGCGGCATGGGGCTTTCGGCGGCTCATGCACAAGGCTTGCTGGCGGCGGGGGCTGATGTGATTACGCTGGGCGACCATGCGTTTGACCAGCGCGACATGCAAACCGCGATTGAGCAGGAGCCGCGTATCCTGCGCCCGATTAATTTTGCAAAAGTTGCCCCCGGTGTTGGGGCGCGTATGTTTGAGGCAAAGGGTGGGCGCAAGGTTTTTGTGGTGCAGGCCTTGGGGCAGGTGTTTATGAAACGCCCATTTGATGATCCGTTTTCAGCGCTGGACGCCGCACTGAAAGTTGCGCCCTTGGGCGGCGCGGCCAATGCGGTGATTGTGGATTTCCATGCCGAGGTAACATCCGAGAAAATGGCAATGGGGCATTGGCTGGACGGGCGCGCCAGCCTGTGTGTTGGCACCCATACCCATGTGCCCACAGCCGATGCGCGGATCTTGGAAAAAGGCACCGCGTGTTTAACCGATGCGGGCATGTGCGGCGATTATAATTCGGTGATCGGGATGGAGCCGCTGGAACCGATGCGCCGCTTTATTACCGGCATGGCCAAGGGGCGGTTTACACCTGCTGCCGGGCCTGCAACACTATCAGGCGTATATATTGAAACCGACGATAAAACCGGCAAAGCCACCCGCATTGTGCCGGTGCGCCAGGGTGGTATTTTGCAACAACAAGGACCGCTGGATTGAAATACGAAATGCGGTATTACGGGCTGCTGGTTGGCATGGGGCTGGTTTGGGGGGCGATGTTCTCTATTACCAAAGTAGCGGTTTCCACGGGGCATGCGCCGTTTGGCATTGTGGTGTGGCAAATGCTGATCGGCATCGTTTTGTCGGCTATTGCGATCGTGGTCAGCAAGCGGAAATTTCCGAATATGTTTGCCCATTGGCAATTGTTTTTGGGGGTGGCGGTGCTGGGCACAGTTGCGCCGAATTATTTTTCCTATACGGCTACGGCGCAACTGCCCGCCGGAATTATTTCAATTATCATTGCGCTGGTGCCGCTTTTTGCCATGCCGATTGCATTGCTGATGGGCTATGAAAAACCCCAAGTCAAACGCCTGTTGGGCGCCGCATTCGGGGCAATGGCGATTGTGCTGATTGTCGGGCCGGAAACCGGATTGCCGGATCAAAGCAAAATCGGCTATGTGTTTTTGGCAATTGCCGCACCGTTATTATACGCAATCGAGGCCAATTTCCTGACCTGGAGCGGGTCGCGCGGGCTTTCGGCAGTGCAAATCATGTTTGGCGCGATGGTCTATGGATTATTTCTGGCATTCCCTATTTCCAGCGTTTTTGGCCAGCATATCAGCCCGTTTCAGCCATGGACTTTGCCGGAATATATGATCGTGCTTGGGGCGCTGCTGAACTGGATCGCTTATGTTGGCTATGTCTGGCTAGTGGGGCGCACGGGGCCGGTTTTTGCCTCGCAGGTTGCGTATCTGGTTACCGGCTGGGGGGTTGTTATTGCCATGGTTTTCCTTGGCGAGCGGTTTTCGCTCTGGGTTTGGCTGGCATTTGTGCTTATGCTGCTGGGTATGGCCCTCGTGCGGCCCAAAGCAACCAAATAGAGGCGTTATGCCCGAATTTATGACCACAGACCCGATGCCCGCCATCCTGTGTTTTGCCACGATTGCGGTGATGTTTTTGTTGTTCATCCGAGAGACTTACCCAACCGAAGTGGTGGCGCTGGGCGGGGCGACCATGCTGTTGGTCACCGGTGTTTTGCCGGTTGATGATTTGCTGGCGGTGTTTTCCAACCCTGCACCTTGGACGGTGGCGGCCATGTTTATTCTGTCAGGGGCGCTGGTGCGCACGGGGGCGTTGAATACCTTGTCAGGTCTGGTGTCCAAACATGCCAAAGACCACCCAAAGATGGTGCTGGCCGGACTGGCGGCTTTTACGTTGGTGGCCTCGGCATTTATGAATAATACGCCAGTGGTGGTGGTGCTTATTCCGGTGGTGGTGCAATTGGCGCATAAAATCGGGATTGTGCCGTCAAAATTGCTGATACCGCTATCTTATACGGCGATATTTGGCGGTATGCTGACCTTGATCGGCACGTCTACCAACCTGTTGGTTGATGGGGTGGCGCAAGCCAACGGGATGGAACCGTTTAGTTTGTTTGAAGTGACACCGCTGGCGCTGTGTTTGGCGGCATTTGGCATGGTTTATTTACGAATATTGGGGCCGCGTCTGTTACCCGAGCGCTTCTCGATGGCCGACATGCTGGTCAACCGCAAGAAAACCAACTTTTTTACCGAGGTCGCAGTGCCTGATGGCTCATCGGTTATTGGCCGTATCATAGGCGAGGTTGAGCTGTTCAAACGCCCCGGAATGCGGGTGATTGATGTGCTGCGCGGCGATGAAAGCCTGCGCCGAGCTTTTCCTGATGTGACGTTGCAGCATGGTGACCGCGTAGTGCTGCGCACCGGCATGGAAGAATTGCTGGGCCTGCGCGAAAGCAACGCGCTGGAGATGGTCAAAAGCCTTGGGTCGGTCGAAACCACCACCGTTGAGGCGCTAATCTCGCCGGGGTGTAAACTGGTCGGGCGGTCGCTGGGCAGCCTGCGTTTGCGGCGGCGCTACGGGGTGTATCCG
>CAZCDC010000010.1:33644-40634 GCA_964497195.1 uncultured Rhodobacterales bacterium | reverse complement strand
TTTCCAATCCAGATCAAGCACGCCATTTTGGCCATGCGCGGTGATCAACACACAAGATTGCGCGTGGTCGCGATGCGTCAGCGGGATGCCCGCATAAGACGCACAGCCAGATGCGGCGGTAATGCCCGGAACCACCTGAAACGGCACAGCATTGGCCGCCAGTTCTTCCAGCTCCTCACCCCCACGCCCAAAAATAAACGGATCACCGCCCTTGAGGCGCAGCACCCGTTTGCCCTCCTTGGCCAGTTTCACCATCAAATTGGTAATATCTTCTTGCACCATGGTATGTTGGCGCGGAGCCTTGCCGACATTGACCCGTTCAGCATCGCGGCGCACCAAGGTCATGATTTCGGGGGAAACCAAGCGATCATACAAAACCACATCAGCCCGCTGCATCAGGCGCAAGGCTTTGAAGGTCAGCAAATCCGGGTCTCCGGGACCGGCACCCACCAGATAAACTTCGCCCATTTGGGGTTTGTCGCTGTGGGTGGCGGCGGTATCCAGATCTTCGATCAGGCGTTTTCCTGCGGATTCGGCGTCTCCGGCCAGAAATAAATCGCCGACTTGGCCCTCGATGGTGTTTTCCCAGAAATGGCGACGGCTATCCGTGGTTTTCAGCCTGTCCATCACCGCATCGCGAAAGCCGCCAACAAATTTGGTCAGACGGCCATAAGCGGCAGGCAACATGACCTCGATACGGGCACGCAAAATGCGGGCAATAATCGGGGCATTGCCGCCCGATGATATGGCGATAACCAGCGGTGATCTGTCCACAACGCTGGGCGTAATGAAATCGCAATAATGTGTCACGTCCGCGATATTTACCAGCACATTGGCGTGTTTTGCCATTTTGTATAACGCCGCGTCGCGCGCATCCAGTTCAGTTGCGCCGTATGCCACAATGCAATCGGTAAAATCAGATTGTTCCGGCGCGCGGGGGAAATAGGACAAGTTGGCATTCATCAACAGATTATCAAATTCAGGCGAAAGATTGGGGCAAAAAACCGATACTTTGGCACCAGCGTTCAACGCCCGCTCAGCACGGCGCGCCGCAGGGGTGCCACCGCCGTCAACGATGATTTTTTTGCCTTTTACGTCCAGAAATATCGGTAGATGGTCCATAATGGTCCCTTTATTGTGTTGCGGCCCAGTCGATCATGGCTTGGCCGATGCTGGCGGCATTGTCACGATCAACATCAATGGCCGTTATGCGGTTGCCCTCGCGGAATGTCATGCGCAGCAGGTGCATTTTGCTTTCGAATTCATGATTGGCCAGCGCCAGTTTGCGCATATAGGGCAGCTCAAAATCGGTGATCGGGGTCATTTTATTTGTCATAACGAATACCGCGTGTAAAGGCAGCCTCTAGCCGCCATTCCCATTTTTTCGGGGTATTGCGATAATCGGGTTTGACATCAAATTCTATGAACATATGGCCGGATTCGCCGGCATGGGCGACCAGCAGCTCAAGGTCGTCAAAGCTGGTAACATCGGGGTTGGCGATGATGAGGTCGGATAGTCTAGCCATGTTGGCCTCCTTCAATTCGGTTATGGAACCTGATGCGATACATCAGCCGCTGGCTGGGGTCGCTGCCCGCATCAAAGCCGGTGCGGTTGTGCAGGGCGTTGTTGGACAGCACCCCTTGGCCTGCTTGCAGGGTGGTCTGGATTAGAAATTCGGTTTCGTTTTCCAGCAAATCTTGTAATGCTGCGGCTGCGGCTGCGGCTTTTGCGCTCCACGCGATGCTGCGGGTGCGGGCGGTGTAGCGCATAAGTAATGCGCCATTTTCAACCTTGAACACCGGGCCAATGCTGGCAGGCCGGATAGAGCCGTCGGATTCGGTATTGGCGGGAATGGTCATGGCATCGCTGGCCCTTAGCGCGGTGATATAGTCCGGGTTTAGATCTCGTAGGCGCATATAGGCGATTTCGGGATCAATCAGTTGATTTTGGCCGCCTTGTCCGGCAGGGCGGGCGCAATGCAAAACAAAACTGCGAATCGTATCGTTGGCAGGGTTATAATAGCCATCGGTGTGCCAGTTCATGGCCTTGCGGGAATAAGGGATAAAACCGCGCTGATTTTCGTTTGATGTAACTTTTAGTGCGACCACGCTGTGATTGCTGGCCGAGCGGTGGGATTCGCCGATCTTCAGGCCAAATTCATCCGTAAATTTGCGCAGGGCTAAAGCAATGCTCTCATCAGATTTAGGCTGGTTTGATGTGTAAAACGCAAAGCCGTTTATGCTGCATTGCGTCAGAATCAAATCACGCTCGGATAGGGTTGGATGGGCCAAATCTTCAATATTGGTAAAGTTTATGTCATGCTGGCGCGCCGCATGTTCAATTTTATGTGCGCGCCATGCGTTATAAACTTGAGATTCGTTAATTTCCCATTGTTTGCCTGTAAAACCCAGATTTGCAGCCATTTTTATTTTATCGTTCATTTTCAATGGCTCCCTTGTGGTTTAGACGCAAAGACATGCGTTTTTGATATACCGATACGCGGATTTAGCATATCTTTAGCTTTACATTCCATTATCGTAATATATAAATTTAACCGAGAAAGATGCAATCGGTTTTCAAACCTGCGGAAAGCTTTACCCAAATTTACGGGTTTGTGCTATAGGCAGCAGGGAAGCGGCCCCAAAGGCTGTAAGACCAAATGCCTATGCAAAAAGGGAGTTACGCGATGAAAGATGGCGATTCAGTCAATGATGCAGACCAAAACGGAATGCACCCAACACCAATGCTCGACCAATTAGAGGACGGGCCTTGGCCTAGTTTTGTAACCGGTCTGAAACGCCTGCGGGATTCGCAAGGCGAGCAATACGCGCCAATGATGAACGACCTTTTGGGCCAGTTGAACAAATCATACGAAACCCGCACCGGGTTTTGGAAGGGCGGCACGCTGTCTGTTTTTGGGTATGGCGGCGGTATCATCCCGCGTTTTTCCGAGGTTTCTTCGGAATTCCCTGAATCAAAAGAATTCCACACCTTGCGCATCATGCCGCCAGCTGGCTTTCATTATACCACCGATCTTTTGCGCCAGCTTTGTGATATCTGGGAAAAGCACGGTTCCGGCCTTATTGCGTTTCACGGCCAATCCGGCGATATTATGTTTCAGGGTTGCACCAGTGAAAATGCCCAAAAAGCCTTTGATGAGCTGAACGAAATCGGTTTTGACCTTGGCGGCGCTGGCCCTGCATTGCGCACGTCCATGTCTTGTGTTGGTCATGCCCGTTGCGAACAATCCTGTTTTGACGGCGTTAAGGCCCATCGTGGTGTCATCAACAAATTCCTTGATGAAATGCACCGTCCATCATTGCCCTATAAATTCAAATTCAAATTTTCCGGTTGTGGTAATGACTGTGTTAATGCCATTCACCGCGCTGACTTTGCGGTTATCGGCACATGGCGCGATGACATCAAAATCAATCAGGAAAAAGTCAAAGAACACGTCGCTGAAAAGGGCCGCAAATATACCATTGATACGGTTGTTTCCATGTGTCCAACCCGCGCGATTTCCCTGAACGATGATAACACGCTGGAAATTGACAACAAATCTTGTGTGCGTTGTATGCATTGTATCAACGTGATGACCAAAGCCTTATCGCCCGGCGATGATCGCGGCGCGTCTATCATGATTGGTGGCAAAAGATCCTTGAAAGTGGGCGATCTGATGGGCACCATGATCAAACCGTTTATCAAACTTGAAACCGACGAAGATTTTGAGGAACTGGAAGATTTCGCAGAAGCGGTTATCGAGTTCTTCGCGGATAACGCGCTAGAGCATGAGCGTATTGGTGAAACTATCGACCGTATCGGCGTTCCGGCTTTCTTGGAAGCAATGGAGATTGACGCGGATCCAAACATGGTAAACCACCCGACGACCTCGAGCTATGTGCGCACCGATGATTTTGACGAGGAAGCGGCAAAATGGTTTGAGCGCAAAGCAACCGAAGCCGGCATGGTTGTTGATAGTTAACTAGCGGTGCGTGGAAACCACGCACCCTACGAAATTCGCCGCGACGCGGTAAGGGAGACAATATTATGAACGAGATGAGCGCAAAACCACGGACGCCCGATGAAGTCGGTGTTCCTGATCCAATGCCATTCATGCATCCGCTAAGTGTCAAAAACTATGGCACATGGGATTATCACGACCGGCCCAAACCCGGTGTTCTGCGCCATGTTGCCAAATCGGGCGACCAGCTCTGGACGGTTCGCGCCGGCACCCAGCGCCAGATGGATGTTTATACAATTCGTAAGCTTTGTGATATTGGCGATCAATATGCCGATGGTTATATCCGTTTCACCACCCGTTCAAACATCGAGTTTATGGTAGCTGACCAAGCCAAGGTTGAGCCATTAATTGCTGAACTAAACGCCAACGGTTTCCCGATTGGTGGCACAGGTGCCTCGGTTTCGATGATTAGCCACACCCAAGGTTGGTTGCATTGCGATATTCCGGGCACCGATGCTTCGGGTGTTGTCAAAGGGCTGATGGACATGCTGCACAGCGAGTTTATCACCGAAGAAATGCCAAATCGCCTGCGCATTACCACATCATGTTGTCAGATCAATTGCGGCGGCCAAGGCGATATTGCTATCAATGTGCAATATACCAAGCCACCAAAAATCAACCATGATCTGGTGGCCAATGTTTGCGAACGCCCCGCCGTTGTGGCGCGTTGCCCTGTGGCAGCGATCCGCCCTGCGATGGTTAACGGTAAGCCAAGCCTCGAGATTGACGAAAAGAAATGTATCTGTTGTGGCGCGTGTTATCCCCCTTGCCCACCGATGCAGATTAACAGCGTCGAGAGCACAAAAATCGCGATCTGGGTTGGTGGCAAACACTCCAATGCGCGCTCCAAGCCCACGTTCCACAAACTTGTTGTGGCAAATTTGCCCAATAATGCCCCCCATTGGCCTGAAGTTAACGCCGTTGTTCTGCGTATCGTCAAAGCCTATAAAAAAGATGCAAAACATTGGGAGCGCATGGGTGAGTGGATTGAGCGTATCGGCTGGAGCCGGTTCTTTGAAATGACCGAACTGGCGTTTACCAAGCACCACATTGATACATGGACAGGCGCACGCAAGACCATGAATGCTTCTGCGCATGTGCATTTCTAGGGGTTGATGATGAAGTTCGGTATTGTCGTAAGCGAGGGTCCATATACGCATCAAGCGTCGGATTCCGCTTACAATTTTGTCAAGGCTGCGCTGGCCAAAGGCCATGAAATTGCGCGGGTATTCTTTTACCATGACGGGGTTAATGTCGGCACACGCCTGAGCATCCCGCCCCAAGATGACCGTCAAATTCAAGAGCAATGGACAGCGCTTGCCGCTGAACATAATCTTGATCTGGTGATCTGTATCGCTGCGGCCCAACGCCGTGGCTTGCTGGATAAAAACGAGGCCGACCGCCAAGGCAAAGACGCCAATAACATCGCTGAGGGTTTCCGGATTTCGGGCCTTGGGCAGTTGATCGAGATGGGCATTCAATGTGACCGCACGATCACTTTTGGCGACTAGGAGAGCATAATGAGCACAGTTAAAAAATTCCTCTATGTGAATCGCAAAGCGCCCTATGGCACGATTTACGCCCAAGAAAGCCTTGAGGTGGTGCTGATTGGCGCGGCGTTTGATCAAGATGTGTCGATGGCATTTCTGGATGACGGTGTGTTTCAGCTCACCAAAGGCCAAGATACCAAAGATGCGGGCTTGAAGAATTTCTCGCCAACATTCCGGGCGCTGGGCGATTACGAGGTTACCAAGCTGTATGTCGAGCAAGAATCGCTTGATGAGCGCGGCTTAACGCTGGATGATTTGCAAGATATCCAGTGGGAAGACGAAGACGATGATTACGCTGAAAAGCCGTCGATCATTGTTGTTTCGCGTAGCGGCATGGCTGATGTAATGGCTGACCAAGATGTTATCTTGAGCTTTTAGGGGAAAATCATGGCAACTTTACACACGGTTAATAAATCGCCTTTTCAAAACCAGACGCTGATTAGCTGTTTGCAGCACACCAAAGCGGGCGATGCTGTTTTGATGATTGAGGATGGCGTTTATGGCGCGGCCTCTGGCACGGCGATGAGTGATGCGGTTACCGGTCTTGGGGCGGGTGTTAAGCTTTATGTGCTTGGGCCGGATATGGCGGCGCGCGGCATTTCGGGCAAGCTGGCGGATGGAATAACACAGATAGACTATGATGGTTTTGTTGATCTGGTCGCTGACCATGATCGCACGCAAAACTGGCTTTAATAAATCAAGCCCCGCGTTGGGGTCTAAACAAAGGAATATAAAATGGCATATGATGTAAACGGCACGGTCGTTGAGCATGACGAAGAAGGTTATATCACCAATCTTGGTGAATGGACAAAAGAACTGGCGGACGTGATTTCCAAAGCCGAATCCATTGACATGGGCGAAGAGCATTGGGCTGTGGTGAATTTCTTGCGTGATTATTATGAGGAATACCAAATCGCCCCAGCGGTGCGGGTTTTGATCAAATCGATCAAAAAATCCATGGGTCCTGAAGTTGGCAACAACAAGTATATGTATGAACTGTTCCCTTATGGTCCAGCGAAACAGGCTTGTAAAATTGCTGGCCTGCCAAAGCCAACCGGCTGCGTATAACGCCGTTTTTAAGACACTAAATACGAATTTTTAATTGGGAGGGTGAGCTGTGATTTCTACGGTTTATGCAGTGCTGTTCTATGTTGCAACCATTCTGATGGTTGTTGGCACAGGCATGAAAGTGTTGAAATACGCCCGCACACCCGCCCCGTTAAAAATCCCGGTTTCGCCTGCACCGCGCACCAAACGCGGTGTTTGGTTGCGTATGTTCCGCGAAGTTGTATTTTTTGAAAGCCTGTTCAAATCCAACAAATGGATTTGGCTGTTTGGATATTTGTTCCATTTTGGCATGTTGCTGGTTTTGCTACGGCATTTCCGGTATTTTCAGGTTGATATCTGGTGGTGGGTTG
>CAZCDC010000010.1:0-33544 GCA_964497195.1 uncultured Rhodobacterales bacterium | reverse complement strand
CTGATGATTATTTTCCCGATTTCCAAGTTGATGCACGCGCCGGGCCTGTTTTTCTCGCCCTCGCGCACCCAAGTTGATAACGCCCGTGAATTCCGTCACCTGTCGGCATGGGCGGCACAATTGCCCGACCTGCCCGAAGGCATTCCATCGAAAGAGGAGAAAAAATAATGGCTCCTTTGGACAATGATAACGAACCCCGCAAAATCGGCGATCCGCTAAAAATCCCCCAGATCGAATGCGGGGCGATGGCCGATTCAAAAACCTTTGCTGCCGCGCCCCAACATAACGAACCTTTGGGTTTTCCCGGCGAATTGCTGGACAATTGGAAAGAAGTCGCGATTGCCAAAATCGGTGAGCTGGCCGACAAAAACCGCGCTTTCAGGGTTTATCTTGATACCTGCGTAAAATGTGGCGCCTGCACCGATAAATGCCATTATTTTCTAGGCACCGGTGATCCGAAAAACATGCCGGTTGCGCGCCAGGATTTGCTGCGCTCGGTTTATCGCCGTTATTACACATTCGCGGGCAAATATTTCCCGTGGCTGGTTGGCGCGCGAGACCTAACAAAAGAAGTGTTGGACGAGTGGTATACCTATTATCACCAATGTTCCCAATGTCGCCGCTGCTCGGTGGCTTGCCCTTATGGTATTGATACGGCTGAAATTTCCATGGCGGCGCGCGAGGTTCTTGACAGTGTTGGCATGGGCCAGAAATATTGTAATGAAATTATCGCCAAGCTGAAAAAAACCGGTAATAATCTGGGCATGAACCCCAAGGCGCTGCGCGCTACGCTGGAAGATCTGGAAGAAGATCTGGAAGAAGAAACCGGCATCGCGGTAAAATTACCGCTGGATGTCAAAGGCGCGGATATTTTGCTAATCACGCCTTCGGCTGATTTTTTTGCTGAGCCGCATATTGATGGATTGCTGGGTTATGCCAAGGTTTTCCATGCGGCGGGGGTTAGCTGGACCATCAGTTCTTATGCTTCCGAGGCCGCTAATTTTGGCATGTTCATTGGCAGTTATGAAAATATGCGCGAGGTTTCATGGCGCATCCGTCAGGCGGCCAAGGATTTGGGTGTAAAACGCATTGTGTTTGGCGAATGCGGCCATGCGTGGCGGGTTGGTTATTCCTTCCTTAATACGCTGGCGGGACCGTTTGATTTTCTGGATCAGAATTATCCTATTCCGCAGCATATCATGGAATTTACCAGCGACGCGATTGATGACGGTTTGCTGCGCATTGATAAATCGAAAAACGATGAATTTGTGATGACCTATCACGATAGTTGTAACATCGCGCGTGGCTCGGCCATGGGGCGCCATGAGGGCGGGCAGTTTGATCTGCCTCGCAAAGTAATGAAAGCCGTGTGCAACCATTATTACGAGATGGAAAAAGACACGATTCGGGAAAACACATTTTGTTGTGGCGGCGGCGGTGGATTGTTAACCGATGATCTGATGGATCTGCGCGTTAAGGGCGCCAAGCCCCGAATGAACGCCCTGCAACAGGTTACCGAAGACCACGGCGTAACCCATATGGCCGCGATCTGCGCCATATGCAAAACTCAATTTTCCAAGGTGATGCCAAAATTTGGCTATGAAATGGACAATATTATGTCTGTGCATCAACTGGTAGCAAATGCCGTCATTCTTGACGGTCAAGAAGATGAGGCTGAACAAGCCACAGCGGAGGATACCCCATGAACGAACAAGTAACACACCGGCGTTATACTGAGGGCGAAAGACCTGATGAGTGGGATTTGGAAGAGAAAATCTTTCAACAGGATACCACCTATAAATGCCCTACATATATTCAAAAAACCGCACCATGTTCGGGGTCTTGCCCCTCGGGTCATGATATTCGTGGCTGGTTGGCGATTGCGCGCGGCATGGATAAACCCCCCGTTGAGGGCCAAGCGTGGCAGGAATATGCATTTCAGAGCATGACCGAAGCCAACCCGTTTCCGGCCACTATGGGCCGTGTATGCCCGGCCCCTTGCGAAAGCGGCTGTAACCGCAACGAGGTTGATGATTATGTGGGCATCAACGCGGTTGAGCAATATGTCGGTGATTGGGCCAATGAACACGGCGTTCCTTTGGCCAAAGTCGAAGCCGATACCGGCAAGAAAATCGCTGTTATCGGCGGTGGGCCGGGTGGCTTGGCGGCAGCATATTTCTTGCGCCGCAAAGGCCACGGCGTAACGGTATTTGAAAGCCATGCAGAATTGGGCGGCATGATGCGTTTTGGCATTCCGGGCTATCGCACGCCGCGCGGAATGCTGGATACTGAAATCGCCCGCATCGTTGATCTGGGCGTTGAGATCAAAATGAACACCCATGTTGGCACTGATATTTCGGTTGAACAGCTTGAGGCTGGTTATGACGCGATTTTCTGGGCGATTGGCGCGCAAACAGGCCGTCCATTGCCTATCCCGGGTTGGGAGGGCACTGATAATTGCATCAACGGCATTGAATTTCTGGATGCGTTTAACAATGGTTATGTGCTTGGCACCGCCAAACGGGTTGTGGTTGTTGGCGGCGGCGATACCTCGATCGACGTGGCCTCGGTGGCGCGGCGTTTGGGTAATATTACCGAAGTGGCCGAAACCGAACACGCAGATGGCACATTGATTGATTTCACCGCCAAGGATGCCGCAAGTGTGCTAACCCGTGAGGGTATGCAAGCCACGCTGACATCCTTGTTTCCGATTGAACAAATGACCGCCGCCGCGCATGAACGCGAAGACGCCAAACGCGAAGGCGTTGATTTGCAAGGCAGCGTTATGCCGCTGGAAGTTATCAAAGACGATCAGGGCCGCGCGATTGCGCTAAAGGTTTGTGATTGTGTGATGAAAGGCAATCGCCCAGAGCCTGTTGAAGGCACCGAGCGCGAAATTCCGTGTGATATTATTATTTCGGCCATTGGCCAAATGGGTAATTTTGCCGGCGTTGAAGAAATGGATGGCGGCAACGGCTTTATTCAGGTGGAATCCAGCTATAAGGTCAAAGGCAAAGACAAACATTTTGCTGGCGGCGACATTCTTAAGCCGCATTTGCTGACCACCGCCATCGGCCACGGTCGGGTTGCGGCGGCCACCATTGATGATTTTCTTGATGACGGCGAAATCGCCAAACGTCCAACCATTGATATTCATCAATTCAGCCTGTTGGAAGAACTGAATGTGCGCGGTAAGGAATTGGGAGATTTTGACCACGAGCCAACCCGTGGCACCGATGACAAAGATTATGCGGTGCATAATTTTGAAGACCGTTCCACCAGCCAGATCATCAAACATGGTGAGCTTTTCAAGGGCCATTTTGATTTTGTCAAACGCGAGATTCGTGACGAGGTTCATATCGAGGGCGATGATGTTCTGGGCAATTTTGAAGAACGCATTATTGCCTATTCCGAAGAACAAGCCCAAAAAGAAGGCGAGCGCTGCATGTCTTGTGGCATGTGTTTTGAATGCGACAATTGCGTGATTTATTGCCCACAAGATGCGGTTAGCCGTGTCAAAAAATCAGAGCGCACTTTGGGGCGTTATGTTGAGACTGATTATGGTAAATGTATTGGTTGCCATATTTGCGCTGATGTTTGCCCGACCGGTTATATCAAAATGGGCTTGGGGGCTTAAACAGCAATGCGGCGTCTATTTTCAATATTGCTGTTGGTGATCGGCGGCGCAGCCTCGGCGCAAAATTCGGATTTATTTCCGGATATTCCCAAGGCATTGTATGAACTTACCACGCCGCACCCCGATGATATTCGGATAAACCATATGGATTATCTGAACCATGATCGAGATGCGACCACCCGCTTGGGCGACCGTGATGTTGATTTCAGCCTAAAATCCTGCATTGATTGTCATGCGGTGCGCGGGCCGGATGCTAGCTTTGTTACTGTGGAAAGCGATGCGCATTTTTGCAGGGCTTGCCATGTTTATGTGGCGGTAAAAATTGATTGTTTTGAGTGTCATAATTCGGTTCCCGACGTGATAGATTTAACCGGCGTTTATGCGCCCGACGATCTGTCGGTGCTAGAAGCCTATCTGGAAGGGCTGAATCGATGAAACTTCCAATGTTGAATGGTAAAACCGATGCAACCGAAATTGGCCGTCGCCAATTCATGAAAAGCGGCGCGGCGATGGTGACCCTCACCTTGGCGCCCGGTGTTACGGTGATGGCATATGGCGGCGCGGCCTCGGCTGATGCCAGCCCCGATACCCGCTGGGGCCTGTTGATTGATGTTAATAAATGCGCCAAAGATTGTAATGAATGTGTGACCGCCTGTTCTAAAGAACACGGCTGGGAAGACACCGGAAACCCCGAAACCGACGCACAATGGATTCGCAAAATTGAGCTGTTCAACCCTGAAACCGGCTTGGAACAATCGCTGGCGGTGATGTGCCAGCATTGCGAAAATCCGCCTTGTGTTGATGTCTGCCCGACCGGCGCGTCGTTTAAGCGCGCTGACGGTATTGTGCTGGTTGATAAACATACCTGTATTGGCTGTCGTTATTGCATGATGGCCTGCCCCTACAAAGCCCGCTCCTTCATCCACGAACCACTGAGCGGTCAAAAATCATATTCGCCGCGCGGCAAAGGCACGGTTGAAAGCTGCACAATGTGTGTGCACCGTGTTGATGAGGGCGAACAACCGGCCTGCGTAGAGGCCTGTAATACCACCGGCAACGGCGCGATGATTTTTGGTGATCTGAATGATCCGACATCCGAAATTGCTCTTCAGCTTTCAACCTATGCGTCTAGTGCCATTCGCGCCGATCTCGGGTTGAATCCGGGCGTGCGCTATCAGAACCTTTAGGGGGGTATCATGGCAAAAACAGTTTTTAGCGAAGTCAAATCAACGCCCCGGTTTTGGGGGGTTCTGTTTGTTTTGGCAGGGTTTGTTGGCGCGGCGGCTCTGTCTATTCTTTATATTGAACATCACGGCCATATTGTTACCGGCATGAATAACCAGATTGTCTGGGGTTTACCGCATGTTTTTGCGATATTCCTGATTGTCGCGGCATCGGGCGCGTTGAATGTGGCCTCGATCGGGTCGGTGTTTGGCAAGATTGATTATAAACCGGCCTCGCGATTGTCGAGCGTGCTGGCCATGGCTTTGTTAATGGGCGGTCTGGCGGCGCTGGTATTGGATCTTGGCCGGGCAGATCGCATAATTATCGCCATGACAGTGTATAATTTCCAGTCAATTTTTGCCTGGAATGTGTTGCTTTATACGGGGTTTTTGGGCGTTGTTGCGGTGTATCTTTATATGCAAATGGCCCGCAGAATTCCGGCGCTTTGGCTGCGCGCGGCGGGCACTGCGGCATTTGTTTGGCGGCTGGCCTTAACCACCGGCACCGGTTCAATTTTTGGCTGGCTGGTGGCGCGCAGCGCGTATGATGCTGCCATTATGGCACCGCTATTTGTTGCGATGTCGTTTTCCTTTGGCATGGCGATGTTTATTCTGGTCAGCACTTGCACCAAGCGCTTGACGGGGCAGGGTTTTGACGATGCTTTACGGCTGCGCATGGCGCGGTTGCTGGGGATATTTGCCGCTGTGGTTTTGTATTTCACAGCCGTTCAGCATTTATCAAATATGTATGTTGCGCAGCATTGGGACGTGGTTAAATTCATCCTGTTGAATGGCGGTATTTATACCCAGCTATTCTGGATTGGCCAAGTTGTTCTTGGTGGTATCGTGCCGATGGTCATCTTGTTTCATCCGACATTGGCCGCCAAAACAAGGCCGCTGATATTGGCGGTTTTGCTAATTATCCTTGGCGGTTTTGCACAGCTTTATGTGATCGTGATCGGTGGACAGGCATTTCCGCTGGAAATGTTCCCGGGGCTTGAGGTTTCATCCAGCTTTTTTGATGGCGAGATAAACCCCTATACGCCCAGCATTTATGAATGGGCGATGGGCCTTGGTGCGTTGGCACTGGCGTTTATCATCACTGGTATTGCGATGAAGTTTTTGCGTATACTGCCTGAAACAATTTCGGATTAGATATGTCAAAACCCATCCATCCCTTTGCCAAATATGTTGCGATACTTGGGCGAGGTAAAACCAAACAGCGCCACCTGACGCTAGAAGAAGCCACCGACTCCATGGCGATGATCCTGCGCGGCGAGGCCGAACCAGAACAAATCGGTGCGTTCCTGATGTTGCTGCGCTTAAAAGAAGAAAGCCCCGGCGAGATCGCGGGTTTTACGCTTGGCACACGCTCGGTTTTGCGAACGCCGGAGGTTATTCCAGAGGTCGATCTTGATTGGTCATCCTATGCAGGTAAACGCCGGCAATTGCCGTGGTTTTTGCTAAGTGCAATTTTGCTGTCGCAAAACAATGTGCGGGTGATGATGCATGGCTCGGGCGAACACACACCCGGGCGGATGTATACAGACGAAGTTCTGGCATTTCTGGGCTTTCCGATTGCTGAATCGTTGGAACAGGCGGCGGCGCAAATTGCCACACGGAATTTTGGATTTATTGGTCTGAAAGACCTGTGCGCACCATTGCAGGCATTGATGGATTTGAAGCCTCTGCTTGGCTTACGCTCTCCGGTTAACAGTTTTTCGCGCATGATAAATCCGTTTAATGCGCCGGTGATGATGCAGGGTATTTTTCATCGCGGCTTTATGGATATTCATGCGGGCGCGGGGCTATTGCTGAACCAACCTGTGACAACAGTTTTTCGCGGCGAAGGCGGCGAGATTGAACGTCGGCCCAACAAACCAACCGTTGCCGGCACCGCCGCAAATGGCGAGACAACTTTGGAAACATGGCCACAATTGCTGTCCGAGGGTCATGTGGCGGCGGATCTGGATATGGATTTGGATGCGCTGGTTTCGGTCTGGAAGGGTGCTGCCAAAAGCGAATACGCCGAAGCATCGGTAACAGGAACATTGGCAATTTCATTGCGTGCATTGGGCAAAGCTGATTCAATTGAAGCGGCACAGGCCTTGGCACAAGAAATGTGGAACAAGCGCGACAAAGGCTTGTTGCCCTTAAAGCCATAACGCCATGCCACGAATTTTCATTGCAGCGGCCCATAAATCATCCGGCAAAACTGTCATTTCCACGGGCATAACTGCGGCATTAACTGCGCGCGGTCTAAATGTTCAAACCTTTAAAAAAGGCCCGGATTATATTGACCCGATGTGGCTGGCAGCGGCCAGCCAACGCGATTGTTACAACCTTGATTTTAACACGATGGGGCATGCGGAATTGCTGCGGCTATACGCGCGTAACGCATCTGAAATCAATCTGATCGAAGCCAATAAAGGCCTGTTTGACGGGGTTGATCTTTTGGGCGCGGATTCAAATGCTGCTTTGGCAAAATTATTAAAAGCCCCGGTTATTCTGGTGATTGATACAGTGGGTATGACCCGCGGCATCGCGCCTCTATTGCAGGGGTATCTGGGTTTTGACCCTGACGTAAATATCGCGGGGGTTATCCTGAACAAGGTTGGCGGGTCTCGGCATGAGGCAAAGCTGCGTGCGGCTGTGGCAAAATATACCGATATTCCGGTGGTTGGGGCCGTGCCTAAAAACGAGGCGCTAGAAATCGGAGAGCGCCATTTAGGCCTGACCACACCAGCCGAAAGCGGTGAATTTTCAAGCTTGATCGCGCGGGTCGGCAAGATAGTCGGTGCCTCGGTTGATCTGGATAAATTGATCAAGATAGCCAAGTCTACACAGGATATTTCAGTGCCGATTAAGCCGGTTTCTGCGCCCATACCGGATGTTACAATCGGCATTCCTCGGGATACCGCATTTGGGTTTTACTATCCAGATGACCTGCAAGCGCTGCAAAATTCGGGTGCAAAGCTGGTTTTTTTTGATACATTGCATGACCCGAAATTGCCCGATGTGGATGCACTGTTCCTTGGCGGCGGCTTCCCTGAAACACAAATGGTGGCGCTGAGTGAGAATATCTCGATGCGCGCCAGCATTCGCCACGCGATCAAATCGGGTATGCCTGCCTATGCGGAATGCGGCGGCTTGATGTATCTGTGCAAAACCATTGCTTGGCAGGGCAAACGGTTTGATATGGTCGGGGCGATTGACGGTGATGCAGTGATGAACCCGCGACCCCAAGGGCGGGGCTATGCGCGGCTGCGGGGCGAAGCCGAATTTCCGGCGCACGAGTTTCATTATGCGCGGATAGATAACCTGCCGGATGATACCAAGTATGCGTATGAGGTTTTGCGCGGCCATGGCCTTGATGGCAAAAATGACGGTGTGATGGTTGAAAACCTGACCGCAGGTTTTTGCCATCTGCGCAATACTGAAACAAACCCTTGGGCGGCGCGGTTTGTTGATTTTGTGCGGGCAAAAAAAATGCCCCGCTAAGTGCGAGGCATTTTCAATTCATATGCAAAGGCTTAGCCTTTTTTGATCTCAAACGAATAGATGTTGCCGGCTGTATCCGAAGATAACAGGCTATCACCCGTTTGGTTGCAAAACGCTGCAAAGTCAGCAATTGAACCCGGGTCGGTTGAGGTGATTGCCAAAACTTGGCCAGCACTCATGCCTTTGAGCGCTTTTTTAGCTTTGATAATGGGCAGCGGACAGTTCAGGCCCTCTGCGTTTAGGGTTTGGTCAGCCATATTGGTATTCCTTAGCTAGTTGGTAATATTGATTTATTTTGAATTGAAATTCACCCTGAGTGTGGGCGAATTTCAATATGCGATTTTTGTGGCATCAAAATGCCCTAAATAAACAGATTAATGTCAGATTTGGTTGCAACGTCGATATAGGTCGCCGCGCCGCCTAGTTCAATGCCATCAATCATATCTTTGCGATCCATCTCGAACAGATCGAGCGTCATTTGACAAGCAATCATGCGCACATCGGATTCAACCGCCGCTTCGCGGAGTTCCTCGATCGAGGCAACGCCTTTTTTCTTGAACAGGTTTTTCATCATGGTGGTTGCGCCACGATCAACACCCGGCATTGCCGCAATAATGTTTGGCATCGCTATATGCATACCAGCCATCGGCATTTTCATGGCCGGATTGCCAAGCGTGGTCATTTTCAGGTCCAGCTTTTTGTTCAAAAGCGGTAAGCCGTAAAATGTGAAAAACATGGTGACTTCTAGATCCATCGCTGCGGCGGTTGTGCCCAGAATGAAGGGCGGATATGCCCAGTCGAGCGACCCTTTGGTCACGATAATTGACATGCTTTTGGCGTTTTTAAAGTCGCCGGTTTTTTCGTCCAACATGACGCTTCCTCCCCGTTAAAATAGATATATTACATTACTTGAATACTATCTATTTGTCAGAGTCAAGAAAACAAGGCCATTTACCGCGTTTGGCCTGTCAAAATCATGTGATTTTAGTGCGCGGGAAATCGGATTGTAAATACTTTCAAATTGAAATTTACCTGAGCAACATAATCATATATATGCTATTTTGAATAAATACTAATCTTGCTGCGATGCGGCCAATCAGAGGATGACGGATGTTAGATATTTGGAGAGATTTGCTGATTGATAACCCTGCCTTTTACATAGGTTGGGGCGGTCTTTTGATTGGCACTGTGTTTGGGATGATCGTTTTTTACACCAATTTTTGCACGATGGGGTCGATCTCTGATTTTATGAATTTTGGCGATATGCGGCGGTTTCGCAGTTGGATGTTGGCAGGGTTTACGGCGATTATCGGTGTGTTTTTCTTGCAGTTGGCCGGGGTTATGGAGCCGCAAAACTCTATGTATTTGACCACCAATTTTGGGTGGTTGGGTAATATCGTTGGCGGGTTGATGTTTGGCATTGGCATGGTTTTGTCGGGTGGTTGTGTTAGCCGAAATCTGGTGCGGGCAGGCGGCGGCGATTTACGGTCTTTGCTGTTGTTGCTTGTGATCGGGGTGTTTGGATTTATGACAATTGGCGGCATTCTGGGGCCGTTTCGTCTGGAATGGTTTGCGATTGGCACAATCAATCTGGCAGATAGCGGTATGCAAAGCCAATCTGTTGGTGCGTTTTTGGCACGGTTTACCGGCATGGATGTAGCATTGGCTGAATCAATTGCGCTTTGGGTGATTGTTGCAGCGATGGGTGCATTTATTTTTTCCAGCAAACAATTCCTGAAAACGCCTTCGTTGTTGATTGCCGGTTTTGGCATTGGGCTTTGCGTGATCGCGGGATGGTTCCTAACAGGGCTGGCGCAAGACGATTTTGCGGATGTGCCAGTGGCGCTGGCATCGCTGACATATGTGCGCCCAACCGGCGACACCATTGATTATCTGATGCGCTTCACAGCCTTTGAATATGCAAGTTTTGGTGTGGTTACGACATTTGGTGCTTTGCTGGGCGGATTTTTGGGCGCGTTGCTCAAACGTGATTTACGCATCAAAACCTTTGCCGATAATGGCGATACGGTGCGCAATATCACCGGTGCGGCGATCATGGGTATTGGCGGGGTGCTGGCGTTGGGCTGCACCTTGGGCCAAGCGGTGAGCGGCGTTTCAACGCTGGCGCTTGGGTCGTTTATTACCTTCGCGTTTATTGTGATTGGCGGTATGATTGCCATGAAAATGATGGAGCGTTTAGCATAAAAAAGGTGCGTGGAAACCACGCACCCTACAATTTTTCCGGCCAGACAGGTTTGGTTTTGTTGGTTAGTCGTCGTCTGATTCCGGGTTAAGCTGTGCCGCGATGGACAAAGCGATGGCTATATATGCCTTGGCATGAACACTATCTGGTTCGGACGCCGTAATCGGGTCACCCCTGTCAGAGCTTTCGCGGATATCCATATGCAACGGAATAGCCCCAAGAAACGGGATTTGCAGCTTGGCGGCCTCTGCCCGCGCGCCGCCATTGCCAAAGATATGGGATTCTTCGCCGCAACTCGGGCAAAAGAAACTGCTCATATTTTCGATAATACCAAAGATCGGCACATCCACATTCTGGAACATTTTTAGCCCCTTGCGCGCGTCAATCAACGCCAGATCCTGCGGGGTGGAAACAATAACCGCGCCCGCCACCGGAACCTGTTGTGCCAGCGTTAGCTGGATGTCGCCGGTGCCGGGCGGCATGTCTAGCACCAATACGTCCAATTCGCCCCAAGACACTTCGTTCAACAATTGCATCAGGGCCGAAACGATCATCGGGCCACGCCAGATCACCGGATTGTCTTCCTCCATCAAGAAACCCATCGACATGATTTTAATGCCGAATTTCTCCATTGGCATAACCGATTCATTGACGATTTTGGGCCGTTGACCCGCCAAGCCAGAAAGCCGCGGCACCGAGGGACCATAAATATCGGCATCCAGCAACCCGACCTTTTGGCCAAGCGATGCCAGCCCAATCGCGATGTTGATCGCACAAGTAGATTTACCCACTCCGCCTTTGCCAGACGCAACCGCCAAAATGGATTTTACACCCGGAATAGCACGCGCATCGGGCCGCATATCTGGCCCGACGGGGCGCTCTTTGCGGGCTTTTAATTTGGGTGGCTCAACCTGTTTGGGCGCGTCGCGATTGGCGGTTAGTGCCACCAGAACTTTTTCAACACCGGGTAAGGAGCGGATGGCTTCCTCGGCACGGCGCTGCATTCTAACACTGTCACCACGGAAATCTTCGGGTACGGTGACCGAAAAGATAACTTTGCCGTCTTTGACAAGAATATCGGAAATCAGGCCGGCGGAAACAATGTTGCCCTCAACGCCGCGCACTTCAACGCCTGACAGCGCCTCTAGCACTTGTTCTTTGGTAATCTCGGCCATTTTGGCACTCCCGCTTATGGGTCAGAAAATACCTGACCAAATAATTCATATATTAAAAACGTAATATGTTGTTTAGGGGGCAGCCGTCAAGTGCGCGGGATTAGTTTGCCGCAGACAGGGTAACCAAAGTATATTCCGAAGGATCGTCTTGGTACCATTTTGAACGGCTAACATACCCGACTTCTAGATCGGAAATATATATCAATTCCATGGTGCTCAGTTCAGAAAAATCGGCAAGACGGGTTAGATAAACATTCTGCGTTTCGTAGGTACAGCCGGAAACCTCAAGAGGTTCTCCCGCATGTACGGAATACGAAAAAATCACGTCGTCAGTGGAGTGCGCATCAATATAGGTTTCGGTGCCGCCACCGATTGCGCCGGTCTGGAGCGGAAAAATATCTGCAACAGAAAAGTCATATTCAATGGAATAGCCGCCCTCTGACCAGTAACCAGCGGTGCGGGATGTTACGGAAATTTCAAATATCGAGCCATAAGACAGGATTTCCCAACTATCTTCTTCGTTTTGGCCTTTGTCGACAAGCATATCGTTTTCGCCATTTGAAATATGCGAAATCGTGCCGCTTTCGAATTCCATAATAATGCCAGCATCCATATTTGCAGCAGTAAGGCATTGGGCCGCAGCAAATGATGGCGCAAAAAATAGTGGAAAAGCCAAAGCAAGGCGAAACATAATAAATTCCTTTAAAAAACTAACTTGCGAAATATAGGCCATTGTTATGGCTATGCAAAGCTCTATGGCGTGTATTTCTTTCGCCGATTGCGGCCAAAGAAATACAGGAACAGCCCCGGTAAAACAAACAGATCAAACAGAAATGCAATGAAAATTGTGCTGGAGGTCAAAAACCCGAGCTGTTGATTGACCGCAAATCCTGACAGCATGATCAGCGCAAACCCAAAGCCAAGTGCCGCGGTGGTGGTCAGCACGCCGGGCAAAACATTTTGCAAAACCCGCTGCACACCGCGATTGGTCTGCTTTTTTCGCCCGCGCGTCAGGGCATAAAGGATGTGAATTGTATCATCAACAACAATGCCAAATGTCAGTGCGGCGATCACGGAGGCCGCCATGCCGACCTCTCCGTTGAACCAGACCCACAAACCCAAAGCCGCCATGGCCGGCAGGAAATTGGGCACAATGCTCAGCAGCGCCAATGTCGCAGAACGCAGGAAAAACCCGATCAGCACCGACACAATCAGCATGGCAAAAGCCGACCCGACCAGCATGGATTGCGTGTTGATTTTGGACAGATAGGCTGACATCACATTGATGCCTGAAACCGCAGCGGTCTGGCTGGTGAAACCGGCTGCAATGGTCAGGGCTTCGATATCCTCTGCCAGGTTCCGCACCTCAGCCGAGGTCATGCGTGGCAACAAAATATTTAGCCGCATCGCGCGAAAACCAGCAGAAAAACTGGCATTGCCTTGGGTGTCAGTTACCAACCAATTGCTGCGCACGCAATAATTCAACATCTTGGGGGGCACATTCGCCATGGCGCCGGTAAAAGCCGGCGTGCGGGTATCAAAACAATTCTGGATTATTGGCAGGGGTGAGTTGACCTTTACCACATGATCAAGCCGCAGAATTTCATCTATCAGGTTTTCAACGGTCACAAAACCTTGCGCAGTCAGCAATTTATCCGGCTCATAACGCAGCACCAGATCAACGGTTTGCGACCAGCCCATACCGTCACCAATTTGTTCAATATTTTGACGCAAAGGATGATCATCTGCGAAAAATTTGATGAATTGATCGTCAAAGGTGGTTTTGATCAGGCCGAGCAATGCAATGCCAGACAGACCCCCAACCAAAATCGCCCAAAGCCCCGGGGTTTTGGCCCATGTGCTGGTGAGAGCACGGGAAATTTTGCGGATACGTTCATCGCGAATTTTGCCTTTGCCGCAGCCAATCGCCAATACAATCGGCGCGACAAAAAGCACAATGAGCAAGGAGAATATCAAGCCGATCGCCACCAGATTTCCCATCGCCTGAAACGCAGGCGCATCCGCCCAGTTTAGCGATAAAAACCCAACGGCGGTGGTGACATGCGCGACAATAACCGGGATAGATAATTTCCGGAAACTGGCCAGAATGACAGCATTATTGTTTTGAAATTTCAGGTTTCGTTGCCGTTGCCCAATGGAATGGATGATGTGGATCAGCGACGCCACGGTCAGGGTCATCACAATTGAAAACGAGGATACAGCAGCGGTGGCAAAAACATGCCCGCTCCAACCGGCAATGCCAAGGGTCAGCAGGACTGAAACAAGCGACGCGCCAAGGGCCGCAATGGTGATGCGCAGATTGCCAAACGCAAAAAGCAGCACCAGAAAATTGACAGCCAAGGTGAGGGGAAAAAGAAATTTCCGGTCAAACGTCATCGCATCGCGCAGGGCCTCAGACAGGGCAATACTGCCCGCCATGGCCACGTTAACGGTGGGAAATTCAGTTTCAATATGATCTGCAAGAGCCTGTTGTTGCTGAAATGCGTGTTGCAGGCCCGCGTCGCTAAGGTCCGATAAATCCAGCGTCAGCGATAGGATCAGTGCGGATTTAGTGTCGTTGAAAAAGGTTTCACTAAGGGTGGGCAGGGCCTCAACCAACAGCGCTACGTCATCAAGCGTGGTGTATTCCAGAGGGTGGCCCAAGGCCGGTAAGAGATTGCTGACGGATGAAAAGCCGATCAAATTATCAGGGCGGAGCGGGTTTTCAGGGTCTTCCAGCAGGGCTGACATTGCGCGCTCCGCAGCAAGCAGGTCTGGCTGTTGCTCAGGCTCAGCCACCGCTAACATCACCAATGTGCGGATGCTTTCGCCAAATTCGACGTTTTGTTGTTCCAGCTTAAGGCGGTGTTCATTGCCCGCGCCAAACAGCAAAAATGGATCATTTGAGGTTTTGATCAGTGGCGCACCGGCACCAATGACAAGGGAAATCAGCAGGCTTAGCAGCAACACCATTTTTGGCTGCGCAAAACACTTACGTTGAAGCAGGAAAATACCCCGCAGAATTGAAAAACCCAAACCCGAACTCCAAAATATATTGAAGCTTGATACGCCAAGCGCTGGGTAACGAAAAGCCCCTAGCCGTATAAAACGTTTGAAACTAGGCGACGTTCAATCAGGGGGATATGGGCTGCCAACCAAAAAACCGTTAGCAACGCGCCGCGACGTAACGGGTTTTTGCTGGTGACCATTTTACGCATAAACTCTGCGCCAGCCATTACACGCGCGCCCTCAACCAGTCGCTCTTTGCTATATCCCGCCAAATCACCGTTTTCAAAGCGCGCGGCAAGTGCAGCCGCATCGGCAATTCCAAGGTTCATGCCGCGCCCCCCTGCGGGGGATTGGGAATGGCTGGCGTCTCCTGCCAGATAAACCCGTCCAACACTATACGCTTTGACATGGCTTAGGGTGATGTGAAAAATGCCTTTGCGGTGCAATTTGGTGACATCCAGATCAAACGGCAGATCACGCAGCGCGTCATCGGTGTTTGACACAAACCGATAGCGCGACAGGCCAATGGGCAGCACTGCCGCCATCAACCCTTTTGGCATCAGGCACATGGTTACGGATTGGGTGTGGGGCCAATTGCTGACGTCAACATCCGCAATCGACCAGACATCCGGCAAGGGGGTGGCATCAAGCTCCACGCCGATTTCGCTTCGCACCACGCTTTGGCTGCCATCCGCTCCGATAAGATAGTCACAGGCAATTTCACCTTTGGAAGTCTGCGCGATGACGCCGGTATCGGATTGGGTTAATCCGGTAAATTCAATACCAAAAGTAATTTTGCCGCCAAGGCTTTCGAAAACCTCACGCAGGATTTCTTCGGTCTGGTTTTGCGGCAAGCCAAGCATGGTGTTGCGGCCGTGTTGTATTGGCGCTGCTGTCATCCTTACTTTGGCCCACATTTTGCTGCCTCTATATATACGCATGGAATTATAGGTAATTCCCGCGGCTTCAAGTTTTTCTGTTGCGCCCGAAGGGGTCAAGGTTTTGAGGCTTTGCGGGCTGATCCCGATGGCGCGTGACAAAACAGAACCATCGGCGCGCCGCTCAATTATTTCAGCGTTAATGCCGCGCCGCGCCAGTTCGATACCCGCCGTAAGCCCGGTTGGGCCAGCCCCGATAATCAGAATTTTCATTTGATTCCCCTTTGCTTTGCGTTACTAATGACTAAAAAGTCAATAAATGTCAAATTAATGACTTGCGGGACATTAGGGGATCGGATGAAAGAAAAGACACAATCAAAACGACGTAAAGCTGCGCGTCCAGACGAAATCATTACGGCAGCTTTGGCAGAATTTGCTGAAAAAGGTTTTGCCGCCAGTAAACTGGAAAACATTGCTAAACGCGCAGGTGTGGTAAAGGGCACGATTTATCGTTATTTTCCAAGCAAAGAAGCATTGTTCGAGGCGGCGTTGCAGCCCCACGCGGTTGAGGTTTTTGACCAGCTAGACCAGATGATTGACAGTTTTTCGGGCAAATCGACAGATTTGCTGCGCATGGTTATCGCACAGGTTTATACCAAAGCATTTTCCAAAGACCTGTTTATTTTGCTGCGAATAATCATTTCCGAGGGGGGGCATTTCCCTGACATAGCCCAGAACTATCACAAACAAATTGTCACAAAAGGCCTGATAATCCTGAAAAAAATCACCCAGCGCGGCGTTGACCAAGGTGAGTTCCGCAACAGTCCTGCCCTTGAAAACCCTGTCGCAATAATTGGCCCCTTGATTGCCACAATGGTCTGGAAAATGACTTTTGACAAATTTGAACCGATTGATCCGGAGACCATGGCCAAATCCCATATAGACCTGATTTTGAACGGTCTGATTGTTCGGGATGGCCAATAATATATGCCGCAACGCACAATTGACCTTGACCAAACCAGATGAGATGTTAGGAGATAGATGGCCCCGCAAAGCGTAAGCTTTGTGCTATTGTTTTAATACTGACGCTTGGCGTCTTAAAAATGGCAGGGCTGTATTATGGTATCTCGCGTTATTCCGGTTGAACCGTTTGATCTGGTGATTTTTGGCGCGACTGGTGATTTGTCGCGGCGTAAAATATTGCCAGCTTTGTTTCGGCGGATGCGCGCAGGGCAAATGCCCGAAAGCTCTCGTATTATTGGCGCGGCACGTTCCAAGATGGATAGCGCCGGTTTTCGGGATATTATTCGTAAAGCGCTGGCAGAATTTGAGCCCTCGGCTGGTGATACACCAGAATTGCTGGAAACATTCCTGAACGCGCTGGAATATATCCCGATTGACGCCATGGGCGACACAGGCTGGAAGCCGCTGAAAAAGCTGATACGCAAGGATACGATTCAGGCGTTTTACCTGTCGGTCGGGCCGAATTTGTTTGGCGAAATTGCGCATCGGTTGCACACAAACGGCATTGCCAACACCGATAGCCGTATTGTGGTGGAAAAACCACTTGGCCATGATTTGGCCTCCGCCAAGGAATTGAACAGCAAGCTGGCGGAATGTTTTTCGGAAGCTCAGATTTATCGCATTGACCATTATCTGGGCAAAGAAACCGTGCAAAACCTGATGGCAATCCGGTTTGCCAATGCGTTATTTGAACCTTTGTGGAATAGCCAGCATGTTGATCATGTGCAAATAACCGTGGCCGAGAGCATCGGGGTTGCGGGGCGCGGTGGCTATTATGACCAGTCGGGCGCGCTGCGCGATATGGTGCAAAATCACATGATGCAATTGCTGTGCCTCACGGCAATGGAACCGCCAGCCAAATTCAATGCTGATTTTGTGCGGGATGAAAAACTGAAGGTTATTCGGGCGCTGGACCCGCTGGAAATCAAAGACACGGTGCGCGGCCAATATCGCGCGGGTGGTGACGAGGCCAGCTATGTTGAACATTCCGAAAACCCTGAGAGCAACACCGAAAGTTTTGTGGCGCTGAAGGTTAATATTTCCAATTGGCGCTGGGCAGGCACACCGTTTTATCTGCGCACCGGCAAACGCCTGCGGGCGCGCATGTCGGAAATTGCGGTGGTGTTCAAAGACCCGCCGCATGCGATTTTTCCCGACATGGCCAACCGGCGCGGCAATGCGTTGATTATCCGGCTGCAACCCGATGAGGGCATTCGGATGCGCGTGACAATCAAGGAACCCGGGCCGGGCGGTATGCGCTTGACCGAGGTGCCGCTTGATATGAGCTTTGCTGAGGCTTTGGGGCCGGATGCTGAAAACACTGACGCTTATGAACGTCTGATTATGGATGTAATCCGGGGTGACCAAACACTGTTTATGCGCGGTGATGAAGTAGAGGAAGCATGGGCGTGGATTGATCCATTAATTGCCGCGTGGGAAGCTGATTCTGGCAAACCAGCACCATATGATGCGGGTGGTTCCGGGCCTGAAGATTCACTGGCCTTGCTGCACCATGATGGCCGCCGTTGGAGGGATATAAATGCCTGATTTAATGCAATACCCAGATAGATTTGCCTTGGCTGAGGATTTGGCCGAGCTGGTGGCAGAGCAGCTGCAAGATGCGATTGATCTGAATGGCAAAGCCACGCTGGCTGTGCCGGGGGGGACGACTCCGGCGGCGTTTTTGCGGAAACTTTCCGGTATGGATGTGGAATGGGAAAAGGTTAGCGTAATGTTGACCGATGAGCGGTTTGTGCCCGAGAGTTCGGAGCGGTCAAACACCCGATTGCTGCGTGAAACATTGTTGCAGGGAAATGCAGCGGCGACAACATTGATACCGTTTTATATGGCGGGGGATAAGCCTGAGGATGTGCTGGATTTGATCAGTGATGGGCTGAAGCCCAGCCTGCCATTGGATGTTTGCGTTTTAGGGATGGGGGCTGATATGCATACCGCCAGTATTTTCCCAGGGGCTGATTTGCTGGACGCAGCGCTGGCAGATGACGCACCGATATTATTGCCGATGCGGGCACCAAATGCGCCCGAACCTCGGTTGACATTAACAGCGCCGGTTTTGCGCGCCGCCAAACATATCCATTTATTGATTGCGGGCAGGGATAAAATGGATGCTCTGCAAATAGCGCTGATTGAGGGACCGGAAACCGAAGCGCCTGTGCGGGTTATTCTGTCGCGCGACGACACTGAAATTCATTACGCGGAGTAGAAAATGCAGTTAAACGACACAATCAAACGTGTAACGGCACGGATAGAGAGCCGCTCGGAAACACTGCGTGCAGACTATATGGCACGTTGCGAGCGGGCCGCGAAATCCGGCCCTAGCCGCGCCCACCTTAGCTGCGGAAATCAAGCCCATGCTTTTGCAGCGAGCGGTGAAGACCAAGAGCCGCTGGTACAGGGGATCGGCGGTAATCTGGGGATTATCACGGCATATAATGATATGCTTTCGGCCCATCAACCGTTTGAAAAATTCCCTGATTTAATACGTGCTGCGGCCCGTATAACCGGTGGTACCGCACAGGTGGCGGGCGGGGTTCCGGCGATGTGTGACGGGGTGACACAAGGGCAGGCGGGCATGGAATTAAGCTTGTTTTCGCGTGATATTATCGCAATGGCGGCGGGGATTGGCTTGTCGCATAACGTGTTTGATAGCAGCGTATATTTGGGCGTTTGTGATAAAATTGTCCCCGGCTTGGTGATTGCTGCGGCCACGTTTGGCCATTTACCAGCGGTGTTTTTACCCGCGGGGCCAATGACTTCGGGCTTGCCGAATGATGAAAAAGTCAAGGTCCGGCAAAAATTTGCGCTGGGCGAGATCGACCGCGCCGCCCTGATGGAGGCCGAGATCGCGTCCTACCACGGCCCCGGAACCTGCACGTTTTATGGCACCGCCAACACCAACCAGATGTTGATGGAATTTATGGGGCTACACCTGCCCGGCGCCAGCTTTGTGAACCCCAATACGCCTTTGCGCGAGGCATTGACGATTGAGGGTGCCAAGCGGGCTTTGGCGATTTCGGCGCTTGGCAATGAATATACGCCGGTTTGCGAGGTTTTGGATGCCAAGGCTTTTGTGAACGGCATCGTTGGCCTGAATGCCACGGGCGGGTCAACCAACCTGTTGATTCACCTTTTGGCGATGGCGCGGGCGGCCGGAATTATTCTGGATTGGGCAGATATTGCCGAGCTGTCGGATGTGGTGCCGCTGATCGCGCGGGTCTATCCAAACGGGTTGGCGGATGTGAACCATTTTCATGCTGCTGGCGGTTTGGGATATTTGATTGGGGAACTTTTGAACAACGGCTTGCTGCATGATGACACCAAAACCATTGTTGGCACTGGGTTGGAACATTATACTGTTGAACCCAAGCTGAAAGACGGTGAAGTCGTTTGGGAAGGCGGGGCGCGTAAGTCTTTGAATGACAAGATATTGAAAACAGTGGCGGAGCCTTTTCAAAGCAATGGCGGCATGAAACGGCTGATGGGAAACCTTGGCAATGGGGTGATGAAAATATCGGCAGTGGATAAAGAACGCTGGGTTACCGAAGCGCCCGCCAAAGTTTTTCATAGTCAAGAGGCCGTGAAGCTGGCGTTCAAAGCCGGAGCGTTAAACCAAGATGTTGTGGTCGTCGTGCGGTTTCAGGGACCAAAAGCCAACGGGATGCCGGAACTGCATTCCTTGACGCCTCTGCTGGGGATATTGCAGGGCAAAGGGTTTCAGGTGGCGCTGGTAACCGACGGGCGGATGTCGGGCGCGTCGGGCAAAGTTCCCTCGGCCATTCATGTATCGCCCGAGGCACTGGATGGTGGACCTTTGGCGCAGCTTGCTGATGGTGATATTATACGCGTAGATGCAGTGGCAGGCACGCTGGATGTATTGGACGAAAATGTGCTGGAACGGCCTTTGGTGAAGGCTGATCTGTCGGGTAACGCATTTGGTTCGGGGCGGGAAATGTTTGAGGTTTTCCGGAAATTTGTTGGTACGGCTGATACGGGGGCAAGTGTTTTATGATCGAAACTATTGAGCAATTGGAAGCATTATACGGAACGCCAAAACCGCCCTCTTTGGTGAAGGTGGCGGATTATATTACTGCTGAATATGGCGCTTTTATCAAGGCTTCTCCGTTTGTCGCCTTGGCCACTGTTGGTCCCGAGGGGCTGGATTGCACGCCGCGCGGCGATGCAGGGCAGGTGGTATTTATCGTGGATGACAAAACATTGGCGATGCCGGATTGGCGCGGTAATGATCGGATTGATAGCTTGCGAAACATCGTGCGTGATCCGCGTGTATCGCTGATGTTTATGGTGCCAGGGTCTAGCATGGTTGTGCGCGTCAACGGCAGGGGCCGGATTTCCGCACGCTCGGATTTGCTGCGGCGTTACACTAAATCCGGCAAGGATCCCCGTTCGGTTTTGCTGATAAATCCGCAGGAGATATATTTCCAATGTGCGCGTGCCATTATGCGGGCGGGGCTTTGGGACGGGTCGGTTGCAGCGGAATTGCCCTCAGCAGGTGACATATTGGCGTCAATGACGGGTGGCAAAGTTGGCGGCGTCGAATACGATAAAACATGGCCCGAACGGGCTGCAAAAACTTTGTGGTGATATGATGAGAATAACAGCAAAAGACGCATGTAAACGTAACCGGGAGATTTGCGAGATGGCCCCGATTGTGCCGGTTTTGGTGGTGAAGGACGCAAGCACAGCGCGGCTCTTGGCCGAGGCTTTGGTGGCGGGTGGATTGCCGGCGTTGGAGGTGACTTTGCGCACACCAGCAGCGCTGGAGGCGATCAAAGCGATGAGCCAAGTTACGGGTGGCGTTGTTGGCGCGGGCACATTGATAACGCCGCAAGATGTGCAAAACGCAGTGGATGCCGGTGCGCAATTCGGAGTGTCACCGGGCGCTACGGATGAGCTGATTGAGGCTTGTGAAGCATTGGGTTTGCCTTTGCTGGCAGGGGCGGCAACAGCATCCGAGGCTATGCAAATGTTGGCGCGTGGCTATGATTTGTTGAAATTTTTCCCAGCCGAAGCATCGGGCGGGGCGCCAGCATTAAAAGCCATCGGGGCGCCTTTACCGCAGATTTCATTTTGCCCGACAGGGGGCGTGAGCCTTGCGAATGCTAATGATTATCTAAGCCTCTCAAATGTGGTTTGTGCGGGTGGATCCTGGGTTGCTCCGGCAGATAAAATTGCTGCTGGCGACTGGGCAGGTATTGAAGAACTGGCGCGGGTGGCCAGCCAGCTTGGGCAGTAAAATGGACATGATTTGGCGCATGTTAATGTCCAACCGCGCAACCAGTTCAGCGCGCCGGATTGTTGACCTGTTTGAGGAAGCAAGGTTTGACCGTTTCAGCCTGCGCCAAGGTGATTTGCTGCTGGATTATTCAAAAACCAACATTGATGTAGGGGCGCGGGATCTTTTGCTTCAATTGGCGCAAGAATCCGGTGTTGAAACCCGTCGTGACGCGATGTTTAACAGCGAAAAAATTAACGTAACCGAGGATCGGGCTGTGCTGCATACGGCGCTGCGAGATCGCTCTGACCAGCGTGTGTCTGACCATCCGGCCGATGTGTTGAACGAGATACGCAAAACCTTGGCGCGGATGGCGGCGTTTGTAATATCTGTCCGCAAGCGCGGTGTTTCCCCCGCCAATAAGGGCAGCGTTACAGATATAATTAATATTGGCATTGGCGGCTCTGATCTTGGACCCCATATGGCGACATTGGCGTTGGCGCCTTATCATGATGGGCCAAAGCTGCATTTTGTGTCCAATATTGACGGGGCGCATATTGCGGATACACTTAAGGAACTTAATCCGGCAACAACGCTGGTGATTGTTGCCTCCAAGACATTTACAACCATTGAAACCATAACCAATGCTGCGACCGCGCGGGATTGGCTGGGCGTGCATGCCAGCGATAATATGGTGGCGGTTTCTTCGGCGCTGGGCAAAACCGCAGCGTTTGGCATTCCGAGCGATCGCGTTTTTGGTTTTGCTGATTGGGTTGGCGGGCGGTATTCCCTTTGGGGGCCGATTG
Source organism: uncultured Rhodobacterales bacterium (assembly GCA_964497195.1). Lineage (GTDB taxonomy): Bacteria > Pseudomonadota > Alphaproteobacteria > Rhodobacterales > Rhodobacteraceae > UBA3077. The sequence goes on along the minus strand of CAZCDC010000010.1, from coordinate 10,835 downwards.
GTTTGCCAATAATGCTGGCGATTGGGCCAGAACGGTTTGGTGAGTTTCTGGATGGCGCTTATGCGATGGATATGCATTTTCAAAATGCTCCGTTGCTGGAGAATATGCCGGTTATGTTGGCGCTAACAGGAATTTGGCATCGCAATATCTGTGATTATGGCACCCGTGCGGTGCTGCCCTATGACCAACGCTTGGCGCTGCTTCCAGCGTATTTGCAACAGTTGGATATGGAGAGTAACGGCAAGCGTGTTGGGCTGGATGGCAAAGCGCTTGCTTTGCAATCAGGGCCAATTGTCTGGGGCGCGCCGGGGACCAATGGCCAGCACGCATTTTACCAGCTTTTGCATCAGGGAACAAATGTCACGCCTTGTGAATTCCTGATCGCAGCAGAGGGTCATGAGCCAGAATTGAAACATCAGCATAATTTGCTAAAGGCCAACTGTCTGGCGCAATCCGAGGCGTTGATGCTGGGGCGGGATCATACAGAACCGCACCGGGTTTTCCCCGGAAACCGTCCGTCTGTGACAATTGCATATCCAAAACTGACGCCATTTGTGCTGGGCCAGATTATCGCGCTTTATGAACACCGCGTATTTGTTGAGGGCGTGATCTGGGGCTTGAACAGTTTTGATCAATGGGGTGTTGAGTTGGGCAAAGAAATGGCCACAGAATTATTACCACTGATTGAGGGCGCGGACCCTTCTGGCAAAGACAGCTCCACACTTGGTTTGTTGAAGGCCCTGCGATGATTGGTGATTTTATCTATGCGCCGCCCAAGGAACCGTTAAAGGTTATCCATGTTGATGCTGATATTCTGATCCTCGACAAGCCATCGGGGTTGTTGTCGGTTCCGGGGCGGCCCGTTGAACACAAGGATTGTTTAGAGCATCGCGCCCGGGCCGCGTTTCCAACTTCGCTCCAAGTTCACAGGCTGGACATGGACACATCTGGGATTATGGTTTTTGCCATGAACCCCGCAGCGCAGCGGCATCTGGGGTTACAGTTTGAGCGGCGCAAAACCGACAAAACCTATCAAGCGTTGGTATGGGGGCAGCCTGACGATGAGGGTTTGGTTGATCTACCGCTTATTGTTGATTGGCCCAACCGGCCGTTGCAAATGGTGGATCATGCGCGCGGAAAACCCAGTCAGACCAATTGGAAAGTTATCTTTCGCGGGTCGGATTTTGCCCGTGTCCAACTGATGCCGATCACGGGGCGCAGCCATCAATTACGGGTGCATATGTTGGCCTTGGGCCATGTGATTTTGGGGGATAGGTTTTATGCCAAAGGCGCCGCGCTTGCCGCGCGCGACCGGCTTTGCCTGCACGCCGAGACGCTTGAGCTTCACCACCCGAGCGACGGGCGGCGGGTGGCATTTCAGTCGGAATGCCCGTTCTAATTATGGTGCCAGAATTGTCAGCGGCAGGGATTGTAACACCCGCATGGATTGCCCCGACACATAGCGGATTTCAAATGGCCCTGTTTCAGCAGGTATAAGCAAATTCAATGGATTGCCTTTGCGGGTGTATTGAAATGTTCCGAGCACATTGATGTCTGCACCTACTGACACAATTGTCAAAAAGTCGTTTTTATGCGAGGGGCCGGTCCAAATAACCTCCAGCATTTCACCTGCTATACCTACCGGAGATGCATCAATGGTGATGTTGGGCGGGGACAGGGTGATCGGAATGCTGGCCAGGGTGATAAAGGATTGGCCCGATATATACCGCACCTCGTAATTCCCCGGCTCATCGGGTGTTAATACCGTCAGACTTGCGCCCCGGCTGGTATAGGTGAAATTGCCATAATCCCCAGAATCTGTGCCGGTTGGAACAACGGTAATAAAATCATTTTGGTTGTCAGGGCCGGTCCATGTCGCGTTTATTTCGGCACCAGCGATGGCTTGGGGTCGCGCTTCGATTTCAACCACCGGGGCAATAAGTGTGATGAGCGTTCTTGCCAGTGTCTCTTTGGTTTCGCCCGAAATGTACCGGATTTCATATGCACCGGCCATGTCTTTGGTCATCAGATCCAGCGGCGTGCCGTTACGGGTATAGGTATAGTTGCCGTATTCGCCCTCTGCTGTATTTACCGGCACAATGGTGACGTAATCCTCATCGTCATCGGGACCAAACCATTTAATTGCGATGGTTTCACCGGCCACAGCAGCGGATTGTGCGGATACAGTAACCGGCGGTGGCAGCATGGTGATCGGCAGTCTTGCAAGGATTGCGCCATTGTCACCTGATACATAGCGGATTTCGAAATCACCAAGAGTATCTTTCGAAATAATGCCCAGATCATTACCCTCAGATGCATAAGTGAAATTGCCCAGTGTTTCGTCATTTGCGTCAAAGGGCACAAGGGTGATCAGGTCTTCGTTTGTTTCAGGGCCTTGCCAGCGCACCACAACAGTACTGCCCGCAACAGCGGTTGGCTCTGCGAATAAAAGGGTTGGTTCGGCTGTGATATTAATTTTGGCGCGCATCAATGTCAGGCCGGACTGGCCTGTAACATAGCGGACTTCGTAAGCGCCGGGTTCGGTTGGTAGCTGAATTGAAAGCGGGCTGCCCTGACGGGTGAGCGCAATATTATTGCTGGCACCTTCGCTGGCATTTTCCGGCACAACCGTAAGGAAATCATTTTGATTATCCGGACCAACCCAGGATACGCTAATGGTCTCGCCCGCTGTCGCATCGGATATTGTGTCAATTTCAACCTCGGGTTTTGACAAAGTCAGCGGCAGGCTGGCCAAAATGGAATCGTCAGCACCAAGGTAATAGCGGATTTCGTAATCGCCCGGTAAGTCGGTGGTTATGATGCGCAATTGTGCGCCATCACGGGTATAGCTAAAGCTGCCAAAAACCGTTTCTTGATATCCAACCGGCACAATGGCAACAAAATCACCCTCAAGGTCTGGCCCGCTCCATTCGATAATAATGCTGGAGCCTGCGGTCGTGGCAGGGGTGGCATCAAGCGCTGCGGCGTATTTCACCTCCAGATTTGTGGTCTTGAGGATTTTCCCGTCTTTGTCCTGAAACTGGATGGCAAAAATACCGGGGGTTTCCGGGGCACGAAAGGTGACCTGTTGATCGTCAGATGCAGCAAACGCGCTGATGATATCTTCCTTGCCAGCATTTTCCGACACCAGAACAAGCTGGTCGCCCTCAAATAAAACACCTTGCCATTCTATAATAAAGCTACTGTTGGTTGTTATGTTGTTGGGTACAATCAGGTTGATTTCTATGTCACCAATTATAATCGTTTCTGTGGCTACGATGTCATTTGTCGTAGGCGAAATATACCGCAATTCAAATTCGCCACGCCCATTGGGGGCGGTTAGCACCGCAGGAGAACCGGCACTTGTGCGCGCGTAATCAAAAAACGAGGTCACCACGTCTTCGGGTTTGGCGATGGCTAGATAATCGCCTGAATTACTGGGACCAGCCCACGAGATTTCAAAATCCTGCCCGGGGTCAACTTGTTGTGGTGCGTTAAGGCGCACCGCCGAATTATCTTCGCTACCTTCGGATACAAGAATTTCTGGCGCGGTGTTTTCGGTGGCAATGGAGGTGTCGGCGACAGCATCTTCTGCGGCGGCAAAAACCACGTTGAATGTGGCGTCTGCGCTGCCGTCAAATGTGAATTCCAGCTCAGCGGATTCGCCAAAAAGCAATGCGGTGGCGCGGTAAACATCAGCTTGGTAGTCCACCATAACCGAGGCGCCGGTTTCGGTGTTCAGCCACATTTCCTGTTCGGTCACGTTAAAAATTGACCATTCAATGTTTTCATTGTCAATGACATTGCCATCACGATCCAAGGCCGTGAGGGTCATCATAGGTTGATCTTGCGGCGTTGCCATGAATTGCAGGGCGCTGGTCAGCTCATCCGCTGTTTCAGCGGTCAGATAAACCCCGCCAGTATTTTCTGCCAAACAACTGATTTGGCTTTGATCCGTAATTTCCGACACGCCAAAACCGATGACATGGGTGGTGAAATCCAGACCTGATTCCTCAAGCGAGGTGGCCAAGGCACAGGGGTCTTGTTCGCAGCTTTCCAAACCATCGGTCAGCAAAATAATCCGGGCTGAACGGGTTTCGGAATTCATGACATCTGCGGCCATAGCCACAGCCGCCGTCAAAGGCGTGCGCCCGCGCGGCTGAAGCTGGTTAACGGCGGCGGAAAATTCTGCGCCATCCAAGCGCCCAATTGGCAAAATAAGTTCGATATCTTCGCAGCTGCCGGTTTGGCGGTGGCCATACGCGATCAACCCGAATTCCGATTCGGTTTGCAAATCACCCAAAAGATCGCCGATTACACCGCGCGCGATCTCCATTTTTGACACGCCGTCAATCTGGCCCCACATGGAATTAGACACGTCCAAAACCACCATAGTATCGGGATAAATCATTTGTTGCGCCTGTAGACCGCCGCTTAGCGACAGTGCAACCAAGGTTGACCCTGCGATTTTTTTAAACATGATTCGGGCGCTCCGAGCGAAAAGTAACATTAACTGGTTCTACTATTAACTATTTGTGGCATGTTTATGGCAGGGTTACCAATAAACAATTTTGTGCGAATGGCAAAAACAAGCTGAACGTAAGGCGCTGCGCTTGCTCAATAAAATTCTGTGACGTAAACAGGTAAAAATCAACCAACCGGAGCATCCGCGTGTCCTATTTACGAATTTTTGCAGTGACGATAATTGTGTTTCTGGTGGACCGGATTACCAAAATCTGGGTGGTGGACTGGCTGGATCTGCGCAATGTATTTGCCATTGATGTCTGGCCGCCGTTTTTCAATTTACGCATGGCTTGGAATGAGGGCGTAAATTTTGGATTGTTTAGTTCCGACGGAGATACAGGGCGCTATGTGCTGATTGCCGTGGCGCTGCTGATTGTGCTGGGGCTGTTGTTTTATGTGCGCAAGGACAAGGGCTGGAAGGTTCCGGTTTCAACAGGATTGATTGTTGGCGGGGCGCTGGGCAATGTTTATGACCGCATAATATTTGGCGCTGTGGCAGATTTTATCAATATGTCCTGCTGCGGGATCAATAATCCGTATGCGTTTAACGTGGCGGATGCGACGATTTTTATCGGGGTCATTGGCCTGTTGTTTTTCATGGATGATAAAAAGAAAACCTGATTGGTGTTCACAGTTGCGTATCGAAGCTTGTTTGCTTTTCCTAACGGGTTATCTTGACCTTAACATCTTTAAATGAGGAGAAGCCATTGCGCCGGATTTTTGGCCTTAGTGCCGCGATTATTACCTTGGCAACGCCGATATTGGCACAACAGGTGCCGATTACCACCTATACTTTGGATAATGGTCTGGAAATTGTGGTGATCGAAGACCACCGTGCCCCGATTGTCACCCATATGGTTTGGTACCGCGTTGGCGCGGCGGATGAACCGGCAGGGAAATCCGGCATTGCGCATTTTCTGGAACATCTGATGTTCAAGGGCACCGAGGCTGTGCCCGATGGTACATTTGCGCAAATAATCGAGGCCAATGGTGGTAATGATAATGCGTTTGCCTCACAAGATTATACCGGATATTTCCAGCATATCGCCTCGGACCGTTTGCCCTTGATGATGGAAATGGAGGCTGACCGGATGCGCGGCCTTATTCTGGATGATGACGCGATGTTGACCGAACGCGATGTGGTTTTGGAAGAACGTGCCTTGCGTACCGAAAGCGACCCGGGCGCGTTATTTTCCGAGCAACGCAACGCGGCGCTTTATCTGAACCATCCTTATGGCACGCCGGTGATTGGCTGGAAGCACGAGGTTAGCGCGCTAACCCTGCAAGACGCGCTTGATTTTTATGCGCTGTATTATGCACCTAATAACGCCATTCTGATCGTCGCAGGGGATGTTGTCCCTGCGGATGTTCTGGCCTTGGCACAACAGCATTACGGGCCGTTGCTGCCCTCGGATGGCATTCAAAAACGCTTGCGGCCGCAGGAGCCGCCGCACAGCTCGGCCCGTCGGATGGAATATCATGATGTACGCGTGGCCAACCCGTATGTTATCCGCAGCTATTTGGCACCTAATCGCCGTACGGGCGATCAAACACAGGCGGCGGCGCTAACTTTACTGGCTGATCTGCTGGGGGGGGGCGGAATATCATCCCTGATGGGGCGGCGGATGCAACTGGACGAGGGTATCGCACTGGCAACCGGTGCGTTTTACAGCGGGCTTTCGTATGATCCTGACAGTTTTGGTATGTATGTAGTGCCAAAGCCCGGAGTTTCGCTTGAGGAAGCCGAGGCGCGCATGGATGCAACACTGGAATATCTGTTGGAAAACGGGGTTGAGGCGGAACGTCTGGTACGTAGCAAACGCCAGTTTCTGGCCAGCCAGATTTACGCAATGGATGACCAGATGGGGCTGGCGCGGCGATACGGTGCGGCGTTAACCTCGGGTTTGACCATTGCTGATGTGCAGGAATGGCCGGATATTATTCAGGCAGTTACAGTAGAGGATATTTTGGCTGCTGCACGGGAATTACTGGATATTCGTCAATCGGTTACAGGATATTTGATGACTGCGGAGGAAGCGCAATGAAAAAGATATTAACGGTTTTACTGGTTATTTTTGCTGCGCCATTGGCTGCGGAAACGGATATCATAGAGGTGACCTCGCCCGGTGGCATTACCGCTTGGTTTGTTGAAGAACAAAGCATTCCGATTGTGTCGATCTCGCTGAGCTTTCAGGGGGGTGCTTCGTTGGACAGTGCTGAGAAACAGGGCGCCACGAATTTGATGATGGGCCTGCTTGAGGAAGGCGCCGGGGAGCTGGATGCCTCGGGGTTTATGGCGGCGACTGATGATCTTGGCGCGCGGTTTAGGTTTCGGGCGGGGCGCGATAGCGTGAGCGTTTCGGCCTCGATGCTGCGCAGTGATCTGGACGCAAGTATCGCGTTGCTGCGGCTGGCGCTTGTATCGCCAAATTTTGATGACATTGCGTTGGAGCGGGTGCGCGAACAGGTGAATTCCGGTATCCGGTCAGATGCCACCAACCCGCAAGCGCTGGCTGGACTGGCGTTTAATGACCTGCTTTATGATGATCATCCTTATGGGCGCAATATCGATGGTACATTGGAAAGCGTCGCGGCGCTAAGTGCCGAGGACATGCGTGTGGCGCATCTTCGCAGCATCACCAAAGACCGAGTAGTGATAGGCGTTGTCGGGGCCATTACGGCTGAAGAATTGGGGATATTACTAGATGTTTTATTGGCGGATATTCCTGAAACCAGTGTCGGTGAGATCGTCGATATGGAGGTCGAAACCACCGCTGGTGTTACAGTGATAGACCTTGCAACACCGCAATCGGTGGCGCTGTTTGGGCATCGAGGGCTACCCCGCGAAGACCCTGATTATTTGACGGCTTATGTGCTTAATCACATCATGGGTGGACGGGTTTCTACGGCGCGGCTAAATCAGGAAGTGCGGGAAAAACGCGGGCTGACATACGGGATTTCGTCGTTTTTGTTGCCGTATAACCATGCGGCCAGCTTTTTGGGCCAGTTTTCCAGCGCCAATGAAAGCATGGCGGAAGCTGTTTCGATTGTTCAAGATGAATGGGCCAAAATGGCAGAATCTGGCATTTCGCAAGATGAACTGGATGTTGCTGTACGGTATTTGACTGGCGCCTATCCATTGCGTTTTGCGGGAAATGCCGAGATTGCCAGTATTATTACAGGGCTGCAAATTGCCGATCTGGGCATTGATTATGCAAAACGACGCAATGATCTGGTGCGGGCTGTGGACCTTGCTGAAATCAATCGGGTCGCTAAACGGTTGTTCTTGCCGGAAAATCTGCATTTTATTATTGTGGGTCAGCCGGTGGGATTGGCTGCGGAATAAAGACTGCCGGATGGCGGTGGCCTCGCTTCGCTCGGCTTTGGGGCCGGATACGTGGTGGCGGCGGGGATAGAAGCTGCCTATGGCAGGCTTTTAGAATCGGCACAGGCCTGCTAGGTCTTGGGGTATGAACATCCAAAGCCCCCATATGATGACTGAACGAAAGCCAATTCGGCAACTGGATGATGCTGCGGCCAACCGTATTGCTGCTGGCGAAGTGGTGGAACGGCCGGCCTCCGCTATTAAAGAGCTGGTGGAAAATGCGCTGGACGCCGGGGCGGGGCGTATTGAAATTTCGTATGTGGATGGCGGTAAAACCCTGATCCGGGTGGTGGATGATGGATGGGGCATTCCGGCGGATGAGCTGACCTTGGCTTTGTCGCGCCATGCGACCTCAAAAATTGATGGCTCGGATTTGCTGAACATCCATTCATTTGGGTTTCGGGGGGAGGCTTTGCCCTCGCTTGGTGCGGTGGGACGGCTGAGCATCACCTCTCGGTTTCAAGGAGCTGCTGAGGCGGCGAAAATCAGTGTAAACGGCGGCGAGATCGGCGCAGTGCAGCCAGCCGCATTAGCGCGGGGCACTGTGGTTGAGCTGCGCGATTTGTTTCACGCCACGCCTGCACGGCTGAAATTCCTGCGAACCAACCGTGCTGAGGCCGGTGCAATTAACGATGTGATCAAGCGGCTGGCAATGGCGGCGCCCGATGTTGGGTTTGTGTTGCGGGATGTTTCCAAACCCGGCGAGGGGCGGATAATATTTCGGGCCGAGGCTGAAAAGGGTGATTTCGCAGCGGCTTTGCGATTACGCTTGTTGTGCATTCTGGGCGCGGATTTTGTTGATAATGCGTTAGAGATTAATGCCGAACGCAACGGGATATTGCTGAGCGGTTTTGCAGCATTACCGACCTATTCGCGCGGAGCAGCGGTATCGCAGTTCTTTTTTGTAAATGGCCGACCTGTGCGGGACAAACAGTTTTATGGCGCGTTACGGGCCGCATATATGGATTATCTAAGCCGTGAGCGGCACCCAGCGGCGGTACTGTTTCTGTCGTGTGACCCCGAAATGGTCGACGTTAATGTTCACCCTGCCAAAGCCGAAGTGCGGTTTCGTGAACCGGCGGCCGCGCGTGGGCTGATTGTTTCTGGTTTGCGCCAAGCATTAGCGGAGGCCGGGCATCGGGCGTCAACCACGGTTGGGCACGAAACCCTGAATGCGATGCGGCCAGAAAACCATGCGCCGGTTTACCAAAGCTTTCAGCGCAATCAGACATTTACGCCGCCGCCAGTTATGGCTGGTGGTTTTGCTGAAGCAGATGCGTGGCAATCTGGCCGCGTGGAGCAAGATGCACCGACCCAAACCCACCTGCCGCTGGGTGCCGCGCGGGCGCAATTGCATGAGAATTATATCATTGCGCAAACTGAAACAGGCATGGTTATTGTTGACCAGCACGCGGCGCATGAACGGCTGGTCTATGAACGGCTCAAACAGCAAATGGCGAAAAAATCGGTGGCGTCGCAGGTGCTGCTTATCCCCGAAATTGTTGAGCTGTCGGAGCAGGAATGCATGCAGGTATTGGCGCTTAAAACTGATCTTGCGCAGCTTGGGCTGGTGATTGATGCTTTTGGCGAGGGGGCGATTTGTGTGCGCGAAACCCCGGCGGTTCTGGGTGAAATTAACGCTAAAAACCTTATTTCCGACATTTGTGATGAGCTGTCAGACAGCGGCACTAGCCAGCTTGTACGCGAAAAGATTGACGCGATTTTGAGCAGGATGGCATGTCATGGGTCCGTTCGGTCAGGGCGGTTGATGACGGGGCCAGAAATGAACGCATTGCTGCGCGAAATGGAAGCAACGCCGCATTCGGGCCAATGCAACCATGGTCGCCCGACTTATGTGGAACTGGCACTGGCTGATATTGAGCATTTATTTGGCCGAACCTAGGGGGTGTTGAGATTCAGGATTCCCAAAGCTGATGATTTCTGATTCAATCACCCAAAAGGGAGCTTGAGATGTCAGGAGATCGTTATTCAATCACAGATCGGATGTGGACGGTGATAGAACCGCATTGTCTGGGCAAGAAATCCGACCCGGGTCGAACGGGTAGCGACTCACGTCTATTTCTGGAGGCAGCTTTATGGGTTGCACCCACGGGTTGCTCTTGGCGGGATCTTCCACCCTATTTCGGGAAATGGAACACCGTATTCAAGCGGTTCCGTGACTGGGTCAAAGCCGATGTTTTCAAACACATATTTGATGCATTATCAGGGGAACCAGACATGGAATACACGATGATCCCCTCTCATTGATTGCTTCACAATCAACTGCCGGGCAGGGCGCAAAAGGGGGGCAAAGCCAGGCTATTGGTAGGTCCAGGGGCGGGTTAAGCACCAAAATCCTGGCCTTGATGGACGGTCTTGGAAATCTTGTGCGCTTCATCCTGATGCCGGGGCAACGAGGCGAAACGACGGGCGTTGAGCGGCTCATGGAGGGCATTAATTGCGGTGCGTTTCTAAAGCGCAGGCAAGCTGCCAAGGCTGAGGTGATCAATGATTGGGGCAAAGAGGTGGCCAACTTCTTTCGGGTGCTCCAGCGCCATTACCAGCCATTTATGGATATGATGCGGTTCCAGATACCCTCTCGACAAGCGTTTGTTTGACTGGCAAGAACCAACTCCGAAACACTGACCGATCTGCAACGCGCCGCACGGTTCTTTTATCTACAGCGCACCGCCTTTGGCGAGAAGTCCACAGGTGTAAGTTTTGGAGTCTCAGTGGGCCGAACGGGCCGCTTTGATCTTAGCCGCTTGTCACCCCTGCTTGCTGATCTACATGACCGGTTGTCAGGGTTTGTTATTGAATGCCTACCCTACAGCGATTTCACCAATCGCTATGATCGCGCAGAAACCCTGTTCTATCTAGGGTCAGGACCCATTAATATGGGGATTCCCAAATGGTCCAATTTCTG
>CAZCDC010000009.1:38237-42196 GCA_964497195.1 uncultured Rhodobacterales bacterium | reverse complement strand
CATGAAAAATTATCTTGAATTCGAAAAAGGCCTGGCAGAAATTGAAGGCAAAGCCGAAGAATTGCGTGCCATGGCGCGGCAAAATCCGGAAATGGATGTTGAAGCAGAGGCCAAAGCGCTGGATGACAAAGCCGCAGCGTTGTTGGTTGATCTGTATAAAAACCTGACCCCTTGGCGCAAATGCCAAGTGGCCCGCCACGCTGACCGGCCCCATTGCGTCGATTATATTGACGCGCTGTTTCAAGAATACACCCCGCTGGCTGGCGATCGGAACTTTGCCGATGATCACGCAATGATTGGCGGTTTGGCACGGTTTAATGACCGCCCTGTTGTGGTTTTGGGCACCGAAAAAGGCAATGACACAAATTCGCGGATTGCGCGTAATTTTGGCATGGCCCGGCCCGAGGGTTACCGCAAAGCCATCCGGCTTATGGAATTGGCTGACCGTTTTGGCCTGCCGCTGATCACATTGGTGGATACCCCCGGCGCTTACCCCGGCAAAGGCGCCGAGGAGCGCGGCCAATCAGAAGCCATTGCGCGCGCCACCGAAAAATGCCTGCAAATCGGCGTGCCAATAGTGTCGGTTATCATCGGTGAGGGTGGTTCTGGCGGTGCTGTGGCCATCGCCACGGCAGATCGTTTGGCGATGCTGGAACATTCGGTTTACGCGGTGATCTCACCCGAGGGCTGTGCCTCAATCCTTTGGAAAGACGCTGAAAAAATGCGCGAAGCCGCAGAGGCCTTGCGCCTGACCGCCCAAGATTTAAAACAGCTTGGCGTCGCGGATGTCATTATCCCCGAACCTGTGGGCGGCGCCCAACGCCACCAATCGGAGGCCATTGCCGCAGTGGGTGACGCAATTGAGGGTATGCTCAAAAGCCTAGAGAAAACCCCGGGCAAAAAGCTGGTTGCGAACCGGCGCAAACGGTTTTTGGAGCTTGGGAAAAAATCACTCGCTGCTTGATTGGGGGAATTCAAAACCACCCTCAACCATCAGCCGGTCAGAATTGGTTTCCAGCACATCCTCCAGCCGCCCCATAAATTCTTTGAGCGGCAGGCCTGCGGGGATCGGCTCCAGAAATTCAATAATCGCAACACCCGGTTTGCGGTGCCAACTGCGCCGCGCCCAGAAAACACCCGTGTTGGTAGCAACAGGATAACAGGTGTTGCCATATTGCTCATACAACACACCCGCGCCGACTTTATAACGGCTTTTTACCCCCGGCAAAATCCGCGACCCTTGTGGGAAAATAACCAACTGCCCCGGTTCGATTTCTTTGGCTGCTTTAACATTGCGGACCATTTGCTTCATGGCTGAGCCTTTTTTGCCCCGTGAAACCGGCGCCGCACCCGTGCGCAGCGCGTAAAACCCGATAACCGGCGCCCATTTGAGTTCGTTTTTCATAATCAGTTTGGCCCGTGGCAAAGAATAATGAACCATTAAAATATCGAGAAAAGACATGTGCTTGGAGCAAACTATCGCTTCTCCGGTTGGTGGCGTGCCGCGAAATTCAACCCGCAGACCAACGATAACCTTGAGCAGCCAAAAAACCGTTCGGCTATAGGTTTTCATCACCCAATATGCGCCGCTGCGTGACCAAAGCGCGGCTGGCAATAGTCCAACACCAATGATCAGCAGGCTTAAATACATTAAAAAATCAAACAGGATTGAACGGAACAAAAGCATGGGTTTTCCTTGTTAAGCAGCGCGACGCAAATGCCGTGCGGCGGCAAATCTGGTGGCGCTGAACGCTGTGATTGCCGCCAAAATTGGAATAATCACCGGAATGGCCCATTGCCAGCCGGAAAAAGACAGGCTTGTCATAATTTCTGTTGCGCCCTCCAGTGCCGGATAAGGCAGCATAATCAGCATTGCCAGAACCGTGCCCACAATTGCACCCGCCATGGTGCGAAATGTAATGCGCCGCACAAATGCCCGCGCGATATAACTGTCAGTGGCCCCGATCAGGCGCAAGGTTTTGATGATTGACGCGCTAGACGCCAGCGCCGCATTGGCCGCAAGGGTTACAATAATAACTGTGGTTACAAAAACCAATCCTAATGAGGCAACCGCCATAAGCCGCAATTGCCGCGCAGCATTGCGCAAAGGCTGCCGCCATTTTGAATGATCATCAAATACAGCACCCGGCGCTTCGGACAAAAGCCGCAATTTCAAATTGTTAATATCGGGACCATCACCAATAACTGTAACCTCGATTAACCTAGGCAATGGCAGGCTGTTGATCGGCAAATCTTCGCCGAGCCAGGGTGCCAGCAATTCTGCTTGTGCGGCATCGTCCAGAATTTCCGCAGTCGCAATACCGGGCGTGGTGCGAAGCGCATTTAACGCCGCCTCTGTCTGGGCATTGATCTCCTCAATCGGCGCAACAATACGCACGGTTGCCGTTTGCGCCAGCTCCAATGACCAGCGATCCGCAACGCGCCCCACAGCCATCGACAGCGCCAATGCAAATACCGCAATAAACGCCATGGCAAGCGCCGCAGAAAAAGTCAGCCAAGCGGAATTGCCGCGCGGCGGCACAATACGATCTGACGCGCGGCTGCCAAACAGAAATTTAAAGGTTTTTACCATCTAAAGCTCCGCCCCGGCCAACTGTAAATGGCCATTTTTAAGGCGCAAAACCTTGGCGGAAATCTGGCCTTTTGCGGCCCGGATCAAGCTAAGATCATGGGTCGCCAACAGAATAGTTTTTCCCATTTTATTCAATTCAATCAACAAAGTAAGCAGACGTTGCGCCATTTCCCAATCGACATTTCCGGTTGGTTCATCGGCCACAATCATATCTGGCGCCATGATAACCGCGCGCGCTAACGCCAGTCGTTGGCGCTCGCCACCTGACAGCTGATCGGGGAATGCCTCAGCCCGGTGACCCATGCCAACCCAGTTTAGCAAATCCTCCAGATTATCCATATTATCCGCAACTTTTTGCCCCGAAACAGTAAGCGGCAAAGCGATATTTTCACGCACCGTCATATGATCCAGAAACTGGCAATCTTGATGTACAACACCGATTTTACGACGGATTTTTGACACTTGATCGCGCGTCATATCCGACACATCCTGGCCAAAAACTTCCATCCTTCCTTGCTGTGGGCGCAACGCCAAATAACACATTTTCAGGAAGGTGGTTTTGCCGGCACCTGACGGCCCGGTCAAAAAATGAAACGACCCTGCGGACAATTCTTGCGTCACATCACGCAGAATTGGCTCTGGTCCATAGCCGAAACCGGCATTAAAAAGCGAAATCACGTATTTCTCCATGCGAATTTGCGTGACAATCACACGTCAAGGCGGCAATCTCAACCCATTGATGTTACGAACCGCGTTTGGGCTATCCAAGTTACAGCCAGCAGGTTATATTAAGGACAATCAACCGATAACGGGTTGAAAGACAGGATTATTAAATGCGGATTACATGCCCTAACTGCCAAGCTCAATATGACGTGAGCGCATCAGCCATCCCCGATGAGGGCCGCGAAGTAGAATGCAGCGCGTGTTTAAAGCGCTGGAACCAATTGCCGCTGGGTGCCGCCCCAATGGTCGACATTCCAGAACCAGAACCACAAGAAGCAACAGTCACAAGCATTGTTTCGCCATCTGAATCACCAGACACTGCTGCGGAGCCGGATATTGAATCCGAAGCGATCGAACCTGAGGATACGCCTGAACCAGAGACCGTGGAGCCAGATGCACCAGAAGACGCGCCGGAAATAGACGAAGCTGCGTTTTTTGAGGCTGAGCCGGAAGAAGAATCGATAAGTGGCTGGCGCGTGCCAACGCCACCACCATTTGCAGACGCCGAAGATATTTCAGAGCCAGAGGAAATAATTTCAGAGAGTATTGAAGACGACCCCGAAGCGACAGAAACCGCTGTGCCGGCCCCCGAAGCGGATGCTAAAGCCGAAGCGGATGCTAAAGCCGAAGCGGATGCTAAAGC
>CAZCDC010000009.1:10982-38137 GCA_964497195.1 uncultured Rhodobacterales bacterium | reverse complement strand
GAAAAGAACGCGGCCAGCGATGCTGACAGCAGTCAACAAATTTCTGAACCCGAGCCAGAATTTATCGAACCCGAAATCTCGCAACATTTTGATGATTTAGCGACTGTGCAAGCAAATGCAGTAATTTCCGGCGACCCATTCGATGATGAACTGCCGCGCCGCGCGGATTCCCATGACGAAATTTCTGACAATGACAAAGAAACTGCCGGAAACCCAGCATGGAAATCGATCGCCGATGCTGTAGAGTCGACAGAACCAGAATTCGAAAACCCTTCTTTTGAAGATGCAATCGCAGCAACCACCGATGATGCATCAGAATTTGTACCACCAAGCGACGTCGCCCCGACGACCGCCACAAGCATTGACCCTGATGAAGAACCCAGTGACGCAAAAGAAATCGCCGAACCCGAAGATTTTTATCCTTGGGATGATGATTCCGAAGCTGGAAATAGCCCAGCAGAAAAAGAAACCCCAGACGAACCCGATGATCCATTTGCGTGGGATACCCATTCGGATGACCCAGATGATGGCTCTGACGCTTATTTGGCACCGCCGATTTCTGCGGAACCAGAAGAAATCCCTGAACCTGTTATTGAGGTCATTGCCGATCCTGTACCAGAACCAGAACCGGAACAGCCACCAATTGTAGAAAAACCCGAACCGGTCATCGCTGACAAAAGCGGGTTGATTGCATTCGACAATCCCGGTGATGACGCCCAAAAACCGATTGAATTGGATGAAGTCCGAAAAGCACGTAATTTTGACACGCCTGCAAAAGAAGAATCATTTTCCACCGCAATTCAGGGTGCCCGTGATAGCTTGCGCGCAGAAAAGCCAAAACCTGTCGCTGCAACTCCACCCCCTAAGCCTAAAAAAGCTGACAAAAGCACCAGTGATGGTGACGATATTCAGGCGCTTATTCGGGCAACGCAGGCTGATGTCGAAAATGATGACGTTGAAATTGATGAAACCAGCCGCCGTCGGCGGAACCCTGATTCATACACAGCCAGCAGCAATATCGAAAGCAAACCGAAATCAACACGTGATATTCTGAATAGTTCGGACGACAAACCCAGCCGAAAACGTTCGCGTGGCGGCAGTACTACACGCCGGTTGGGTTTCTTGATAACAATGCTGGTTTTTGCGATAGGTTGTGTGGCCTATATATTCCCGGACATGGTCACAAAAATCATCCCCGCGGCACAACCCGCGCTAGAGCAATTCACCGCCATGATCGACAAATTACGCTTAAGCCTACAAAACTTAATGGGCCGTTAGGCCTGTTAAATCGCGGTTTTCATGGTTTCTTGCAGGTAAATATCCCGCAGGCGCCGGGCAGTTTCCCCGGGCTTGCCTGTGCCGATTTTCACGCCGTCAATTTCCACTACCGGGCACACAAATGCTGAGGCCGAGGTAAAAAATGCCTCGGAGGCTTCTTTAACTTCCTGCACCGTAAACGGCCGTTCTTCGATTTTCATTTGCAATTCATCTGCACATTTCAACACAGCGGCGCGGGTGATCCCGTGCAAAATGTCGTTTGAAAGATTGCGTGTAACAATCGTGCCGTCTTGTTTAACAATATAGGCGTTGTTTGAGGTGCCTTCGGTCACAAAACCATCCTCAACCAACCACGCATCATCGGCGCCCGCTGCTTTTGCCGCCATTTTGCCAAGGCTTGGTGCCAGCAATTGCACGGTTTTGATATCCCGACGGCCCCAGCGAATATCGGGAATGGAAATAACCTTGATGCCCGTTGCCACCATCGGACTGTTCAGAATATTTTTGGCTTGAGTAAACAAAACCAATGTTGGTTTTGTATCAACCGGAAAGGCAAAATCACGATCCGCAGCGCCGCGCGTGACTTGCAAATATATCAAACCCTCAGTCAGATTATTGCGCGCGACCAATTCATGATGAATGGTTTCCAGTTCCTCGTTTGAACAGGGCGCATCCATTTGCAATTCGCGCAATGACCGCGCCAGACGTTCCACATGCCCGGCAAATGCCAGAATTTTACCATCAATCACCGAGGTGACCTCATATACGCCATCAGCAAATAAAAACCCGCGATCAAAGATCGACACAGTAGCGTTTTCTTCCGGAAGATATTCGCCGTTAACGTAAACTGTCCTGCTCATTTTCTTATCCCCATAGCTGTTTGATCAATGGGTACACGGGTTTATCTTTATAATGCAAGGCTGCATCACGACAATATTTTCTGCCAAAATTTCGGTATCAATCGCTGGTGCTTAACGCAGCAGGGCAACAGGCGCGTTGGCCTTAACCACAAAATCCTTTGCGGGGCCACTGGCCACATCAGTACGACGCTTGAATTCATACCGCATAATATCGCCCTCAGGCTCAGAATGGATGATCAGGCATTGCGCCAAATGCTTCGCGCCGTCGTAAAGATCAACAAGGCCGCGCAAATGCGGAACTGCGTCTGCCTCCATCTCGAATCCGTCACCTTTTAGGGAGAGCACCGGATAAATTTCATCGCCGACATGCAGCCGCAGACGGTTTTTCTTACGCATGGCTTGTTTGCGGGCGCGCCTTAGGCCCTCCATAACTTCTTTAGATAAATGTGCGTCCATCAGGCCCTCCGAGAAAAACTCGTTATAACAGTTAACCATAAACAAGAGGTTCACGATTCTGTTTAAGTATAGTCAGCAAAGATTTACAATCTAGACACCGAATAAATTTTCATCAAAACCAGCGCGCTTTCGCCGCTATGACTTGAAACACTGTGTCTTTGGAGGGATAGATAGCAAAAAAAGAGGCCACCTGTGAATACATTTGAAATGCTGGCTCTGGCACTTATGCTGGATGCGATTTTTGGCGAACCAAACTGGCTTTGGCAACGCATACCGCATCCGGTAAAACTCATGGGCGACATGATCGGCTGGCTTGAGCAACGATTTAACAATAATACACGTATTAACGGGATCATCGTAATTTTGGCGTTGGTTGTCGCCGCAATTACCATAGGGGTGGCCCTGCAAAAAATTCCGGATTTTGGCATTATCGAGACAGTGCTGGCCGCCATTCTGATCGCCCACCGCTCCTTAACCCAACATGTCAGCAACGTTGCCGCAGCGCTGGCAGAAAGCGTTGAAAAAGGCAGGGAGGCGGTAAAGCTGATCGTCGGGCGTGACACCACTGAAATGAATAAAACCGCCGTAGCGCGTGGTGCAATCGAAAGCGCCGCCGAGAATTTTTCCGACGGGGTCATCGCCCCTGCATTTTGGTTTTTGCTGTTTGGTTTGCCCGGGATTTTAGCCTATAAAATCGTAAATACGGCTGACAGCATGATCGGTTACAAGTCAGATAAATATCTGAATTTTGGCTGGGCTGCGGCGCGGCTCGATGACCTGATAAACCTTATTCCAGCCCGACTTTCGGCATTGCTGATTTGTGTCGCCACCCTTTCCGGCAAAGCATGGCAAGTGATGCGTAGTGACGCAAGCCAACATCGTTCTCCCAATGCGGGTTGGCCTGAGGCTGCAATGGCGGGGGCCATGGATATTTCATTGGCAGGTCCGCGTTCTTATGGCGGAAAACTTGGCGATGATCTTTATGTAAATCCTACGGGTCGCGGTGACCTGAACGCCAAAGATATTCAACGATCCATTGGCATTCTTTGGCAAACATGGGCAATTTTCGGGTTGCTAATCATTCTGCTGGCGCTCATATTTTGATAAAACTTCGGAGACAACCATGACACAAGAAATCGTAATCCTAGACGGCGTGCGCACCGCTATTGGCACATTTGGCGGCACGCTGGCCGGAACCCCGCCTTGTGAAGCCGCAACCCATGTCAGCCGCGTTGCGATGGAACGTTCCAATGTTGACCCCGCGCAAATTGGCAACGTGGTTTTTGGCCATGTAATCAACACCGAACCGCGCGATATGTATCTGTCACGGGTGGCAGCAATGCAATCGGGCATTCCAGAAAGCACGCCCGCGATGAACGTTAACCGGCTGTGCGGGTCGGGCGCGCAGGCGATTATTTCAGCCATGCAATCCTTGCAGCTTGGGGATGCCGAATTTGCGTTGGCAGGCGGAGCAGAGGCCATGAGCCGCTCTCCATATATCATGCCCCAAGCCCGCTGGGGCCAGAAAATGGGTGATGTTAAAATGACAGACATGATGCTGGCCACCCTGCATTGCCCGTTTGGCACCGGCCATATGGGCATTACTGCTGAAAATGTGGCGACAGAACACGGCATCACCCGCGAAGCACAAGATGCATTCGCAATGGAAAGCCAAACCCGCGCGGCAGCGGCAATAAAGGCTGGATATTTCAAAAGCCAAATCACAGCAATAGACATAAAAATCCGTCGTGACACAATTTCGTTTGATACAGACGAGCACCCAAAATCAACCTCGGCTGAGGCCTTGGCTGGCCTGCGCCCCGCTTTTCAAAAAGAAGGCACCGTAACGGCCGGCAATGCCTCTGGCATTAATGACGGTGCGGCGGCAATTGTATTAGCCACAGCTGAAGCCGCAGCAAAGGCTGGGTTGAAACCAAAAGCCCGCATATCGGGCTATGCCCATGCAGGCGTGCGCCCCGAAGTAATGGGCATTGGCCCCGTGCCGGCTGTGCAAAACTTGCTGGCCCGAACCGGCTTGAAAATCAGCGATTTCGATGTCGTTGAAAGCAACGAAGCCTTTGCTGCGCAAGCGTGTGCCGTTAATCAGGAATTGGGGCTTGATCCCGCACTGGTAAACCCAAATGGTGGCGCCATTGCGCTTGGCCATCCGGTTGGGGCAACGGGGGCAATTATAATGATCAAGGCTCTTTATGAACTGGAACGTATCAACGGTAAACGCGCGCTGATAACCATGTGCATCGGTGGCGGCCAAGGCATCGCGCTGGCCATTGAATTGCTATAGCCTTCCGCTTGAGGGGCATTGAGCCCCTCAGCGCGAAACAGCCTTTCAGGCTGGCGTTCATCTTTGATCTGGGTGCCAATCGGCCAAGCTTGCTTGGCTTATCTCGTATCACGCCGTTTGGCGGGATTCCGTTTGATCACTTAAGAAAACTCTCTACCGCCATTTGAAATTCTCGTGGTTTTTCTGCGTGCAGCCAATGGCCAGCACCAGCGATAGCCTCAAATTCAACCTTTGGGAAAAAACTCCGGATCAGCCCGTGGTGCGCATCTGCTACGTAATCCGACGCGCCGCCATGCACGAACAATGTCTGCCCCTCAAACTGACCTTCAATTTCTGGAAACCCCAAAATTTGCGGCATTGCGTTCGCCAAGGCATCCAGATTCAACTTCCAGCGCGCACCATCAACGCCCAACGCCAAAGACTGCAAAAAGAAAGCTCGTAACGGTGCCTCAGCCACGCTGGATTGCAATTGCTTGTCGACCTCCGCGCGCCGCGTAACCCCCGTTAGGTTAACATTTCGCATCGCGTCTAGATTATGCATTTGGGTGTGCGCATACGCCACCGGCGCAATATCAGCCACGATCAACCGCCGCACCAATGCGGGCTGTGTCAAAGCCAGCACCATCGCGGCTTTGCCCCCCATTGAATGGCCCAGCACATCAGCCACGCCGCCATGCGTGGAAATCACTTCAGCCAAATCATTGGCTAACGCCGCATAGCTATTGTCATCGCTATGAAAACTGTCACCGTGGTTACGCAGATCAACAGCCAATACTTGTCGGCCCACCGCCAGTCGTTTTTGCAAAACGCCCCAGTTGCGCGCCGAGCCAAAAAGCCCGTGCACGATCAACAAAGGCGGTTGGTCTGTGGCGTCGCCTGCAACAATAATATTCAGCATTCAGCATTCCTAAATAATAAAATTCGCCAATGTGTCATTGTCGGTAATATCCTCATAGCTGAATCCAGCCGCAATAATCCGTTCAAATAGCCGCTCAAACCCACCGGGTTCACGGGTTTCGATGCCAATCAACACTGACCCGAAATTCCGCGCCGATTTTTTCAGGTATTCAAACCGCGCAATGTCATCCTGCGGCCCCAGCAAATTCAAAAAGTCCTTTAGCGCGCCAGGACGTTGAGGCATGCGCAATATGAAATATTTCTTAAGCCCCTCAAACCGCAAAGCCCGTTCTTTGACATCAGGCAAGCGTTCAAAATCAAAATTGCCGCCAGACACAACCACCACAATGGTTTTTCCAGCAATCTGGTCAGCCGGAATATCCTTGAGCGCATCAATCGCCAACGCCCCTGCGGGTTCCAGCACAATACCCTCAATGTTCAGCATTTCAATCATGGTGGCACAAAGCCGGTTTTCAGGAATTGTGATGCATTGATCTGGCGAAAAACCCTTTAAAAGCTCAAAGTTCTTCGCACCAATGCGTGCCACAGCCGCGCCGTCAACAAAGCTGTCTACCTTTGGCAAAGTCAGCAATTCGCCGGCCTCAAGGGCGCGCAGCAAGCTTGGCGCGCCTTTGGGTTCCACAAACCTGAAATCAATATTCTGGCCCCTAAAATACTGGGTTACACCAGCTGATAAGCCGCCACCGCCCACGGGAAGTACCATCAGGTCTAGCTGCTCATCCTCGGGCAATTGGGTGGCAATTTCAGCAGCCACAGTGGCCTGACCCTCAATTACCTGATCATCGTCAAACGGCGGTAAAAACACCGCACCAGCGGCGGCACAATATTCCTGCGCGGCGGCCAAGGTATCGTCAAAATAATCGCCCTCCAGCCGAATTTCCACATTCCCCGCGCCAAAACTGCGGGTTTTGAAAACCTTTTGCTGAGGTGTGGTAACCGGCATAAAAATCACGCCCTGTACGTTAAAATGTTTGCACACATACGCCACGCCTTGCGCATGATTCCCCGCAGACGCGCACACAAACGGCCCCGTTTCCCCCGAATTTATCGCCTTAACAATCGCATTAAATGCACCGCGAATTTTATAGCTGCGCACCGGCGAGAGATCCTCGCGTTTTAGATAAATATTTGCGCCATACCGCGCCGATAAAAACCCGTTGCGTTGCAAGGGCGTCGCCTCAAACAAGGAGCGCATTTGCTGGCAGGCCCGCGCCACGCCTGCTATAAAATCAGAATCGGAGACATTTTGCGTCATAAAACGGTTTCCTTTATGCTGCTACATCAGCTCTCGTTTTTCAACAAAATAGCCATAAAGCGTGCTAAGAATACTAACACCAAGCATCAGGTTAAACCACTGAACAGCGCCGCTAACCAATAGAAATGGCAGGGAGACCGAGGGCAATGTATATGCCGCTCCGTTCTCAAAACTCTGCAAAGCCATTTCAGGCCCGCTGCCAAAGATCATTGATATAACAGTTGTCAGCGCAAGATTCAGCACCAGCCCACACACAGCCAAAACAACAATGGCCCCCATGGCGTCACGGGTTTTGTCCATCGCGTCTGCGATTTTGAGGGTTTTATCGATCGCTACCGCAGGGAGAATCAGGGCCATGCGGTAAAATAAAACCGACAAAACAAACCCTATTATAAATCCAAATATCGTTGCGGCAGTTTCATTACCTTGCCCAACGACTAGAATACCTACAAATCCCATGACGATTAAAAGAAGCAGCAAAAACATAATAAGACCAAACCCGTACCAAAAATAGGTCCAGACATTAAGGCCACGACGATAAGGGATTATGCCCGTGGGTATTTCCGCCAACAGAATATAGCGATGCCAGACAACCGCAATAAGCGCCCCGCCCCAAATCACAAATATAGCCAATGCAAATGCCAGCCAGCCGAATGCAGTACCAATTTCTTGCAGTAAAGAACCGCTAACGATAAATTCGGTAACCTGCCAAGCAGCCACCGCGATCACTGCAATAAACCACCAGCTTACCCGAATTGCCATGCCCAGATTGCCGGTGACTTGTCGTAAACTATGGATAAATATTTGTACGCCTAACATGTGATGGCCCTTTTAATAAAAACTGTCTCCACATCTCCATAAATTTGTCGAAACTAAAAAGCAATCAGCGTTAGGAGAAATTGGCCAAATCACATATTAATCTGCCAACATCTTATTGTCGATCATACCAGTGAATATTGGGAAAAGGGGCTATTATGCCAATTCTAAGCTGTGTTAAAAAATCAGGCCGCAGGGTTTTCATGCTAACGCTGTCGGGCCTTAGCATTGCCGCATTTTTGATTAGTACCGCAACACTTGATGCAGCGGAAAATTCAGGCGCTAAGCTATTTCACAACGCCGCAATGCAGGTGATTAATGCACAAAAAGTGGCGGCAGTTTCGCCCTATTTTTCCCCTTCGCCAGCGCCAATTTCGCAAGTTCGGCTGATTGCGCAATATCAGCAGGCGGCTTTTTTAACGCTGGATCTTGCCATCCAAATTGAGCAAAGCCATATGGCGCTGCAACATTCGTCAATCGATTCTGAAAACTTCAGTACACTGGTGGCTCAATTTGAATATAACCGTGCGGCCTATGCCCATCAGCTCAGCATTGAAAACGCAGCGCTGCAAGCTGCGTCGATAAATGAAATACCAACGGGTGCGACTTTGGCTGCACTACGCGAAATGCTTGGGCTTTAATCCTGTTTATTGCGCTGATTACTGTGCCATAATCGTTTTTTCAATTGGATATGTTTTTTCGACAGTTGCGAAAATTCCCGTTGCAACCACTTATTTTTATCAGAGGCCAAAAGCGTGCTTTCTACGATATTTGTGCCGCTTTTCGCCTCCCCATTATCCTCCGGCGCGTTGCTCGAAGACAACCGGTGCGCAACATTATTTGCCTCCAAAAAGTCGCGATAGGTAACAAAATTCCGTTTATACGCTGCCTCAAACGGTGCAAAATCAGCGTTCTCGGCGATATTATCTAATTCAAAAGGCCTAAACGCATTCACCTCCTGTGACGGAATGCTGAACAATGACGCGATCTCTCTCGTGCGGGTATCATATGTAAACAAAACGCTTGGAATACCTTGGGCCAAGGCAATCGCACACCCATGTAGCCGAAAGCCAACCATAAAATCGACATTGTCCCTGATGTGATCCTGCCAATCCGGCACACTGAAAATACTTGCCAGATTTTGAGCAAATAACGCCTTGGCTTTGGTGCTTCGATGCAAATCGAAATGTTTCAAAACTTCGGATATTGCATCCGTTTTTTCAGTGCCTTGCAAATAATTAATCCGGCTCTCTGCTGCTTCGCCCTGCGCATAAAAAACCGAATCCGACAGTTGCGCAGCGTTTTCAATCAGACGCCGCTGCAACCGGATTGATTTAACAATATTCGAACAATATTTCCCGCTAAGCGAACGATTGAGATTAATACCAAACCGCGCAAAAGCCCCCGCAGGTTTGATTTTAAGCGTTGGTTCCATACAGCGGTAAAAGCTTGGGCACCCAATCACGGCTACGTTTTTCACACCAATGCTTTCAAATACTTCGGCTGAAAAATCACCGCGCACGCCCAGGCTGCTGGAACGATCCGAGACAACTTGCCAAAACCGTTGCGTGCCTGCATTGATTTCAATCGGTTCCTCTTGGGGGGCTTGCGCACCAACGCCAATCGCCACAATCGGGCAATCCAGCGTTTCAAGAAAATCCGATACTCCGGTCAGATCAAGATCCGCGTGCAAATAATTTGAACCGCGAATGATGATCTGGTCAAATTTGCCTTTTGGCCAGTTTTTCGGATCTTTTGCAGCGCCAAACTGTAAATTCACAATTTCATCATGCACGGTTTCGCGCAAAATGGAATCATAGACCAGAATATCGCCGCTATTGATTCCCTGCTGACGGAAATACGAAACCGGATCATCAATTTTCAGATAGGCCGAGCGCATATCCTCGGAGATTGTCGCCCCACCATTTAAGATCAACGTGCGTGTCATAAGTTTATTTCTCTGCATATTTCAAAATTCATGGGTCAATTTGCCAATTAACGATAATGGCCGCAACCCTGCTCTTGCGAAAAATGCATTACTCGCATAAATCCCGCTAGAAACCCTTAATGCCGGAGCCAAAACCATGTCTGTACCCAAAAAAGTCGTTCTTGCCTATTCGGGCGGGCTGGATACCTCGATTATTCTGAAATGGCTGGAAATCGAATATGGCTGTGAGGTGGTGACTTTTACCGCCGATTTGGGCCAAGGCGAAGAATTAGGGCCTGCCCGTGCCAAGGCCGAATTGCTGGGCGTAAAACCCGAAAATATCCATATTGAGGACGTGCGCGAAGAATTTGTGCGCGATTTTGTGTTTCCGATGTTTCGCGCCAATGCGGTGTATGAAGGGGTTTATCTGCTCGGCACCTCCATCGCGCGGCCGCTTATTTCCAAACGGTTGGTGGAAATTGCCGCTGAATGCGGCGCCGATGCCGTGGCGCATGGTGCCACCGGCAAAGGCAATGACCAAGTGCGGTTTGAGCTTTCGGCTTACGCGTTGAACCCCGATATCAAGGTCATCGCCCCGTGGCGCGAATGGGATTTGTCGAGCCGGACCAAATTGCTGGAATTTGCAGAACTGCATCAAATTCCCATCGCCAAAGACAAACGCGGCGAGGCGCCGTTTAGTGTGGATGCCAACCTGTTGCATACCTCAAGTGAGGGCAAAGTGCTGGAAGACCCCGCCATCGAAGCCCCCGATTATGTTTACCAACGCACAGTTGCCCCCGAAGACGCGCCTGACGTGGCTGAAATCATCGAAATCACCTATGAAAAAGGTGATCCCGTGGCGATTGACGGCAAGGCGCTCAGCCCTGCGGAAATGCTGACCGCATTGAATGAACTGGGCGGCAAGCACGGCATTGGCCGGCTTGATCTGGTTGAGGGGCGGTTTGTCGGCATGAAATCCCGTGGCATTTACGAGACCCCCGGCGGGACCATCATGCTGGTGGCCCATCGCGGCATGGAAAGCATCACATTGGACGGCGGTGCGGCACATCTGAAAGACGAACTGATGCCAAAATACGCTGAGCTGATCTATAACGGCTTTTGGTATTCGCCCGAGCGCGACATGCTGCAAGCCATGATTGACGAGAGCCAAAAACATGTAACCGGCACTGTGCGCCTGAAATTATACAAGGGCAGCGCCAGCGTGATTGCCCGCTGGTCGGACCATTCGCTTTATTCCGAAGAACATGTAACATTCGAGGATGACGCAGGCGCGTACGACCAAAAAGACGCGGCAGGGTTTATTAAAATCAACGCGCTGCGGTTGAAATTACTGGCGGCGCGCAACAAGCGGGTTTCATAATTGGACGGCTTACGACGACATTAAAAAAACCATAAACCGGCTGTGCGCAGGCTCTGATTTTTGGAAAAACGGATGGGTGCGGAATGGCTTCTGACCCTAAAGCACCTGATCCAGCGCGCTTTCCAACCGCTTAATCGTCCCGTCAATATCCGCCAGTTTGTCCAAGCCAAACAGCCCCAGTCGAAAGGTGCTAAACCCTTCTGGTTCGTCACATTGCAACGGCACACCGGCGGCAATTTGCATACCCAGCGCTGCGAATTTAGCGCCGGTTTTAATGCCTTCGTCATTGGTATAACTGACCACAACGCCCGGCGCTTCGAACCCTTCGGCTGCAACCGATTGCACTCCTCGTGCCTTTAACAGTGCGCGGACCCGCGTGCCCAGTTCTTGTTGCGCGGTTGAAATTTCATCCCAGCCCAACAATTCAGTTTCCTTCATCACATCGCGAAACGCGCGCAACGCATCGGTGGGCAAAGTCGCATGATACGCGTGCCCGCCTGCCTCATATGCTTGCATAATCGACAGCCATTTTTTCAAATCACAGGCAAAGCTGGATGACGTGGTTTCCTCAATGCGCTCCAACGCCAATTCAGACATCATAACCAAAGCCGCCGCAGGCGAGGCGCTCCACCCTTTTTGTGGGGCGGATATCAGCAAATCAACGCCAGTTGCTTTCATATCGACCCAAACGGTTCCCGAGGCAATACAATCCAGCACCATCAACCCGCCGACAGCGTGCGCGGCATCCGCCAGCGCTTTGATATAACTATCTGGCAACATCATTCCGGATGACGTTTCAACATGCGGTGCAAAAACCACAGCCGGACGTTCAGCATGGATTTTTGCCACCGCGTCCTCAATCGCCACAGGCGCAAACGGCGCGGTGGCGGCATTTCCGGTTTGGCGTGCTTTAAGAACTGTATGATCCGAGGGGATATTCCCCATCTCGAAAATCTGGGTCCAGCGGTAAGAAAACCAGCCATTGCGAATGACCAGCGCCTGTTTGTCGCTGGCAAATTGCCGCGCCACGGCCTCCATGCCATAGGTTCCGCCACCCGGCACAACCACCACAGCCGCCGCGTTATAAACACCCTTCAGGGTTTCGGAAATATCCAGCATCACGCGCTGAAAACTGGCCGACATATGGTTCAATGAGCGATCGGTAAAAACGACTGAAAATTCCTGCAACCCGTCCGGGTCAACATTTGGCAAAAGTCCGGGCATCTTGGCTCTCCTAAAGATTTGCAGCATTTAGGCTGCGCGGCGCACAATTAGCAATGCGACAGATTGAAATATTTCTCACTACAACGTTGGTTGCAAGTGAACGCGTGGCTGGCCATTTTGCCTCAAACCCTATCCACAAGGAAATACTATTATGAAAAAACTTGCACTTCTGGCCCTTTTGGCCGCTCCATTTACCAGCGCCGCACAAGCCGAAGACCTGCAAACCGCCATTTTTGCAGGCGGTTGTTTTTGGTGTGTTGAAGCAGATTTTGACAAGGTCAGCGGCGTGGTTGAAACAGTATCAGGTTACACTGGCGGCACTCTGCAAAATGCAACATATCGCAACCACGGCCAACATATCGAAGCCGTCAAAATCACTTATGACGCGGATATCGTATCCTATGACCAACTGCTTTATGTTTTCTGGCGCACGGTTGATCCCACCGATGCAGGCGGGCAATTCTGTGATCGTGGCAATACTTATATTACCCGTATTTTTGCAGTTGACGATGCGCAGGCCAGCGCGGCGCAGGCTTCAAAATCAGCGCTCAATGGTCGCCTATCCGGCCCTATCGTAACACAGATTGTTGCGGCCAGCGATTTTTGGGATGCAGAACGCTATCACCAAAATTATTATAAAAAGAACCCGTCACGTTACGGGTTTTATCGCAATGGCTGTGGGCGCGATGCCCGCATTGTGGCGCTTTGGGGTGACGAGGCGGTGTTTGCAAACAACTATAATTAACAAACCCGATTTTCTGCGCCTCTTTACGGGGGCGCAGACCCCCTATTGCCGAGCGAAGCGAGGCCATGCCCAACCGAAGGGCGGGAGCCTTCCTTTGCTTCAGCCAAAAGCACCGTAATTATTGATCAACAAACGTTGCAGCGCAAAAATCCCCAAAATCACGATAACCGGCGCAAAATCCAATCCACCCATAGGCGGGATAAGGCGGCGGATAGGTTTGTAAACCGGCTCCATTATTCGTTCCATGCCATAATAAATTTGGGCAACCAGCGGTTGGCGAATATTCAACACCTGAAAAGATACAAGCCAAGACATGATGATATTGGCAATCACAATAAACCACATGAGATTAAGAATAAATAATAGGATGTCAAAAACTGTGTTCATCTCGGGCTCCGATAAAATACTGGTTCTTCATTTAGGATGCTTAAGATAAAAGGACAAGGTCTACCCGAGGTTAAGGGTTGAATTTCACCATGTTGCGCGTAACTTTGACCAAAATCGGGAGAGCAAAATGTATCCATTTATTCGCCTTGGCTATCAGTTATTCAAATATCGCAACGCCCCAAAATTACCGCTCGACGGCGTTCATATTTCACATCATATCTGCTGGCCCTCGGATATTGACCCCTGGCGAGAGCTGAATAACGGCCGCACCCTCACCCTGTTTGACCTTGGCCGCATGCCGTTTTCGCGCCGTATTCCGTTGGCGAATGCCCTTGTTGATCGCAAATGGGGGATGACAATGGCGGGGAATACCGTGCGCTATCGCCGCCGTATTCGGTTGTTTGACCGGATCGAGATGCGCAGCCGCGCCATTGGCCGCGATGCACGATTTATTTATTTGCAACAATCGATGTACGTGCGAGGAGAGGCGGCGTCCTCCGGTGTTTTTCGCGCCGCAATCGTTGGCGAAAACGGCATTGTCCCCACCGAGGAGCTTGTAAACCACATGGGTATTCCAGACTGGAACCCTGAAATGCCCGCATGGGTAAATGACTGGATCAGCTCCGAAAGCCAGCGAGCATGGCCACCCGAAACCTGAAATTCAGCAAAAATACCTTGTATTACGATGGGAATGCCCGTCATATTCAGAAAAAACAACTGGGGGATATCATGACGGAACGCGCATCAAAAAAAGGCATTTGGGGATGGATGCTGTTTGACTGGGCCGGCCAGCCGTTTCACACACTGGTAATTACGTTTATATTCGGGCCGTATTTTGTCAGCACGCTTTTCGCGACCGAGGCCCAAGGCCAATCCACATGGGGATTTCTTGTTGGTTTCGCAGGCATTCTTGTGGCCTTTAGCGCCCCGTTTCTCGGGGCCGCAGCAGATAAAACCGGGCCGCGCAAGCCTTGGGTATTTGGATTTAGTATACTATTTGTTGCAGGCGCGATTGGTCTTTGGTGGGCCATTCCAGGCTCGGAAAACTATACATGGGTCTATATCAGCTTTGTAGCTGCCTTTATTGGTGCCGAATACGTTATTATTTTCACCAATTCGATGTTGCCAGACCTTGTCCCGCGCAAAGATGTCGGACGGCTTTCTGGTTATGGCTGGGCGCTGGGGTATGTTGGCGGTGTGGTTGTCCTTTTCATTATGCTGTTATTGATTGTAACATTGCCAGATTCCGACGTGACAATTCTAGGCACAGCGCCGTTATTCGGGCTTGATCCCGCCATGGGCGAGGATTTCCGGATTTCCGGCCCCTTATCTGCTGTCTGGTTTGTTGTATTCGCCATCCCGTTTTTCTTGTTCACACCGGATGTGCGGAAAAATGTAACCGTTAAAAGCGCGATCAAAGAAAGCAATAATGGCCTTGTCCAGACCCTCAAAAAACTGAAAAAATACCCAGAGCTTTGGATGTTTTTCCTATCGTCAATGCTGTACCGCGACGGGCTGGTTGTGCTTTATTCCTTTGGCGCAATTTACGCCGCTGGCGTGCTTGGCTGGGGCACAATGGAGCTGTTGATCTTTGGTATTGCCGCTGCAATCGCAGGTGCGTTTGGCGCTTGGTTTGGCGGCTTTATGGATGGGCGCAAAGGCCCGATGCCGGTGGTTCAGGTCTCAATTGTTTGCCTTTTGCTGGTTAGCATTGCGGTGCTGACAATCACCCGCGAATCCGTTTTATTCATGCCTGTTGCCGAGGATTCAGCCTGGCCAAATATCGCGTTCTTTATTTGTGGCGCTGTTATCGGTGCCGCTGGCGGTGCGATGCAGGCGTCCTCCCGCACGCTTGTGGTGCATTTTGTTGACGGCAAACTGCCAATGACCGAGGCGTTTGGTATTTATGCAATGGCAGGTAAATCAACGGCATTCATCGGGCCGATTTTGGTGGGAGTTGTAACAGCACTAACCGCCAGCCAGCGCGCCGGTATTTCACCCGTTGTCCTATTCTTTTTGTTCGGCATAATCTTGCTTTGGGCCGCCAAAAAACGCGCGGAAAAATCAACATGAAAATCCTTGCCAGCGCTATTTTATTTTGCGCGCTGGCAGGTTCGGCCTTGGCGCAAACACCCGCCAAGGAACTGTTTGGCGCTATGTCAGTTGGCTCCTCACAACGCGCAGCTGCTTTTGGCAGTTACGCACGGGGTTGTTTGGCGGGCGCTGAACAACTGCCCGAATCCGGCCCTGCATGGCAGGCAATGCGTCTGTCGCGCAATCGTAATTGGGGCCATCCGAGGCTGGTTGATTTTGTTGAGCGTCTTTCGGATCGCAGCCAAGATATCGGCTGGAACGGGTTATATATCGGCGACATTTCCCAACCCCGAGGCGGCCCGATGCTGTCGGGCCATGCCAGCCACCAATTGGGCCTTGATGTAGATATCTGGATGTTGCCGCCCGCGCGACTGGACCTAACGGCGCAGGAACGCGAGAATATTTCCTCCATTTCCATTCGCTCAGCAGATCAGCGCAGCGTCAACAATAACTGGACCCCGCAACACATGGCCATTCTGCGCGCCGCATCTGAGGACCCGGACGTTGCCCGTATTTTTCTGACGGCTGCCGCCAAAATCCAGATGTGCAATGACACCGCGCCAAATGACCGCGCATGGCTGCGCAAAATCCGCCCGTGGTGGGGGCATCATTTCCATTTCCATGTGCGTCTGAATTGCCCGCGCGGCTCAGGGCGTTGTGAAAACCAAGCCCCCATTCCGGCGGGTGACGGTTGTGGTGATATCAACTGGTGGGTCACCGATGCGCTGGCCCCTGCCCCAGCGCCAGACCCAAATACACCGCCCCCGCCCCCAAAACCCGAGATCACTTTGGCTGACTTGCCACGCCAATGTGAACGGGTGCTTTCCTCGCGATGATTCTCCGTTTGCTCGCCTGCCTGTTTCTGGCCAGCCCCCTATTGGCAGAGCCGGTTTTTGTGCGGGATTCCGTACTGACGCTGCGCGGTGAAAGCGATGATTTTGGCGGATTTTCCGCGCTGCATGTTTTTTCAGGCGGTATAATTTTTATGGCTCTGACGGATCGCGGGCATTTTCAATCTGGTGTACTGGAGCGTGAAAATGGCCGGATTACCGGCGTTAACTTATCGCCGCTTGTGCCTATTCTTGATACCAAAGGCCAACCGCTGGGCAGCAATAATACGGATTCTGAAGGGCTGGCCATTGATGCAGATGGTGCAATGTTTATCAGTTTTGAAAGCAATAATCGTATCATGTTTCATGAAAGCCAAACCAGCGCTGGTGTTTTTCTGCCCAAACATCCGGATTTTAACACCCTTCAAACCAATTCAGGTCTGGAGGCCTTGGCGATTGATGAAAACGACACGATCTATGCCATTCCGGAGCGTTCTGGCGAGCTAGATCGCCCTTTTCCGGTCTATCGTTTTCAAGATGGCGTGTGGGACACCGTTTTGCAAATCCCCCGCCAACCCCCATTTTTAATGGTAGGCGCTGATATTTTTGACGGAAAACTATATATTCTTGAGCGCCATTTGGCTGGAATAGCAGGGTTCCAAACCCGCATCCGCCGTTTTACAATTGGCGATATTCTTACAAATGAACAAACGCTTTTGACCACGCGCCGTGGCCAGTTTGATAATCTTGAGGGCATTTCCGTGTGGCAAGACAGCGATGGCCAAATCCGCACCACCCTGATTTCAGATGATAATTTCAACTTTTTCCAACGCAGCCAGATCGTTGAATTCATCCTAAAAAACTAGGCTGACTTAATCATCGACGCCAAATCCGGCAAGTTTTTGAGCGCATCCATCACCTCGGAAGTGGCAGAAATTGCGCGGTCGATATCGTCAAAACTATGTAAAGCCGTAACAAAAAACCGCAGCCGCGCCTGTTTTTCGGGCACAGCAGGGAAAATTATCGGCAAGGCATTTATGCCACGTTCCAACAACATATTGGCAGCAATCACTGCGCGCAGGGAATCACCGATAATCACCGGCGTAATGGCTGACCCCGCGGATAAACCGACATCCAGCCCCGCCTTTTTTGCCTGCTCCAGGAAATATGCGCCGTTTTCCTGCAATTTTTGCACCCGTGCTGGCGTGATACCAACCAAGGCCGCTGTTGCTGCGGCGGCCAATGGCGCAGATAAGCCAACCGAAAACACAAATCCCGCAGCTTTAAACCGTAAAAAATCGATCAACGCATGTGAGCCGGCAATAAATCCACCGCTGGACCCCAGCGCTTTTGACAAGGTGCCCATCCAGATTTCAACCCGTTTTGGGTCAACACCAGCGTATTCCGCCAATCCACGGCCAGTATCACCAAGAACCCCGAATGAATGGGCTTCGTCCACCATCAACCATGCATCATGGCGGGATTTTATGTCAATCAGAGTCGCCAGATCAGGCACATCCCCATCCATCGAATAAAGCCCCTCAACCACCACCAGAACCCGCTCAAATTTATCTCGGGTTTCGGCCAGTTTTTGATCCAGCCACGCTGTGTCATTATGGGGAAAAACCAGCCTTGTGGCGCCAGAAAGCCGCACGCCCTCAGATACTGAATTGTGAATAAGGCTATCGATCAAAACCAGATCTTTGGGGCCGATTAACGCAGAAATTACGCTGACATTTGTGGCATGGCCCGACACCAGTGCCAAAGCAGATTCAACATCATACGCAGTTGCAATCGCGGCTTCCAACGCGTGGTGATAAGGGCGTTCACCGCCTACCAAACGGCTGGCGGTTGCTGAAACACCCCATTTTTCAGCAGCATTCGCAGCAGCATTTCGAACCACAGGATCTTGATTCAAGCCCAGATAATCATAAGATGCAAATTGCAAAATCGTTTGCCCGTCAATTGTAACATTTGCCCCGTCAACTGCTGTTATTTCGCGAAAAAACGGTGAATTAATGCCGGCCATTTCCCCTGCTGCCATCTGCATTGACATTTGCCGATACTCCGGAAGCGTCGCAAAATCAAATACTTGCGGCGGTGGCACCGCTGATACTGCCGGCGCTGATTGGCGTTTTTTACGCCCGCGCCGCAATGCAGCCATCATGTCATCCGAGTCGTTCATGCTCTGGATTTCTGCGTGAGGCTGGTTACGTTTTGCGCAGCATTTGCAACGGTTTTCACAATTTCCGGATCAACTGAATTGGCATCAATATGCTGGGCAATCAGTTGGTTTTCCATGTTTTCCTGCTCACCGCTGCCATGCAAAACCTTATAGGCCAGCTGATTCAGCGTCAGCCCGTCAACCAGCGCCATTAAAGGCAGGTTAATACCCAGATTTTCCTCTGCCTGCATGCGCAGAGACATCGCCATTAACGAATCAAACCCAAGATCGGTTAAGGGTTTATCCGCGTCGATATCCTCAGGGGGTTGCAACAACACTTTGGCTGCTTCTGCGCGCAGAAGCTCCACCGCTTTGGCCAGTGCATCCGCAGCGTTCAACCCTGCTACCAGCATCATAAGGTCACCCCCGGCACCGCTGGTTTCAATGTTGGATTTCAGGTCAATTCGGGCAAAGTAATTGGTTTGTAACAGCGCCAGATCGGCCGCCATATTGCCCCATGCCATTGGTCCAACAGCCACGGTTTCAACTGGGTTTTGCATCAAAATTGCGCCAAAAGCATCAAGCGCTGCGTCAATTTTCATTATCCGCCCGCCCATTTGTTTTTGCATAAAGGCCCGCTGTTTGTCCTTGTTGGCCAAATATCCAACATCGGCGATTGGCCCAAAGGCCACACAATTGCCCGCATCACCACGCGCGCGACGCTGTTGTATCAGCCCTTCAAGCGCAGCATTGCCAGCAACATAAGCCAGCTGCCCGGGGTTGCCAAAAAACGTCGAAATTGACGAAAACATCACAAAATGATCCAGCGAAATATCACAGCACAGTTGATCAAGAACCAGACCAATATCAATTTTGCTGCGCAAAACAGGCTGCATTCGTTCCGGTGTTTGGTCTTTCAACAACGCATCATCCAACACCATAGCGGCGTGAACAACACCGCGAAGCGGAATGTTATCTGCTGCGATCCGGTTAAAAACCTGCTCCATTTGGGCCAAATCAGCTGCATCTGCTGCCAAAACTTCCACCTCGGCATCAATGCCCGCAATATCCAGCTTACCAGAGCGGCTGACAAGCCACAGCTTTTTCGCGCCGTTCCGTGCCAAGTATTTTGCAGTCGCCAGCCCAACCCCGCCGGTGCCACCAATGATCAGCCACGCATCCCGCGCCGAAAATTCGGGGGCTTGCGCGGGCAGTGCAACCCGTGGCGCGCGGATAATAATTTTACCGATATGACCGGATTTTTGCATAAGACGAAACGCATCTGCTACCTCATCAGCCTCAAAAACCTGACAGGGCGGTGGCGCAAAAGCTCCGCTGTCAAAACCCGCCTGCAATTTCTGAAAAAGCTGGCCAACCATGTCTGGCCGCGCCGCCAGCAACTGGTCAACATCCACGCCAAAATAGGACAGGTTTTTGCGAAATGGCCGCAGTCCGATCCGGCTATTGGCAAAGAAATCCCGTTTGCCCAGTTCAACAAACCGCCCAAAGGGTTTTAGGCACGTAAGCGAACGTTCCATGGCCTCCCCCGCGAGGGAATTCAGCACCACATCCACGCCACCTGTTAGTGCCATTATCTCCGCAGCAAAGCTGAGCGACCGGCTGTCCAATACCCATTTCGCCCCTAAATCCCGCAGCAACTGGCGTTTTTCCTCGGTTCCCGCTGTGGCGATAACCGTAGCGCCCAGGTTATTGGCAATTTGCAGCGCCGCCATGCCAACCCCGCCTGCGCCGCCATGGATCAGCACGGTTTCGCCGCGTTGCAATTGCGCCATTTGTTCCAGCCCGTAAAGTGCCGTAAGAAACGCAACCGGCAACGCAGCCGCCGCCTCAGGCAAAAGGGAATTTGGCACTTTGCCCAGCACGCGTGCATCAACCGTAACATGGCTGGAAAATGCAAACGGCGCAAAACCCATAACCATATCCCCGATTTCAAACCGGGCATTATCGCCAACCCGCATAATTTTACCAACACATTCCATGCCCAGCCCGGCACCGGCAAAACCGTTTTCCAATGCCTCCGGGGGCAACATTCCCTGCGCCCACATAACATCGCGAAAATTGAGACCAGTTGCCAGAACCTCAATTTCTACCTCATCCTGGTTTGGTGCGCGGCGCTCAATCGCTTGCCATTTCAGTGATTGGAATTGCCCTGCTTGGGTGAAATTCAGCCGCTGCGCATCGCCTCGCGCTGGGTTTTCCACAATATTTTGGCCCGGCTGAATACGCGGCGCAAACAAATTTCCGCTGCGCATTAGCAAACATGGTTCATCCGGATGGCTAGGCAGCAGGCTTAATGCCTCTGCCATATCGCCAACTTGATCAATCTCCAATATTTGGATTTTGATGTCGGGGAATTCATTTATCAGCACCCGACCAATTGCTGCAAAGCCAAGGTTTTTGCGCAGATGGACAATCACCAAATGTGCAGGTTTTTGCAGGCAGATGGTTTTGCAATTATCCAAAAACCGCACATATCCATCTGAATTTGCGCTTGTGCCAACCTCGATAACCACTTTTTTCCTGGAAATATCCCCTGAGTCTGCATCCCAATTATGCCATTCAAACAAATTCTCGTTGTTTGCATCGCTACGCGTCACGCGTTTGGCGGTAATTAGCGAGACTTCAGCCTCCTCCGCATCAAGATTATTGGTTTGAACACAGGAAAACCCGCTGGCCTTCAGTTTTTGCACCAGATCCCCGCCAAGCGCGTGGCGTGGCACTGGCATGCCGGTCTCCAGTGATTTTACGTCCCAATAATTGGCGGTTTGTGCTTGGGTCAGTCGGGTTAACGCATTTTGGTGTTCTGAAATTATCAGTAATTGCCCGTTTGGAGCCATTGAGTGCAGCACGTCGCGTAAATTAGCGGCATTTGCCTCAAACAGACCATCCACACTAACCACCAGATCAATGTCGCTGTGCTTTTCCAGATCAGCCAATGTCAAAAATACAGCGCCATTTGCCTGGCGGTGTTGTTTTTGACGGGCCAAATTACTGTCGCAGATATCTGAAATAATAAGCTGGTCAACATTTTCGTGCGCGGCAATATCGTGGAAAATTGCGTGCGGAATATGACCCAGAATCAATATATTCAGACGTTTTCCCGCAGACCAATCCCGTATTGTCGGTTCCAAAATTTGGTACGCGGCCTGCCATTTCCACCGCTCTGCGTGATGGCAATCACTGGCTGTAATCACCGGCTCTTTTTCAAAAAGCGGAGCTGTCAAACTTGTTCCCAGATTTTGACTAAGCCGTAATAATTCCTGCATTTCCACAGCATAGAGCGGGGCCTTTTTGATCAGCGCCGCCAGCAGAACATCAAAATCCGGATACGGATTTTTGGCAGACAAACGCCAATTCTGGGTATCGATCAAGGAAGCCAATCCATCCTCTGCCAGCAGCTCAAGACAACATTGCGCCAGCGCCGGGTTTTTCATGCTTGCGGGGTAAATTTCATGGTTATGCGCAAGCGCAAACATCTCTTGCTGCGCAACGGAGCGCGCTGCGGTATCCAGCAAAATCGCAGCGTCATTCAATGCCTCATCTGTGCTAAAAATCCCTAAATTATGCGCGATTTTTGAAAATTCCGGAGCCTGCTCAGCACGGCTTAATCGGGTGAATTTCTGCTGCCATGTCGGTGTTTCAATGATATTGGCGCCCAGCGTAATTGCCCGCAACCGCAGATCAGAAAATTGGGCGCAAACCCTGCCATTGCTATCACAAAGCTGGATATCCGCCACCAAGCCATGATTATTTAATGATTTTAGTGTCAAAACGGAACGGCAGATTTCACCTGTGTTTTTAAACAATTGCACCGCACCAACCGAAGCAGGCACCATGATTGTCCCTTTGGGCAGCTCGGTTGTCGTCGCGTTGTGCACCAGCGCAAACAGGCTGTGAAATGCAGCGTCTGCAACCCGTGGATCAAGGGTGAAATCCAGGTGTTTTGGCAATGCCAGCTCTGCTTGAGCCACAAATCCGTCTACTGAAATATGTCTAACCAATGCAAATTCCGGCCCGTATGTTAGCCCGGTTTGCGCCAATTCATCGTACAGCCCAGTATACGGCGCGCCCTGAAATGCTGAAATATCTGCTGCGGTATTCGGGTTTGGCCGTAATGTGCAAAAACACGCGAGTTCCCAATCGGTGTCGCTATTGGCTTTGCGGGTTTCAATGCGCAGCATGTTGGCGCTGCTCTCAAAACTGGTACGCATATCAATAGGGCTGTTTGGTTCAAAAACCACCGGACGCAGCAATTCAAGATCAGAGATTTCTACCAAATCACTGCCAAATTCTGCACAGCCTGCTGATAGCGCCATATCAATAAATGCTGTTGCCGGAAAAACTACGCTCCCATCCACGACATGATCAGCCAGCCACGGCATTTTGCCGATGTCTATGCGATTATGCCATGCGCCTTCATCGTGCAAAAGCCGTCGGCCCAATAACCCCGGCTTGCCCAAGCGACCATAAATATCAATGTGCCTTTTGGTTGGTGTCGCGCAAAAATCGCTGTGTTGCCACGGCATGTTGGGAAGGCTGCCGAAATACGCCGCCTCTGGCCCGTGAAACCGCGATTGCGATATATTTGCCCCCAAAACATAGGCTTTTGCGACAATTGTATCAATGGATATTCCCGCATCCTGCCCCGGCCCAAGACTGGAAACAAAGCCAACTTTGCGGCCTTCCTCAACGGAATCGATAACATAATTGCGCAAGATGCTTTTGGGGCTGATCTCGACAATTATGTCACAACCATCTTTTGTCATGGCCGCCACTGCGGCGCGGAATTGCACCGGATTTCGGGTGTTTTGCCACCAGTAATCCGCTGTCATTTGCGGCCCGTCAACCAATTTACCAAAGGCTGCAGAATAATAATCACAATCGCCCTGGGCGGGCTGTAAACCCTTAAGATCATTAAGTAAACGGTCTTTTATACTGTCTACAGCGGGGCTATGAAACGGGTATGCAATATCCAGAACCTTAACCGCCAAGCGGCGTTTTCGGGCAAATTTTGCAAATTCTTTTAATGCCTCAATCGGGCCGGAAATACTGCTTGAACGTGTGGAATTATCGGCTGACATTACAATCGCCGGATCCTCAAAATCCGCCAAAGCATCCCGAAGCGGCCCGGCGCCAGCCAATACTGCGGCCATGCCCCCTGTGCCAAGCAATGTCGCCAGCGCCGAGGAGCGGCTATGGACCAGATCAACAGCGCTTTGCAGGGTTAGAATGCCGGCAGCATACGCCGCAGAAACCTCCCCCGCCGAATGACCCGCCACTGCATCCGGCGTTAACCCAGCCTTGGCCAGACTATCACAAAGCGCAATTTGAATGGCAAAAGCCAGCGGCTGAACCAACGCGGATGTGCCCAGCTCTGTCTCAAATTCTGGATCAAACATTAATGCGGCCAGATCATCACCAGCCTTTTGTTTAAACAGCTCCGAAACCTGATCAAACGCAACCCGGAAATCTGGCGAAGACCGATAAAGATGCCGCCCCATACCCGGCCATTGCGCACCATTGCCAGAGAAAACAAACCCGACTTTGCCACGCTGCGCCAAGTTTTGGCCGCTGACCAAATTTGCGTTTGCTTCCCCCTTCACAAATGCCATCAGCGTTGATTTTATTTCTTTGGGGGTTTCGCCCAACGCCACCAACCGATGGTTATATTGCTCTCGCCGGTAATTTGCGTTGTTTATCTGGAATGCAGCAGAAGGGTGATCCAAAATCTGGCTATCATATTGTGCAGCCAAATCCAGCAAACCTTGCGCAGATGCAGCGCTAAGCGCAAGGTTGCGGTTGCGCGGCGCAATATCGGGTATTGCGGTTTTTTCATGATCCCATAATTGACGCAAAATCACATGTGCATTGGCCCCGCCAAATCCAAATGAATTGATCCCAGCCAGCCAAGGTCGGTTACGATCAGGCAAAGCAATCGGCACAGTTGTCAGCGCAATATTCAACGCCTCAAAATCAATATGCGGATTAGGATTGTTGATATGCAGGCTGGCCGGATAAATGCCTTTTTCCAGCGCCAAAACAGATTTTAACATTCCCACCAGCCCCGATGCCGGCTCCAAATGGCCAAAATTTGATTTAGCAGAACCAATCGGCAATGCGGTGCCGCGACCCTTGGCAAACGCATTGCCAAGGGCATTTGCTTCGACCGGATCACCAACGGCGGTGCCGGTGCCATGGGCCTCAACAAAAGCAAGATCATTCAAATCAAACGGGTATTGCGCGCGAATATCACATAATAATTCTTGTTGCCGTTGGCTGGAGGGCATCGCCAACCCCACAGTGCGGCCATCCGAATTAACCGCGCTTGCATGGATAACCGCACGCAAATGATCACGGTTTTGCCGTGCCACATCCATGCGACGCAACACGAAAACCACCGCGCCCTCAGATCGTACATAGCCATTGGCATCTGCATCAAACGCTTTGCACAAACCATCGGGCGACAGCATAGCCGCACGCGAAAACCCGACAAACGGAATGGGCGAAATCAGCAAATTTACGGCGCCGACAATGGCGGTATCTATCTTTCCGCTCCGCAGGGCCTCAACCGCTTGATCCATTGCAAAAAATGATGACGAACACGCTGTATCAACGGTATAGCTCGGCCCTTTGATGTCAAAAACATAAGCCAGCCGGTTGGACATGATCGACAATGTGTTTCCAACCATAAACTGCGCGTCAATGGCATCTGGATCGCCGGCAAACCCTGTGGAATAATCAGAACTGGACGCCCCGATATATACGCCGGTGCGTGACCTGTCCCAGTTGTTTTTGGTCAGCCCTGCCTCACATATTGCTTCTGATGTGACCTCCAGCAACAGGCGCTGTTGGGGGTCCATTTGTTCAGCCTCACGCGGGGAAATCCCAAAGTGGGCTGGGTCAAATTTCCAGATATTATCCAGCTGTCCCGCCGCAACCGAATAGGTTTTTCCTTTGGCGGTTGGATCGGGGTGATAAAATATTTCCTTGGAAAAACGATCCTCGCCGATTTCTGAAATTACACAGTTTTCGTCAGTTAATACTTGCCAGAATTCAGCAATATTTTCGGCCTGCGGCAAGCGCACACCATACCCGGTTATGACAACATCTGACTGGTCGGAGTTCGGGGAGGTTTCGTGGGCTTTCAAAGGGATCGCCTTGCATGAGTGTAAGAATTCTTACAAAACGCCCTAAACGTGTAAAATTGGTTAACAGAACCCTCAAAATGGTTAATTATACCAGCGCAGGCGAAATTACGCTGCGTTAAACCCTCGTATTAATTGCCGCAAGCCAAAGGCTGACCCTGCAAAAATCGAGGCCAGCACAACCGGCGCACTATAGGTCAGGGCAGACATCGCGGTCATGCCTTGGCCGATGGAGCAGCCAAGCGCAATAACGCCGCCAGTGCCCATCAATAACGCACCCAATATTTGGCGTTTTAGCTCATTTGGGTCGTCGCAGCTTTCCCAGCGGAAGCGGTCCTTGATTTTGGCGCCGATGAATGCGCCGATGATAACACCCAAAACAGATCCGATGCCAAAATTCAGGCTGCTGCCGGTTGATGTCATCAAATAAAATACCGAATCGCCCAAAGGCGCGGTGTAAGTATGGCTCTCGATCGGAATTACGGAAAAGCTGTTTGCCGCCAAATATGTCGTCAGCCACCAACCTGAAACAATGGCAATTCCGACCAGAACTCCGCCCAAAACCATGCTTTTAGAACGGCGGAATTTTGCCCCCGAAAAAGCCGAAATTGCAAGAATTACAGCAATAACAAGCGCAGGGATCAAGGGTGATGTGCCAACCAGCTCCGCCAGTAAAAACGCGACGCTTTGCGGCGTTTCTCCCGTAAATTCTTGTGGCGGGAACAGATAGTTTCGCAAGACAGCCGTTGGCCCGCCCAGCGCCATATATGACGCAATCGCCATCACCAAAACAATAATAAAACTGCGCATATCACCGCCAGCCATGCGCACCAAAGCACCATATCCGCAATTACCCGAAAGAGCCATGCCATAGCCAAACATCAACCCGCCGGTGATCGACGCCAGCGGGTTCCAGGCTTGGGTAAAATAGAACGAGGCCAACATATCAACCTGCCCAATCGTGGCCAAACCGAATATCCCGGCAATTGAAATAGCAAGGCCCAGCGCCCACATGCGTAAACGGTCAAAATTATTGCCATAAAGCGCGTCTTCAATGGCGCCAAGGGTGCAAAACCGCGAATATCCACCAGCAAAGCCAAGTAAAACGCCGCCAAAAAGCCCAGCTAATGCAGCCACTAATGGTTCGCTAAGCCCCAGCATCAGGTTGCGGTTTTTACCGCGTCTTCATCAAAGGTACAAAACATATTATAAAGCAATTCAATCATTTGCGCGGCTTTTGTATCCCCCAGCGAATAATAAATTGCCTTGCCGTCGCGCCGAGAATTCACCAGCCCCTCCAGCCGCAACCGTGCCAATTGCTGGCTAACAGCCGCCTGACGGCTGGATAAAAG
>CAZCDC010000009.1:0-10882 GCA_964497195.1 uncultured Rhodobacterales bacterium | reverse complement strand
GGGTATCCGGTGATGCGGCCGGTTTCTTGCCCGTCCACCAGTAATATAAAGGTTGGCGTATAGATACCAACCGAATTCAATGTGATGTATTCGGGCAATTCATCGCGGATATCTATGCGCAGAATCGGCGCGATTTTCCCTTCAGTGGTTTTATGATAAGTATCGCCAATTTCTTCGCTCCATTGCTCACAATACACACATCCAACCTCGTCCAGCATCAATAATTGCACCTGCGCGCGCGCAGCGCTTGATGCGCCGGTAATAACAATAACCATAAAGGACAAACGTATCAGATGGAAAAACCGGCTCAAATCGAATTCCTTTACATATAAATATATTGAAATATGATTCCCACAGAATCACTTAATTTGCAAGGACGGGTTTTTTATATGGGTTTTGAAGCAAGCTATGCTGCTGCCGTAATCAACGGGTTACTGTCGTTTTTATCGCCTTGTATCCTGCCGATGGTGCCATTTTACCTCAGCTATATGGCTGGTCTTTCCATGCAGGAACTAACCTCGGAAAACCAAATCGCCAAGGGCGCGCGCGCAAGATTGATCATTAGCGCGGTGTTTTTTGCTTTTGGCGTGATTACCATTTTTGTCATGCTGGGTATGTTGGCCGCCGGTTTTGGCCGCGCGCTTGGGCCGTATATGACCTATATGTCCTATGCCGCTGCGGCGATCCTGACAGTATTCGGGCTGCATTTTCTGGGCGTTATCCGCATCCCTTTCCTGTATCGCGAAGCTAAAATAGATACCACCAATGTTAAGCCGGCCAGCTACGCTGGGTCTTATGCAATCGGGCTGGCCTTTGGTTTTGGCTGGACCCCTTGCGCCGGACCGTTTCTTGCGACCATGACTTTTATCGCCATGCAAACCGATAGTGTGATTGAGGGCGGCAAACTGTTCTTTGTTTACGGTGCGGCCATGACCTTTCCGTTTATTCTGGTGGCGCTGTTTTCCGGCCCGTTCCTGCGCTGGGTGCAACGCCATATGAAGCTGATGCAATATGTCGAAAAACTGATGGGCGTTATGCTGCTGATTTTTGCCGCCCTGATTGCCACAGGCAATATCAACCGAATTTCCAGTTGGCTGATTGATACCTTTCCCAGCCTGCTTTCTATGATCAAATAAGGAGATTTTTATGTTACGATCCATCCTGCTGGCCGCCGCGCTTGTATTCACTCCACTGCTGGTTAGCGCCGAAGAAGTGCCCTTGGGTGATGACGGTTTGCACAAGCCCGAATGGCTGCACGACACGTTTCTGGACATGCGCGAAGATCTGGCCGATGCACAAGCCCAAGGCAAACGGCTTGCGATTATTGTCGAGCAACGGGGCTGTATTTATTGCGACCAGATGCATAACGAAATTTTCCCCATCCCCGAGATCAATGCGATTTTGAATGATGAGTATTACTTTGTGCAGGTCAATATGTTTGGTGATCTCGAGGTTACCGATTTTGACGGCGAAGTATTATCGGAACGTAACATGATTAAAAAATGGGGCGTGTTTTTCACCCCTACAATTTTGTTTATTGATGATGAAATTACCGAATCCGCTGATGCGCGCGAGGCAATAGTTGCGGTAATGCCGGGGGCTTTTGGTAAATTCATGACCCTGAACATGCTAAATTGGGTATTGCTTGAGGGCTATGATACCGATGAACATTTCCAGAAATACCATGCGGGAATGCTGGATTCACAATTAGATCGTTAAAGATATTGCACTGCACAAGAAATAATATTGCGCGAAAGTATTCCAATATGCGCATTCAATGTTGCATTTTGTCGCGCGTCAAATTACGTTGAGTGACAATAATTAAAAGAAACGGATCTTTAGGGAGGATTCTGAATGAAACATATCACGCTTCTCGCCGCATGTTTGTCGACTGCTTTTGCATCGGCAACATTTGCAGGCGAGGTTGCTCCATCCGATGTTGTTTTCTCTGAATATGGTGCTATTGAAGCATCCTTAACAGGGATTACAGGCGACGCGGAAAACGGCGCGTTGCTATTTAAAAATCGCAAATTGGGCAATTGTCTGGCCTGCCATATTAATAGCGACATGTCAGATCAAGCATTCCACGGCGAAGTAGGCCCGCCACTTGACGGCGTTGGCGCAAACTGGTCCGAGGCAGAGCTTCGCGGGATTGTAGCAAACTCCAAAAACACATTTGACGGGACCATTATGCCAGCGTTTTACGCTGACAATTATGCGTTCCGGCCACTCGAAAAGTTTGAAGGTAAAACCGTTCTTTCGGCGCAAGATGTCGAAGATATTGTGGCTTACCTGCTGACATTAACTGAATAATCCGGCGAGCCGGATCCGACCTAAACGGGAGACTAGAATGAATTATACAAGACGGGATGCCTTGGTTTTGGGTGCAGGTGCAGCAGTTGCTGTATTTATGCCTCTCCAAGTTTTTGCAGCTAG
Source organism: uncultured Rhodobacterales bacterium (assembly GCA_964497195.1). Lineage (GTDB taxonomy): Bacteria > Pseudomonadota > Alphaproteobacteria > Rhodobacterales > Rhodobacteraceae > UBA3077. The sequence goes on along the minus strand of CAZCDC010000009.1, from coordinate 8,446 downwards.
CGAAGAAGCCATTGCTGCCTTTACTGGTGGCGCGGAAGTATCCGAGGGTGGCGTTACAATGACTGCCCCGGAAATTGCTGAAAACGGCAACACAGTGCCAATCGCGGTTTCTGCTCCGGGCGCAACCGAAATCATGATCTTTGCCACCGGCAACCCTGTCCCTGAAGTGATTAAATTTACTTTTGGCCCACGTTCGGGTTCGGCCAGTGCGTCAACACGTTGCCGTCTTGCTGGCACGCAAGACGTTATCGCGGTTGCTAAAATGGCGGATGGCAGTTTTGCCAGCGCTACAGCAAACGTAAAAGTAACCATCGGCGGCTGCGGCGGCTGAGCTAACATAGGAGAAGAACAATGGCTGATAATGTAAAACCACGCGTTCGGGTTCCTCGCTCAGCAGCAGCTGGCGAAGTATTCGAAATCAAAACCCTGATCTCGCACATCATGGAATCCGGGCGTCGCAAAGACAGCGATGGCAACACCATCCCGCGCTCGATCATCAATACATTCACCTGTGATTTTAACGGTGAAAACGTGATCACTGCAAATCTGGAAGGCGCGATTTCTACGAATCCGTACATCCAGTTTGAAGCAACCGTTGAAGAAGCCGGTACATTCACATTTACGTGGAATGATGATGATGGATCAGTTTACACCGATTCAAAAGACATCACACTCGGATAACCAAACTCTAGGGGAGGAATAAAATAATGAAAAAAATATCTACCCTGTGTGCCGCAATCGCAGCATTTTCGCTGCCCACCGGATTTGCTTCAGCCGAAGGCCATGCGCCTGTGCTGAGCATTGACGGTGTGGTCATTGCAACCAGCGCACCGGCAGCAGACTTTCTGGATATCGACGAAGTCATATCCGGTTGGGTTTATCGCACAGTTGAAACACAAGCCTTGCAAATGGATGATTTCGACAATCCGGGCATGATTTTTGTGGATCAGGCGATTGACAATTGGAACACCGTTGAAGGCTCTGAGGGCAAAAGCTGTGCTTCTTGTCATGAGGCTGGCCCAGAAGAATTCGCAGGTCTTCGCACGGTGCTTCCGCGCTGGAACGAAGATGCCGGCGCGATTTGGTCGATGGAAGACTATATCAACGAAAGCCGCGTTACCCATATGGGTGCTGAGCCATGGAAATGGGGCAAAGCCGATATGAATGCGATGGTTGCGTTGATTTCGCTTCAATCACGCGGCATGCCAATGAACATCGCAATTGATGGTCCGGCGGCTGAGGCATGGGCACTGGGCGAAGAGCTGTATTACACCCGTGTAGGGCAGCTTGATATGTCTTGTTCTAATTGCCATGAGGATAATTACGGCGTAATGATCCGCGCTGATCACTTGTCCCAAGGTCAAATCAACGGCTTTCCAGTATACCGTTTGAAAAATGCCAAGTTGAATTCAACCCATAACCGTTTCTCGGGCTGCATGAAAAATATCCGTGCAACACCTTACCCGGTTGGCGGTGATGAATTCCGCGCGCTTGAACTTTATGTTGGTTCTCGCGGCAATGGCCTGAGCGTTGAAGGACCATCGGTCCGTAACTAAATAATTTCAAGGGCGTCTCAAGATTTGGGGCGCCCTTTTTTTATACAGATTTAGCGTTGGCTTACTGCGCGCAGTGCCCCTACCCTCAATCTAAAAACTTCCGGAGAACCCCCCATGATTTCACGTCGCGATTTCTTGCAAACATCCATGGCCACCACAGCAATTTACGGCGCCGCAGGTTTTGGCAGTTTTTCCCGTGTTGCCGCGCAACAGCTTATTACCCAAGATGACCTGCTGGATTTTGACACGTTCGGCAACGTAACCTTGATGCATATCACCGATATTCATGGCCAGTTAAAACCGATCTATTTCCGTGAACCCTCGGTCAATTTGGGTGTTGGTGACGCGCGCGGCCATGTTCCGCATATTACCGGCGCTGATTTTCGCCGGCTTTATGGCATTGAGGATGGCTCCGCATCAGCATACGCACTGACCTATGATGATTTTTCCAGCCTTGCACAGGAATACGGCAAAGTTGGCGGTCTTGACCGCGTGGCCACGGTTATCAAATCCATTCGCTCTGCCCGCCCTGATGCCTTGCTGCTGGATGGCGGCGACACATGGCACGGGTCTTATACCAACCTGAAAACCGAGGGCCAGGATATGGTCAATGTCATGAACGCATTGCAGCCCGATGCCATGACCTTCCACTGGGAATTCACATTGGGTTCAGATCGGGTGCGCGAAATTGTGCAAGATTTGCCTTTTGCGGCGCTCGGCCAAAATATATTTGATGCCGAATGGGATGAACCGACCGAGGATTTTGAATCCTACAAATTCTTTGAATCCGGTGGTGTCAAAGTCGCGGTGATTGGTCAGGCATTCCCCTATATGCCCATCGCCAACCCCGGCTGGATGTTCCCCGAATACTCATTTGGTATCCGTGATGAGCGTATGCAGGAAATGGTTAACGAAGTCCGCGCCAAAGGTGCTGAACTGGTGGTTTGTCTGTCGCATAACGGTTTTGACGTTGATAAAAAGATGGCGGGCCGTGTAACCGGCATTGATGTTATTCTGTCGGGGCACACGCATGATGCCCTGCCCGAACCCGTTGTGGTTGGCGACACTATCATTATCGCATCCGGTTCCAACGGCAAATTTGTTTCGCGGGTTGATCTTGATGTGCGTGATGGCAAAATGATGGGGTTCCGTCATAAACTCATCCCGATTTTCTCGGACGTGATCGAGCCGGACAAAGAGGTCGCAGACCTGATTGATGCGCAACGCGAACCCTTCAAGGATGAGCTGTCAGAGGTGATCGGCCAAACCGATAGCCTGCTTTACCGTCGCGGGAATTTCGCTGGCAGTTGGGATGATCTAATCTGTAATGCCCTGATTGACCAACGCGATGCGGACATCGCCATGTCGCCTGGCGTGCGCTGGGGACCAAGCATTTTGCCGGGTCAAGATATTACCCGCGAAGATATTTATAACGTCACATCAATGTCCTATGGCGAGGCTTACCGCACTGAAATGACCGGTGAATTTATCAAGGTTATTCTGGAAGATGTGGGCGACAATTTGTTCAACGTTGATCCCTATAAACAGCAAGGCGGCGATATGGTGCGGGTTGGCGGCTTGGCCTTTACCATTGATATCAACAAACCTCAGGGTGAGCGTTTCACCAACCTGACCCTAACCAAAACCGGCGAAGCCATTGACCCCTCCAAAACCTATATGGTTGCCGGTTGGGCCAGTGTTAACGAGGGCACAGAGGGGCCGCAGATCTGGGATGTGGTTGAAAATTATATCCGAGAACAAGGCACTGTTCACATACCACCAAATGAAAATATCGAGATTATCGGCGGTTAATCACATTTTCGTGGCCCTGTTCCTGCAGGGCCGCGTTTGTGATATCCTGCCAGAAATCCACGGGAGGTTAACATGATAAACAGACGCACACTTATGGCCGCAGCAGCCCTTGCACCTCTGGCCAAAACCGCATTCGCCCAAGGCGTTGATGATAACGGCATGCATATCCAGCCATTTTTCATGGATAGTTTTCTGGAAATGGGACCGGATCTGGAAGACGCCGCAGCGCAAGGCAAAGGCTTGATCGTGATATTTGAGCAACGCGGCTGCCCGTATTGCCTTGAATTACACGAGGTTAATTTTGCCATCCCCGACATCACTGAATATCAAGCGGAACATTTCGATACCATCCAACTAAACCTGTGGGGCGACCGCATTGTCACCGATTTTGACGGCGAAGAACTGGCTGAAAAAGACCTGGCGGATAAATGGTTCGTGAATTTCACGCCCACCGTTGTGATGTTTTCAGCTGAAAGCGCAGGCGCCACCGATCTGCGCGCTGCCGAAAGTTTCCGTATGCCGGGATATTTCAAACCCTTCCATTACGGCTCTGCGCTCGAATATGTCGCGACCAGCGCTTATGATGACGAGGGTTTCCAACGTTTCACCCGCGCAAGATTTGAACGCCATGAAGCAGAGGGCAAACACCCAAGCCTTTGGGATTAAGGGCGGAATAACGCGTAACAATGAGAATTATGTGCCTGAATGGCTGGGGCGGTAAAATGCACGCTCGGTTATTATCGTATCTGAATAAGACACAGCCCGATGTTGTGCCTACAAGAGGTGGTTCATACCCCGCCCTCTGACAAACCGGAATTGATCTACCGCGACATGGGCATAAAACTTCCGTAGCGCGCCAGTTTTTTTGGCGAAATCTGCGCGGCCCTGCCAAATCATACAGCCATTTTCTGTCCGGCGGCACAAGGCGATCTTTGGCACGGTGAGAAACGGTACGACTCCCAATGGGGGCTGGCGACATTTGTTCACAAATCTTTACCCATCATCGCACAAGCGCAAGGCTTTGTTTATAAGGAATTTTTCGCAAATGGTTACGGCGAACATCCGTGTTCCAGAAGTGCCCACGCGTGCGGATTTACAAGCACCCGAAATTCACAATACAAAAAGCTAAAAAAATTTGCGGATTACATGCTGGTTAATAACCTGCTTTCAGATGCAAAATTCATTCAAACAATGCCTGAACATTGCCAAATATGGCTTTGATATATACGGTTAAGCCAACAGGAGATTACTTATGAAACTGACAATCGTCGTGGTGAACAAGAGGTGCATGCTCCGATAAGGGTTTCCCATATCTGTGCCATGCGCCCCTGAAGGAATTCGGGGGCTTTTTTTGTTTTAGACCCAGGATTTCATCAATGCCCACCATCAAAACACCACCACATATTACAACCCTCATCGCGCTAACAGCGCTTTCTACGCTGTCTCTGAACATGTTCCTACCGTCACTCGCCAGCCTATAGCGGATGATCTTGATGCGGCCTACGGCACAGTCAGCCTCGCTGTTGCAGGGTATTTGGCGGTTACGGCGGTCGTCCAGCTCATTGTAGGTCCGTTGTCAGATCGAGTTGGTAGGCGTCCGGTTTTGTTGGCTGCTCTGGCTCTGTTTACGTTTGCGTCACTTGCCTGCGCTCTTGCTCAGGATGTTTGGATTTTCCTGTTTTTTCGGGTGCTGCAAGGCGGGATAATCTCGGGATATGCGCTCTCTATGGCGATTGTCCGCGATACAAGGCTGAGCGTGAAGCCGCCGGCCTGATCGGCTATATCAGCATGGCTATGGCCATCGCACCGATGTTAGGGCCGATGCTTGGTGGCGTGCTGGATACTGCATTCGGCTGGCGTTCAAACTTCTATTTTTATGCAGCGTCAGGGGTCTTTTTACTGGTATTGTGTTGGAAAGATTTAGGGGAGACCAAACCTGCGCTATCATCGAAGGATATTTACGGTTCCGACACGGCTATCGCCCTTTTGCACGACCCTTTATTTTGGGCTTATTCACTATGCAGCACCTTCTCAACCGGGGCATTTTACATCTTTCTCACTGGTGCGCCGCTTGTTGCACAAGCCGAATTTGGCGCCTCAACCGCCGCGTTGGGCTTTTTCATCGGAACAATAACGGCTGGTTATATATTGGGGGCCTTCATCGCGGGGCGTTTCGCACCTAGATTTGCCCCGACAACCATGATGCTGGCGGGGCGGCTAGTGGCTTGCGCGGGCTTATTGATCGGTATTACCGTCTTGGCAGTGGGCTGGCTGTCACCGATGGTGTTTTTTGGCAGCACAATATTTGTAGGCCTCGGAAATGGCATCACAATGCCAAGCAGTAACGCCGGTGCCATGTCTGTCCGGCCCAAGCTTGCAGGCACCGCTGCTGGTTTGAATGGAGCGATGATTGTCGCAGGCGGTGCTGTTCTAACAACAATAACAGGGCTGGCATTACCAGAAAAAGGGGCTGCAATTGTTCTGCTGGCACTAATGCTTTTTGCATCCGCTGCAGGTTTAGTATCCGTTCTATGGGCAATTAGAATACGCGGCACCTAGCCCATACACTGGCACATTTCATCTTTGCGTAGGGTGTGTGGTCTCCCACGCACCGCTTGTCAAATCACCCCGCGCGCCACCTGATCAGCCTCGATGCTTTCAAACAAAGCGCGGAAGTTACCCTCACCAAATCCGTCATCGCCCTTACGCTGAATAAACTCAAAAAAGATCGGGCCAATCACGGTTTTTGAGAATATCTGAAGCAGAATTTTGGTTTCGCCACCATCCACTACACCTTCGCCATCAATCAGAATGCCGTGACGCGCCATTTCCTCCAGCGGCTCTCCGTGGCCCGGCAAGCGCCGGTCTGACATCTCGTAATAGCTTTGTGGCGGTTTGGGCATGAATTTCATTCCATTCGTGGCAATCTGGTCGGTGGCCGCGTAAATATCCTCTGTGCCTACCGCAATATGCTGAATACCCTCACCATTATACCGTTTCAAATATTCGACAATCTGGCTTTTGTCATCACGGCTTTCATTGATCGGAATACGGATTTTCCCGCACGGGCTGGTCAGCGCGCGTGACAGCAACCCTGTATGTTTGCCCGAGATATCAAAAAACCGAATTTGTTCAAACCCGAATATATCGGCATAAAACCCAAACCATTTATCCATATTGCCGCGATGCACATTATTGGTCAGATGGTCCAGATAATAGAACCCCATGCCTTTTGGCGCGCGTTCCCCTACCCAGTTATATTCTGCATCATATGCACTGCCAGTATCGCCATATGTATCCACAAAATAAATCAGGCTTTCGCCAATGCCATAAATCGCCGGCACATCCAGCGCCTTGTCGCCTGTATAAGCGACAGCGCCCTTGCGGAGCGCCTGATCAAACGCGTGTTGCGCATCTACGACCCGCCATGCCATCGCAGGGGCGCTGGGGCCATGTTTTTCAACAAATCGCGCAGCAAAACTGTCTGGTTCAGCGTTCAGCACATAGGTAATGTCGCCTTGCTGCCACAGCTCGATTGCTTTGGTTTTATGTTTTGCTGCCAAAGAAAAACCCATTTTGGCAAAAGTATCGCGCAGTTTTTCTGGTTCGGCATGAGCGAATTCAACGAACTCAAACCCATCTGTACCGGCTGGATTTACTTTGGAAATTTCTTGTTTTTTGGCGTCATGTGGAAATGGACCCATAAGAGTTCCCCTTTATTTTGGTTTCCCCCAATTATACGCATCCACAATGCGGGCGCTGCGCGATTATCTATATGAATCTCGGGAAGTTTGCGTCAAGATCGCATTAAACACCTGTTTTTTGCATAATCACGTCACAAAGGCTTTAATTCATGCTTGATAAAACCGATTCCCGCTTGCTGACTGCATTGCAGGAAAACGCCCACTTAACTGCGCAGGAATTGGGTGAAATATTACACCTGTCGCCCAGTCAGGCAGGGCGGCGCCGTCAAAGATTGGAGGCGGAGGGGTATATCAAAGATTACCGCGCCAATCTTGATCCGGCCAAACTTGGCCTTAAGGTAGAGGCGTTTATCCAGATCACCACCGCCACCCATGACCCCGCCACCGCCACCGCTTTTATGAATCATCTGCGCGCGCAGGAAAACATCACAGCCGTCTGGACCCTGACAGGCGAAGCGGATTATTTGCTGCGGGTGTTTTGCGCGGATTTGCCAGCGCTAAATGATCTTGTGCACAAAATACTGTTGCCACATGCCGCAGTATCGCGGGTCCACAGCCAAATTGTCATGGACAAAATAAAAACGGACGCTCCGTTGCCGGTAGCGTCCGTCTAAATATCGTTTAAGGGGTTAGCCTTAAGAAGCGGTGGAATCAGTGCTTGTTAGTGCCAAAGCAAGAACAGCAATGATGATCAGTGGGATCAACCAGCCGCCGGAACCACCCATGGTGCCGCCGTCGTCGATCATTGTTACTGCTGGTGGCGTGTAAACCAAAGTACCAGCGGTTGCAGCGCCTGCTGCGATTGTGCCGAGTGCGGCAAGTGCGAATTTTTTCATTTTTTTCTTCCTTAGAATTTTGCGCAATTAAGGTTAGCCAAAATGGCATAGTTCCTTTAATCACAGCTATTTGACAAAAACCAGACCTTTCCCTTAATTCAGTAGCTTTTCAGAGAAAAGCGCATTACATGTTGCTAATATGCAATACCTAAACCTAGCAGTCATTTATACTTATGAAAACAAACGATAAACCACTAGGGTTTTGCATCACTCTTTGCTCTCGCAAGCGCCCAAAGCTGCTAAAACAGGCGTTAAATTCGCTGTTATTGCTAAAAATTCCAGCAGATATCAGCCTATCGTTCTTGATTGTCGAAAATAATGAGACCCCGCAATACGATGAAATAATTACCGAATTCAGTCAAAAAATGCCGCTTCAGCACGTGCTGGAACCCCGTCCCGGCCTGACATATGCACGCAATAAAATTCTTAACACGCTTGAAGAAATGGATGTTGACTGGATGGGTGGGGTTGATGATGACCAGATTATTGACGCGAACTGGCTGGTGGAAATGGTCGCGGCAATTCGCGAATTTCCAGA
>CAZCDC010000008.1:35647-49751 GCA_964497195.1 uncultured Rhodobacterales bacterium | reverse complement strand
TCGGTGCCATGCCGCCTGTTACAATCAACGCCACGCCACCGGCTGCGCGTTCTGCATAAAACGTGGCAACACGGTTCCAGTCGCCTGTTTCCTCCAGCCCTGTGTGCATAGACCCCATCAACACACGGTTTTTCAGCGTGGTAAAACCCAGATCAAGTGGCGCAAGTAGGTGTGGAAATTCAGACATAGCGGAACCCTTTTTGTTAGGGGTAATAGTCTTGACCAAATTGCGCATGTTGTCACCCCTTGACCCAGCGAAAGCCTAAGCCGGATTGGCGGCCTGAAGCGCTGCAACAAACGCAATCAGGATTTGCTGGATGCGCTCCTGTTCGGGGTCTTCGCGGTTATACCCCGTGGCTGACAGCGCCACCAGCCGTCCGCCGACTTGGGTAAAAGCCCGCCAAAAACGCGGCGATTCTCCGGTGGTGGTGGTCAGGGTTGTGTCCTCAACAAAGGCGTAAACCGCGATTTGATCATGATCCAGCGACAGCACGGTTATGGTATTAATATTACCGCTTTTGCCCAATGAAACCTGCCCAATGGGTGATTCCAGAAAACCTTGCAGCTCGGCCAATGCGGCCTCAATTCCGGCCTCTGCACCCGGCAGCCCGCTATTGGAAACCGAGGCCGTCAGCACCGCCGAAATAGGCACGCGGGCAATGGTGGGGCTGGCATCCGCAGTGATTGCGCAATCAGACAGAAAGACAAATGCACCCGCGCGGGATTCCTCGGTGGTGCGTTCATCAATGCAAAACCCGGGGGGGCCGCTGATAATCACATCCGCGCCGCCGGCTGAAACGCTTAGGCTTTGGTGAATACCCTCGGTTGGCGAAAACGTGCAGGCAGAAATGGACAGGAGTATAAATACTGGCAGAATATTGAATTTCATCACGGGCTATTCTTTGAATAATTTCGATCATTCCCACGTTATCAGGGTTTTTGAAAACCTCAAGCATTGCAGTTATTTGTGGGCTGAATTAACCTGATAGCCGAACAATAGCTGGATTATCATGCTCCCCGATCGTAACCCCAATTTCAAAGATTTCCTGCACCCCTGTACGGAACGGCCGGAACCATGGCGCACCGCATTTGGTTTGGTATTGCTGGTTGCGGTCACTTTGGGATTGGTGTTTCTGGTGGGGAAATACGGGCTGGATTTTGCTGAAAATTATCAGCAAGGCCTTGGCTATGCGCTTGGTTTTGAATGGGCTTCCCAATCCTCGAAACGTGCGGTTTTTCTTAGTTTTGGTGTTATTTTGCTGTCGCTTCCGGCATTATGGCTGGTGATGCGGTTTGTGCATAAACGGCGTTTCATCACTTTGTTTTCCCCGAATGGCAAGATCAACCGCCGCGCTTATTTTTTGGCCGTCGGGTTTGTTATTTCAATTGCACTGCTGGCGGCCTTGCCCGCTCTTTGGCAAGGCAGTACCGAACAGCAACTAGAAATCAACATCTGGCTGCGCTGGCTTGTGCCCGGTTTGCTGATCATATTTCTGCAAACCACCACCGAGGAGTTGATTTTTCGCGGTTACCTTTTGCAGCAATTCGCCACCCATTTCAAAAGCCGGTTTATGTGGTGGCTGCTGCCCTCGATTTTGTTTGGCCTGCTGCATTATAACGAACTCGCCTTTGGCGAAAACGCTTGGCTGGTGGTTGGCACAGCAACGCTCTTTGGGTTGATATTATCCGATATCACGGTGCGCACTGGCAATTTATCGGTGGCGATGGGGCTGCATTTTGCCAATAATGTGGCGCTGGCGCTTTTGGTTGGCATTCCTGGCCAAGCCTCAAAACTGGCGTTGTTTTTGCGCGATGTGAATTTGCGCGATGTTGAGCAAACCCGCATTGTTTTGCTGATTTCGCTTGGCATGATGCTTGGCTTTTATCTGATTTACCTTTTGGTGATGCGCAGGCGGCGTTGAATGTTGCAATTCGTGCCTTCGCGGCTTATTTAAACCAAAGCAACAACACAGAAAGTCCGCAGCAATGAATTGGATTTCAAATTACGTCCGGCCCAAGATTAACTCGCTATTTTCGCGGCGCGAAGTGCCGGATAATCTGTGGACAAAATGCGATGATTGCGGCACCATGCTGTTTCACCGCGAATTGTCTGATGCGCTGAATACTTGCCCCAATTGTGACCATCACATGCATATCAGCCCGCGCCTGCGGTTTGAGGCAATGTTTGACGGTGGGATTTTCACCGAGATCGCGGTGCCAGAAGTAGTGGCTGATCCACTAACTTTCAAAGACCAAAAGAAATACCCTGACCGGATGCGCGACGCGCGCAAAAAGACCAACGAGCCAGATGCCATGCTGGTGGCCGAGGGGGAAATTGGCCGCCTGAAAATCATCGCCGCAGGACAAGATTTCCGGTTTATGGGCGGCTCTATGGGCATGTATGTTGGCAATGCAATCATTGCCGCGGCAGAGGCTGCGGTGCATCGAAAATGCCCGCTTGTGCTGTTTTCAGCGGCTGGCGGCGCGCGTATGCAAGAAGGGATTTTATCCTTGATGCAAATGCCGCGCACAACCGTTGCCGTGCAAATGTTGAAAGAGGCCGGTTTGCCTTATGTGGTGGTGTTAACCCATCCGACCACAGGCGGGGTTACGGCCTCCTATGCGATGCTCGGCGATATTCAAATTGCGGAACCAAACGCGTTAATCGGTTTTGCCGGATCGCGCGTGATCGAACAAACCATTGGTGAAAAACTGCCCGAGGGCTTCCAGCGCGCTGAATATTTGCTGGATCACGGCATGTTGGACCGCGTAACGCACCGCACCAAATTAAAATCCGAACTGGTGTCAATATTGCGTATGCTGATGAAAGCAACCCCGCCGATTGCCGGAGATCTGCCCGCACCGGAGCCTGTTGAGGAAACACCGCAAGCAGAGACACCTGTGGAAGAGCCCAAAGCGTGAGCGGGGATAGCGACATTATCCTCAAGAGAATGATGTCGCTGCACCCAAAAATCATTGACCTGACGCTGGGCCGCATGTGGCGGTTGCTGGGCGCTTTGGGCAATCCAGAACGCCGTATTCCGCCGGTTATTCATATCGCTGGCACCAATGGCAAAGGCTCCACCCAAGCGATGATTCGTGCAGGATTGGAGGGTGCGGGGCATAAAGTTCATGCCTATACCTCGCCACATTTGGCACGGTTTCATGAACGTATCGTGCTAGCCGGAGAGGTCATTTCCGAAACCACGCTAATTGATCTGCTTAAGGAATGCGAAACCGCCAATGGTGACGCTGAAATCCCGTTTTTTGAAATCACCACCTGCGCGGGGATCTTGGCGTTTTCGCGGGTTGAGGCTGATTATACCTTGCTGGAGGTCGGGCTTGGCGGGCGGCTGGATGCCACCAATATCATTGACGTGCCGCGCCTGTGCGTAATTACACCCGTATCGATTGACCACACGGGATATCTGGGTGAAACCATTGAGGAAATCGCGGGTGAAAAAGCCGGAATTCTGAAACGCGGCGTGCCGTGTATTGTTGGGCCGCAATGTGATGCCGCGCTGGCAGTGATTGAGGCCGAGGCCGCCAAGGTCGGCGCGCGACTGTTGGTACACGGACAGGACTGGCATGTCTGGGAAGAAAACGGACGGCTGGTTTTTCAAGATGAAAACGGGTTGCTGGATTTGCCATTGCCAAAACTGATCGGCGCACATCAGGTGCAAAACGCCGGCGCGGCAATTGCGGCATTGCGGGTTCTAGAGGCTGGCGATGCTGCGTGCGAAGCAGCAGTGCTAAACGCAAACTGGCCAGCCCGCATGCAAAAACTACGTTCGGGGCCGCTGACAGAAGCCGCGGGTCTGGCAGAGGTTTGGCTTGATGGGGGGCACAATCCCGCGGCGGGGCAGGCCATTGCGCAGGCTGTTAGCGGGTTAAGCAGCCGGCCTTTATTCCTGATTTGCGGGATGCTGAATACCAAGGATATCGGGGGGTATCTGGAACCGCTGGCGCCGTTGATTAAACAGCTTTTTGCAGTATCAATTGAAGGCGAAGCCGCCACCCTAAGCGCCGATGAAACCGCCAGGGCCGCCAAGGCGGTTGGCATGAATGCAGAAATTTCAGAAAATGTGATTTTGGCTGTGCAAAAAATCGTTAAATCTGCGCCAAACGCACGGATACTGATCTGTGGATCGCTTTATCTTGCAGGGCGGGTATTGCGGGAGAATAGCTGATGCTGCCCCGTGAAATTCTGGCCGATTTGTTTGATGTAGCGGTAAACGCAGCCTTGCCGGATAAGTCGATTGCTCAATATTTACCCAACAAACCAGCTGGCAAGACAATAGTGATTGGCGCGGGCAAAGGTGCTGCGCAATTGGCCCAAGCGGTGGAAAAGCTGTGGGATGGGCCGATTGAGGGCCTTGTTGTAACTCGTTACGGTTATGGCGCGGAATGCTATGATATTGAGGTGGTTGAGGCCAGCCACCCCGTGCCCGATGCAGCAGGGTTAAAAGCGGCCAAGCGGTTGCAAGAAGCCGTCACTGGTCTTACGGCAGATGATCTGGTGATCGCGCTCATTTGCGGCGGCGGGTCTGCATTACTGCCCTGCCCTCCACTCGGTGTTTCGTTGAATGACGAAATTGCAATGAACAAAGCGCTACTAACCTCTGGCGCGCCAATATCTGCGATGAATGTTTTGCGTAAACATGTATCCGTGATCAAAGGCGGGCGACTGGCCGCGCGGGCCGCACCCGCACAGGTTGTAACACTGGTTGTATCGGATATTCCGGGCGATATTGCCGCATATGTGGCGTCTGGGCCAACGGTGCCTGATGATGCCACCCGTGCAGATGCCCTGAATATTATTGCGCGCTACGAGCTGGAATTACCTGCATCAATAATCGCGCATTTGAACAGCAAGGCAGCTGATGCGCCAAACCCGGCGGATTCTTGTTTTGCAAATAACGAGACACACATTATCGCATCGGCCGCAGTTTCCCTGAAGGCCGCGCAGGCAGCCGCGCCGGTTAAGTGCGTAATTCTATCTGATTCGATTGAGGGCGAGGCCCGCGAAGTCGCCAAAATGCATGCAGCAGTCGCGCGCGAAATTACCCTAAATAACCAACCCTTTGAAAAACCGGTTTTGCTTTTATCCGGCGGCGAAACCACCGTAACCCTGAATGGTAAGGGCAAGGGCGGGCGGAATTCTGAATTTTTGCTGTCTTTCGCGCTGGAAATAGACGGGCTGACGGGCATTTATTGCCTCGCGGCGGATACCGACGGCATTGACGGGTCCGAGGATAATGCGGGGGGCATTGTTGATGGAGAAACCGTCCAACGCATCCGTGATTCGGGGCTGGACCCTGTGGCAATGTTAGCCAATAATGATGGCTGGAGTGCGCTGCACGCATCCGGCGATTTGCTAATCACCGGCCCAACCGGCACCAATGTTAACGATTTCCGTGCTATTTTGATCACTTGATGCCAAAAACTACGGCTAAATTGCGACATTTTGCGCAAAAACCTTGCTTTGTGCAAATTTTTCTGCGAGATAGCGCGTGTGAAGTGAGTCTTTCACGCGTTCCGCTGACGCCTTATGCAGAAGTTCGGTAACTAATTAAGACCCTATCTGCACCAAGCCACCGCATCCTGTGGGTGGTCTAATATAAGGAGAAGACGGATGGCAACTGGCACCGTCAAATGGTTCAACGGCACTAAAGGCTATGGATTTATTCAACCCGACGATGGCGGCAAAGACGTGTTTGTACACATCTCTGCTGTTGAGCGCGCAGGCCTTAACGGCTTGAACGACAACCAAAAAATTCAATTTGAGCTGGAAACAGGTCGCAATGGCAAAGAATCCGCAAGTGATCTTTCCCTGCTCGACTAGTTCGTTCAATTGAGAAAAATAAAACGGCGGCTGAAGCAATTCAGCCGCCGTTTTTCGTATGTTTGGAGAGTGTCTCGGGCAGTTGCCTGCCCGAAATTTAATTAGCCAAAGATGTCAGCAGTGATGCCGTCAAACCAACCAACTGATTCTTGATATGTTGCCGCGCGTGTTGCAGCATCTTCGCCAACTTCTGAGATAAAGCCAGATGTCTTGGCGATCTTCTCGTCAGTTGCCTCATAAGATGCGCCAACTTTGATACCATCATCGGTTTCAATCAGTGACCAACACGTGTTGGAGAATCGCGCTGGAAATACTGTTGACCCAGTCAATGCACCGCGAACCGCATTTGCACAAACCTTGGCTTGGCTATTGGCCGAGAAACCGGATTTTGGCATGTCGCCCTGCTGCGCGCTGTCGCCAAGAACGTAGATGTTCTCGTCAACTTTACTGCTCATGTCATGCGCATTTACTTCGGCCCAACCAGCATCATTTGTAACACCGGCAAGTTCGGCAATACGGCCAGCTTTCATCGCAGGGATCACGTTGCAAACGTCAACCTTGGTCACTTCGCCGTCGATGTTCAGCTCCATGGCGCCCGGGTCAACCGACACATTGTCGCCACCAAAATCAGGGCCAATCCATTCAATCATATTGCCATAATGGCGCGCCCAACCGTCTTGGAACAAGCCCTGTTTGGAAAACTTGGGCTTAGGATCCGCAATCAGGATTTTTGCAGTTGGATTGTTGTTTTTCAAATGATGCGCAACCATTGAAATCCGCTCATATGGCCCAGGAGGGCACCGGAATGGATTGGGGGGCGCAACCATCGCATAGGTGCCGCCTTGTGGCATTGCATCAATTTGTGCTTTCAAAAGCTCGGTTTGCGAACCAGCCTTATAGGCATGTGGCATGGCATTTTGCGAGGAAACATCCCAGCCTTCAACCGCGCCATCACGGAAATCAATGCCGGGTGACAGGATCAAACGGTCATATGGAATGGAGCCGCCGCCAGCAAGCATCACGGTTTTTGCATCACGATCAACGCCAATGGCCCAATCATGCACAACATTAACACCTTGAGCTGCGAGTGCGCCATATGAAAAGCCAAGCGAGGCCATGTCACGAAATCCGCCCAAATACAGGTTGGAGAAGAAACAGGTATAATAAGTGCGCGTTGGTTCGATCAATGTAACATCAACCGCGCCCTCGCTGTCTTTTGCGATGTAACGTGCGGCTGTTGCGCCACCAGCGCCGCCCCCCACAACCACAACTTTAGGTTTTCCGTGGCCGGCACCCATTACCATCGGGGCGCTTGCGGTTGCAGCTGCTGCAACCCCCACACCCAAAAATCCGCGTCTGTCTAGTTTCATGTTTTCTTCCCTTTCAGTTTTTGTTGGTCTTGGTATTTATTCAAGCGTTTCAAAATATGCAGCCAAGGCTGCTATTTCTTCGTTTGACAATGTTGCCGCTTGTTGCTGCATGACCGTATTTTCCCGGTCTTTGTTTTTATATGCATGCATAACGGTTACCATGGCTGGCGCGGGCCAGCCTATGATATTTGGAATTCCGGAATCTCCACCAGTGAGCTGGTGGCAGGCAACGCAACCCGAAGCCAGATATTCGCCATAGGCGATGTCACCGACAATATCCATTATTTCCGCAGACAGCTCCGGATCAACCGGTTCCAGACTTGCGGTTTCTATGCCGGATTCGGCTGTAAGAGTGCGTAAAAATATGATCAGCTCAGCACGGTCTTCTTCGCTGCGTAATCCGTTAAAGCTCATTCTTGAACTGCGCACTACATCACGTGGGCGCTTCAGGAATGCCTCAAGAGTTTCTTCATCCCAAACCAGCCCATCCTCACCTGCCGCAATCATAGCACGGGAAAAGCGGAACCCCTCAAGCGTGCCAGCTGCGCGGCCGAAAATTTCGTTAAGATGCGGGCCAACTTTTCGCCCGGCATCCGGCTCAACTGCGTGGCAGCTTGCGCAGCGACGATAAACCTCCGCGCCAGCCTCAGCATGGCCATCGGCAACAGCAGGCATAGGTACTGAAAGAATTAAGGCGGCGGCGGCGAAGTATACCCAAGTATGCAAATATCTCATTATGTTAGCGTAACACATGAAATGGCTATTACTACATTTTTATGTGAAATACGGGAAAAGCTTTGAATCATACAGAAAGCGCGCGAATCCGCGGCTATTGTATACCAAGGTATTCTAATTTCAGGGGTTTTTGGGCTATTTTAACCCAGCACCCGAATCAACTTGATTCGCAAATTCAACAAAGGGCGGCAGTTCTTGACCACCCGCCCTTTGGGAAATTAATTATTCAGACAGACCAAGCGACGCCATGGCGCTATCAAGGATGCCTTCATATGCTGACAATTCAGTGAATTGCAGGTAATGATCCAGCTCAATCAGGTGCGAATAGGCGCCCGGCTGCATGAAATACGCATAGTTCTGAGGGTCCAGCATTGCGTCATATGATTCAAGGTCAAACCATTTCAACAGCACTGTTGGGTCCATCATCGCGGTATATGTTTCCAGCTCCAGGAATTGACCCCAGGTTGCCGGATTCAACATTGCCGCGTGGATTTCACCGCGTTTTTCCGGAACCATGAAATCCATATAGAAATCCGGGTCCATGAAATTGAACGACATTACCGAACCGGCTTGGCTGCCTTCATTTGCATTCCACCAGCTTGATCGATCAAACGGGTTGCCAAAACGAATGCCGGCAATCAAGCAGCCGCTTTCGTCTGTACATTGAATGCCGCCAGCAACTGTTGAAACAGCTTCTACAGCGGTTTCAGCAGTTGCTGCTGTCTCTTGTGAATTTGATGTCGATACGGTCAGCGCCAATGATGCAGCAAGACCCAATGTATAAATAGTATTTTTCATTTATCTTCTCCAGTTATGCGATCGGCCCTCTCGGGACATCCCGACACCGTAAACCCATCAATGAACAAACCACTCGCTTAGCGATTCGCGCTACTCACATTCTTATATTGTATAATTAGAATATGATGGGTGTGACATATTGTCATTTCCGAATATGTGTGTTGCATTAGCCACAAAAAAAGGGCCGCAACTCCTTGCGGCCCTTTTATAATTCCATGCGTTAGGTTTAGAAGTCGCCGTTTGCGCCCGCATCCATAATGGATTCGACATTTTCGCGCACTTTGATGGCACGTTCACGCAGATCATCCGAAATGCGGTTCGGGTTCGGGCTGGTGTCCAGCCAACGTACATCCCAATCCAGCGTGGTGATCCAGATTTGGCCGGTATTGTCTTCCATCACCTGAATTGAGCACGGCAGAAACGCGCCAAATTCCAATGAAAAATCCATGATCATCCGCATGGTGATCAAATCACAAAAGCTCAGAAATTCCAGCCGGGGGCTGTTTTCATCCATGGTTTCGCGCAACACAACATAAGGCGTGTTATGGCCGGTTGGCCGCATGTTCAGATCAAGCGCGCGGGAATTGATGCTCTCGATCACTTCGTCAAACGAAATCCCCGGCAGAACCATTTTCTTGGCAACCATAAAATTCATCATATCGCGCAGACCCATCGGGTTTGCAGCCATCAAAGCTTGCACAGCAACCATTTTTGTTTCCGCGCTCATGGTTGGCGGGCTCATCATATTGTCCGGACGATCATCGATTGCAGCGCTGCCCGTCAGGCTCTCAATGGCTGGACGTTCGGTAACGCGCGGCTCTCCTTGAAAATAGCTTTGCTCATTAAAAGCGATCATTTCTTCCTCAGACATTTGCGCATTAACTGCGGTCGAGATCAACATGGCGGTGGCCGTGGCCACAACGCTTTTGAATAGTTTCATTATACTCTCCCTAAAATTTTTATTGGGTCTGAAATCATTTGGATGGCGCAAAGCACCCCCCATTTAAAATCAATTATCTGTGCCGGGGATCAAGGATCTAAGGTTGCTAAGATCACCAAGATCGCCAAGCTCCCCCAAGCCGCCCAACATGCCCATCATCGATGTCATCATGCCCACCATCATTTCGGGGCTCATCAATCCTATCATGGATTCCAGCATTTCAGGGCTCATCAAGCTCATCAAGCTTGTCAGCATTTCAGGGTCCATCATGCTTATCATGGTTTCGATCATTGCAGGGTTGGTCATCATGCCCAAAAAGCTGGTGATCATGTCCACATCCATAAACGAGAACATCATTTTCAGCATGTCAGGGTCGGTCATCATGCCCATCCAGGCCGTCATCATTTCCGGTGTCATCATGCCGATCATGATTTCCATCATTGCCGGGTCCAGCATGATTTTCATAAACGGTTCCATCAACTCCGGCGTCATAAAGGCCATCATGGCTGTTATCATGTCGGGGTTCATCATCAAGGTCATCCATGCCTCAATCATTTCAGGCTGGCCAAATGTCAGCATGGCATTCATGAAATCAGGGTTGGTCATGACGGTGATGAACGGCACAAACAATTCCGGATCAGCAAACGCCATCATGGCTTCCATCAGGGCCGGGTTCATCATAATATCAGCCCAGCTGGCCAACATGTCTGGGTTTAACAATGATGCAAAACCATTGGTAAAGCTGCTATCGGTAAACAAGCTTGTCACATCCGCAAGATCCTGCGCAGCAACCGATGTTGAAAAGCTTGCCATAGGCATGGCCAAAACAGCGGAAACAGCCGTGGCCCGCATAAGGCCCTTGAGCGATATCTTAGTCATTGTAAACTCCCGTTAATTTAATCCGGTTTCATGCCGTTTTGGCAGCGCCGGAGAATTGGATTATTCTTAACCAATAGGATTTCTGCACCCCAGATTTGCACTGCATTGTATTCATTTTATGCGATATGTAAATATATTTTGTCACGCAGGGGTTTTCAAACACGTAAAATTATTTATACGAATCTTTTGTGTGAAATTGAATTTCCTTTAAAATCAAAGGCCTGCGTTTTGTAGACTCAAATCTTGGCGAACCATCCGCCCTGTCGCGCTGGTCATAAGAAAGGTATTATCAAATACTCTTAACCCAAAAAACAACACACCCTTGGCATTTCTGGCTACTATTGGGGTAAATTATCTGCTCGGCCTTCGGAGCAGCCCAGCCAAATGCCAGCACAAATCAAAGTCTATTTTTCATTCTTTATATGCGCTGTCGCTGGCGTAATGGAGATCGTTGCAAACCTGGAGGCTGACCGCACCGGATTTTACTTTGGTCGCCGCATTATAAACCGCTCTCAATGTATGTTGGAACTTTGGTTTTTTATATCGGGCCTGATTGGTGCAGGTATTGCGCAGCTTGTCGCCAGCAAAATAAACCCCTAGGTTGCCGATAAAAGGGGCTATAATATGATCACCGTAATTTCACCAGCCAAGAAACTAGATTACAACCTAACCGAGCCGTTGGTCACAGCAACCCTGCCGGATTTCCAAACCGACGCCTATAGCCTTAGCCGCACCGCACGCCGCCTAAGCATCGCCGAATTGCAAAAATTGATGCATATTAGCCAGCCATTGGCCAAGCTCAACCAAGACCGTTTCAAAGCGTTTGAGGAATTTCCAGCAACCGAATCCATCAAACCCGCCGCGTTGGTTTTTGCCGGTGACACCTATCAGGGGTTGGAGGCCGGAACCCTGAACGAAGACGAACTCCGCTACGCCCAATCCCATCTGCGCATTCTGTCCGGCCTTTATGGATTGCTGCGCCCGCTCGACCAAATCCAGCCCTATCGCCTTGAAATGGGCAGCCGTCTGGCCACGCGGCGCGGGAAATCCCTGTATCAATATTGGGGGGGGCGCCTTTCTGAGGCGTTAAATCAATTGGCGGCTGAAAACGGCAGTGAATTTCTGCTGAATTGCGCCTCGGTAGAATATTTTACCGCGGTGGAGGCCAAGACGCTAAAGCCCGCAATCCTCACGCCGGTATTTATGGAAACCCGCGATGGCACAGACAAAATCGTCAGCTTTTTTGCCAAACGCGCACGGGGCGCAATGGCGCGGTTTGCAACACAAAACCGCATTAAAAATCCGGCAGGGATCAAAGATTTTAGCACAGGCGGTTATGCGTATCGTTCGGATTTATCCATGGACAACAAACTGGTTTTCACACGGCCTTACCCCGAGAAAAGCCCCGGCTAAAACGCTTGCGACTGCTTTGAAGCCAAACCGCCGGCTATTTCATACGGTGACTTTATACGGTGACGCTATTTTCTATTTTGGCAGCACCATCTCGCTATAATCTCCGCGAACATAAAGCGTGACTGTCACATCCTGCCCATCGCGGTTGCGCCAAAACCAGCCATGATTGCCAGTAAAGGCGGCTATCAACACGCCCGCAGCTTCTGGAACAGCGCGGCCTCTTTCATAGCTGATATCCTGTCCATTACCGTCGCCATGCAGATCAAAGTTGACAACACCGTTTTGGGCTATCCACATGAATTCGGCCTCGGCGCCTTCTTCCATAACCAGCTTAACCTCGATCCCTTCGCCCGGGGCCAAGGTTACGCTATATTGATCGCGCCATTCGGCCTCAATCGTCTGGGCGTGGGCTGCACCAACAAAGAAGCTGAAGAACCCATCGCCAAGGCTGGATTGATCTGGGCTGGCACCACTGTTTTGAAGGTCCAGCAGGCGGTCGGCTTCGGCCTCTTGCTCAAGCTGGACCTTTATCTCGCCCATTTCAGCCAAGCCGAGCGCCTTGCCTATGCCGGTTGGGTCAATGCCGTATTCCGATGGCAGAACAATCGTCACCAAAATGACCCCCGCCGCCACGGCTGCAAGGATGGTTGATTTGATAAGCTGTGCCGAGGTTGGCAGCTCATCGAGGTTTGGTTTATTTCCATTATGCATTTTCATAGTCTCCAAAGTTTTCAAGCGACAAAATAGCCGGTCATCTGATATCCGATCAGAATGAATCCGGCCGACATCATCACAACATTTGCGGTGTAGGCCTGTTTCCAAAATCGGGTGGTTTTGCGCCAATAGCCCATCACGATCAGGATTATAGCGAGGGCGATCAACTGGCCAATCTCGACGCCGACATTAAACGCCAGAAGATTCGGGATCAGGCCGTCCTTGGCAATATCGTATTCAAGGATCTTGGTCGCCAGCCCCAGCCCGTGAAAAAGCCCAAAGATCAGCGTTGCCGCCTTGGTATTGGGCTGATAGCCAAACCAGCGCTGATAGGCCCCCAGATTGTCCAGCGCCTTATAAACAACCGACAGGCCGATGATAGCGTCGATCAGATAGGCGTTGACGTTCCAGCCAAAATAAACCCCGGCCAGCATGGTTATGGAATGGCCGATGGCAAACAGGCTGACATAAATGGCAACGTGCTTCATCTTATAAAGGAAGAAAACCACGCCAAAAAGGAACAGCAGATGGTCATAGCCGGTGACCATATGCTTGGCCCCCAGATACATAAAAGGGATCAGCTTCATGCCGCTGATTTCCATAATATAACCCTTGTCACCAGCGGTAACAGCATGGGCATAGGCCGACGCAGCAAAGGCCAGCAAGGCCAGTGCGATTGTCGCCATAAAGATCAGGGAGTGTCGCATCGGATGCGCTGCAACCACCGACCCGCAGGTTTGGTTGTGTTTCATTGATTGATTTTCCGCTTTATTGAGATTTTGGGGTTCAGCGCCGTTTGGCGTAGCCTCAGGCGCGGGGCGGTCGATCCAGATCAAATGCCCTGCGATCTGACATTGCAATCTCTGTCAGTGGCCAATTGGTGCGTAGAGGCGCAATAAACCCAGTGCCGCGTCGAGGCGGCAGGAATGCGATGTTGTGATCATGGTCAACCATTTCATGCGCATGGCCAAGATATGCGTGCATGACATCGACAATATCTTTGTGGTCATGGCCGTGGTCTTGAAAATCAGTGTTATGTCCGGCTATTATCTCTGCAAGATCAGTAACATCATGTGAATCCAGACGGGCACTGGACGACAAGACAATTCCCAATGCCAAAGCAATTGTCATCGCATATCTTAGAAAGATTATTGCCTGTCGTATCATCCTACTCGTTTCCGCAGATATTAACCCTATCTGCTTGTGTTATCCGTCAAGCTGGGCTGGGCCATTTCTATGGCAGACCCTACGCAGATGCAACTCCTCGACATTGCCAAGCAGCTAAATTCTGCCATTGCCCGCCATGGCTGCACACAAAAACCACATGCTGCCACACTATGAAAACCGTCTAAAACGAAAACCGTCTAAAACTCCTCAACCGTCATCACGCCACTGATTGTTTTCAGCGCG
>CAZCDC010000008.1:7602-35547 GCA_964497195.1 uncultured Rhodobacterales bacterium | reverse complement strand
GAAAACCGTCTAAAACTCCTCAACCGTCATCACGCCACTGATTGTTTTCAGCGCGGATTTCACCTGCGGGCTCATCGGATAGTTTCCCGGCAGGCTGATTTCCACATCGCCCGGCAGGTTTGGGTCAATCAATATCAGGTTAATCGGCCCGCGCGCGCCTGACGCATCCCGCGCCAATAAGGACGCCATGCTGGGCAATGCACCCTCGTCATTCACAAAAACCGTCAGCCCTTTGGCAGCCGCCCCCGCCACCTCGCTATCAATTGGAATAACACCGCGCGCCAGCATTTTTAGCTGCTCGCCCTCCACCGTGGCCTCAACCGACAAAACCACGTTTTGGCCAACGCTTAGCAATTCCCCCGCCGATTCCAGCACATCGGAAAAAACCGTAACCTCATACATGCCGCTCGGATCGGAAAGCTGCACAAAGGCAAACCGGTTACCGCGCGCCGATTTTCGGGTTTGAACCCCCGAAATTGTCCCGGCAATTTTCGCCACCACCGCCGCCATACCCGCAGATTTTTGCACCAATTCGCCATATGTCAGCACCGGAGGCCGTTGGCGTTTTAGCGGCCCGACATAATCATCCAAGGGATGCCCAGACAGATAAAACCCAATGGCTTGATGTTCTTGTGCCAGCATTTCCGTGGCCAGCCAGACCTCGGGCATGGGCAAGCGCGGCACCGGTAAATCTTCGCCACCATCGCCAAACAGGCTATGCTGGTTGGAGTTTTTATCATCATGGCAGGCCGCCGAATAAGCCAGCAATGCGTTAACCGATTCAAGAACCTTGCGCCGATTACTATCCAGCAAATCAAACGCGCCAGACCGCGCCAACATTTCAATCGGGCGTTTGCCAACCCGCTTCATATCCACCCGTTTGGCAAAATCGAAAATATCCTTAAACGGGCCTTCAATGCGCGCGGCTTCAATCATCCGCATCGCCTCAACCCCGACGTTTTTCAACCCGCCCAACGCATAGGCAATTTTGCCGTCCACCACGCTAAAATCCGCATTACAACGGTTAACACAAGGCGGAATAATCTCGATCTCCAGCCGTTTGATTTCCTCAAAAAACACATGCAGCTTATCAGTCAGATGCAAATCACAATTCATCGCCCCCGCCATAAATTCCACCGGATAATTGGTTTTCAGCCACGCGGTCTGGTATGAAACCACCGCATATGCCGCCGCGTGAGATTTGTTAAAACCATAATTGGCGAACTTCTCCAACAGGTCAAAAACCTGCGTGGCCTTTTTCAAATTCACGCCGTTTGCCGCGGCGCCTTTTTCAAATTTCGGCCGCTCCTTGGCCATTTCCTCGGCAATCTTTTTACCCATCGCACGGCGCAGCAAATCCGCGCCGCCAAGGGAATATCCCGCCATTTCCTGCGCGATCTGCATCACCTGTTCCTGATAAACAATAATGCCCTGGGTTTCGTCCAGCAAATGGTCGATTGAGGGATGCAGCAAATCCCGTTCCTCTAACCCGTTCTTAACCTTACAGAATTTCGGAATATTTTCCATCGGGCCGGGGCGATACAGCGCCACCAGCGCCACAATATCCTCAATACAGGTCGGTTTCATCTGGCGCAAAGCATCCATCATGCCCGAGCTTTCCACCTGAAACACACCCACGGTTTTAGCGCTGGCATACAGCGCATAGGTTTTTTCATCGTCCAGCGGAATCGCGCCAATATCGACCTCGATATTGCGCGCCTTCAAGAGATCAATCGCGCCTTGAATAACCGTCAGGGTTTTTAGCCCCAAAAAGTCATATTTCACCAAACCCGCCGGTTCGACCCATTTCATATTGAATTGCGTGGCCGGCATATCCGAGCGCGGATCTTTATAAATCGGCACCAGCTCGTCAATCGGCCGATCGCCAATAACAACCCCCGCAGCATGGGTCGAGGCATTGCGCAAAAGCCCCTCAAGCTGCCCCGCATAATCCAGCAACCGCGCCACAACCTCCTCTTCCTCACCCGCCGCTTTCAGGCGCGGTTCTTCCTTTAGCGATTGGGCGATAGACATCGGTTTGACGCCCTCAACCGGAATTAATTTTGACAGCCGATCCACCTGCATATACGGCATTTGCAACACCCGCCCGACATCGCGAATGGCGGCTTTGGACAGCAAAGCACCAAAGGTAATAATCTGGGCCACACGGTCGCGCCCGTATTTTTCCTGCACATAAGTGATGACTTCCTCGCGCCGATCCATGCAAAAATCGATGTCAAAATCCGGCATGGAAACCCGCTCGGGGTTCAAAAACCGCTCAAACAAAAGATTGTATCGTAGCGGATCAATATCGGTAATGGTCAGCGCATAAGCCACGAGCGACCCCGCACCAGACCCCCGCCCCGGCCCAACCGGAATGCCTTGGTTTTTGGCCCAATGGATAAAATCGGCCACGATCAGAAAATAACCCGGAAAGCCCATGCCCTCGATAATTCCCAGCTCAAAATCAAGCCGCGCATTATATTCCTCAACGCTGACTGAATGGGAGATAACCGCCAGCCGGTCCTTGAGGCCCTCGCGGGCTTGGCGCCCCAACTCCTCAATTTCGTTATCCGCAAATTTAGGCAGGATTGGTGCGTGGGTGCGGGCACGAAAAGCGCAGCGCTTGGCAATTTCAACGGTGTTTTCAATCGCCTCGGGCAGGTCTTCAAACAGGGTCTGCATCTGGCTTTGGGTTTTGAAATAATGTTCCGGCGTTAAGGTGCGGCGCGGTTCTTGCTGGTCAACATAAACCCCGTCAGCAATACAAATCAGCGCGTCATGGGCGGCATACATATCGGGCTTGGGGAAATACACATCATTGGTGGCCACCAGCGGAATATCCAAGCTATAAGCCAGCTTCAAAAACCCCGGTTCAGAGGCGGTTTCCTCAACTGTGCGCCGACCCGCGCCCGTTGGGTGCCGTTGAATTTCGATATAAAGCCGATCCTCAAAAAGCCCCTTTAGATGTTCGGTTAGCAACCGCGCCTTGTCGTCTTGCCCATCAACCAGCAGCTTGCCAATCGGGCCAAGCGCACCGCCGGTCAGGCAGATCACTCCCTCAGCGTGTTTCGCCAAATGAATCAAAGTAATATGGGGCGCGTCTGCGCCGCATTCCATATAATAACAGCTGTTGAGCTTCATCAGGTTTTGATAGCCTGCTTGATTTTGCGCCAACAAAACCACCGGCAGAGGTGCCGGCACACGGTCCCCGGGCCGGGCCGCGGCCTCATAAACCAGATTCATCTGACACGCGATAATAGGCTGCACACCCGCTGCGCTGGCAATTTCTGAAAACTCCAGCGCGCCAAACATATTGCCCGTGTCAGTCACCGCCACCGCTGGCATTTTATCTGCTAAACACATGGCTGGCAGTTTTTTAACGGCAATCGCGCCTTCGAGCAGGGAATAAGCCGAATGGACGCGCAGGTGGATAAATTTTGGATCAACGCGCATTTTCAGGCCTTTGCAAATGATTTTTAACCATCACCAAAGATTAGATATTTTTGCCAAGGAATGCACCCAAAAAACAAAGTTAAAAGAAATTAATTGCTAAATGGGAAAACTGCGCTAAGCTAACCGAGATCGGGATTGATAAATCATAAACCCTATCGGCCGGACCGCTTGGCCATAATGCGCGGAATACGTTTGATGTCGTTTGATGTCGCTATTCTCGCAAGCAAGCTGGACCGAATTCCAAACCAGCTTTTACAAATCTGACTGGTGGAAAATTATGGGCAAACTAACAACACATGTGCTGGATACTGGCAGCGGCAATCCGGCTGCGGGGTTGAAGATCGAGGTTTTTCGCCTGACGGGTGGCCGTCAAAAACTGGGTGAGGTCGTGACCAATTCAGATGGCCGCGTTGATGCGCCAATTCTGGAAGATGATGCATTTCAGCTTGGTGAATATGAGCTGGTTTTTCATGCGGGGGCTTACCTTGAAACCACCGGTCAGGAATTACCGGACCCGAAATTCCTCAACATCATTCCGCTGCGGTTTGGCATGGCCGAGGACAAACATTACCATGTGCCACTGTTGCTGTCGGCTTTTGGTTATTCCACCTACAGGGGCAGCTAATGGGCAGTATCTGCTTTTTACTGAACGGCGTTGAAACCACATTGAAAAACCCCGAACCAACCGCCTCGGTGCTGGATTGGCTGCGCGAGGAAAACCATCTTACCGGAACAAAAGAAGGCTGCAACGAGGGTGATTGCGGGGCATGCTCGGTATCACTGGCATCATTGGAAGACGGGGTTTTAACCCACCGCGCGGTTAATTCCTGTATTTTGTTTCTGCCGCATCTGCACGGAAAATCCCTAACCACGGTTGAGGGCATTTCCAAGGATGGAGCGTTGCATCCCGTGCAATCAGCCATGGTTGAACATCACGGCTCCCAATGCGGGTTTTGCACGCCCGGAATTGTGATGTCGCTTTATGCCGCCCACCGCGAGGGTCGCCAAGACCATAATGATGTGCTGGCCGGAAATCTTTGCCGTTGCACAGGTTACGCCCCCATTCAGCGTGCCGCCAAAGCAGCCGCAGGAAAAACCGCCGCGATTCTGTTCTTTGACGAGGCTGACGCGTTGCTTGAACTTCAGGCAAATATCGAGAAGGACGCAAACGAACTGATCCCGGCGGACCTCGATAAATTCGCAGAATTCTATGCCAAAAACCCTGATACAACGCTTGTTGCTGGCGCCACGGATATTGGCTTGATGGTCACCAAAGCCCTGCGCGAATTCCCCGATACGGTGTTTTTGCACCGGCTGGAAGCGCTTAAGAACATCACGGTTGAAGACGGGGGCATTCGCATTGGCGCGGGGGTATCGGTGGCGCGTTTTCGTGGGGCGATGATTGGCCGGCATTCCAGCTTTGTTGAAATGTTGCGGCGTTATGGCTCGGTTCAGGTGCGCAATTCGGGCACAATTGGTGGCAATATCGCCAATGGATCGCCTATTGGCGATGGCCCGCCGCCACTCGTTGCGCTTGGGGCCAGTATTGTTCTCAGGCGGGCCGATAAGCGCCGTGTTTTGTTGCTAGAGGATTATTTTGTCAGCTATGGCAAACAGGACCGAAAACCGGGCGAATTTCTGGAAAGCATTTTCATACCGGACCAGCCGGACACTATGGGTGTTTATAAAATCTCGAAACGCTTTGATCAGGATATTTCTGCGGTGTGCGGCGCGTTTAATATTACGGTTAAAAACGATACCATCAGCGACGCACGCATTGCGTTTGGCGGCATGGCAGCCACGCCAAAACGTGCAAAATCGGTTGAGGCAGCGCTGGTTGGCCAGCCTTGGAGCGCCACCACAGTCAAAGCCGCCATGCAAAGATTTGAGGATGATTTTACACCATTAAGTGATGTTCGCGCCAGCGCAGGATACCGCCTGAAAATTGTACAAAATCTGCTTTGGCGTTATTGGCTGGAACGTAATGGTGAAGCGGCCAATGTCTTGCTGGAGGTGGCAAAATGAGCGTTCGCAAATCCATCCCGCATGATAGCAGCGTTGGCCATGTTTTGGGCACCGCGCGCTATACCGATGATATGCCCCTGCCCGCCAACATTGTGCATCTGGCCTTTGGCCTGTCGCAAAATGCCCATGCGGATTTGACATCCGTTGATCTTTCGGAGGTTCGCGCCGCCAAAGGCGTGATTGCGGTGTTAACGGCTGATGACCTACCGTTTGAAAACGATGTTTCGCCCTCGGCCCATGATGAACCCTTGCTGGCCACCGGCATGGTGCATTATATCGGTCAGCCGATATTTCTGGTGGTGGCCAACAGCCATCTGAATGCCCGCAAAGCCGCGCGGCTAGGCAAAATCGGCTATGCTGGGAAACCGCCGCTGCTCAGCATCGACGATGCCATCAAGGCTGATAGCCGCTTTGAAAAGCCGCTTGAATTCCGCATTGGCGCGCCGGAATCGGCGTTACAATCCGCCCCGCGCCAAATCTCCGGCCAGTTTGAAATTGGCGGGCAGGAACATTTTTATCTCGAAGGCCAAGCCAGTTTTGCGGTTCCGTCCGAGGGTGATATAATCGTGCATTCCTCCACCCAGCACCCGACCGAGATTCAGCACAAGGTCGCCGCTGCGCTGGGCCTGCCTTATAATGCCGTGCGGGTCGAGGTCCGCCGTATGGGCGGCGGTTTTGGTGGTAAGGAATCGCAAGGCAATGCCTTGGCGGTTGCCTGCGCCATCGTCGCGCAACGGCTGCAACGGCCTGCCAAAATGCGCTATGACCGCGATGATGATATGATTATCACTGGCAAGCGCCATGAATTTCGCATTGCCTATAAGGCAGGGTTTGATGATGCCGGAAAACTGCAATCGGTGATATTTGAACACCATGTGCGCTGTGGCTGGGCGCTTGATCTTTCTATTCCGGTTGGCGATCGTGCGATGTTGCACGCTGATAATACCTATTATCTGCCCAATGCCAGTATTCTGTCGCACCGGATGCGCACCAATACCCAATCCAACACCGCTTATCGCGGCTTTGGCGGGCCGCAGGGGATTGTGGGGATTGAACGGGTGATGGACCATATCGCCCATGATCTGGGGATTGACCCGCTGGCTGTGCGCAAGGCGAATTTTTATCAGACCGGTGGGGCGCAGAAAACACCCTATCATATGGAAGTCACCGACAGCATTTCTACTGAACTGGTGGCCGAGCTGGAACAGTCATCCGATTACCAGAACCGCCGCGCCGAGATTGCAAAATACAACGCCAACAGCCCGGTGCTGAAACATGGTATTGCCCTGACGCCGGTGAAATTCGGAATTTCGTTTACGTTGACACACCTTAATCAGGCGGGGGCTTTGGTGCATATCTATTCTGATGGATCTGTGCATCTGAACCATGGTGGCACAGAGATGGGCCAAGGCTTGAATACCAAAATCGCACAGGTCGCAGCACAGGTATTTGGACTGGATGTGTCAGCGATCAAAATTACAGCGACTGACACAGGCAAAGTGCCCAATACCTCAGCCACGGCGGCAAGTTCCGGTGCCGATTTGAACGGCATGGCCTGCAAAGCCGCCTGTGAAACCATCAAGCAACGGCTTGTTGATTTCGCAAAAACCGAATGGGGCGGCGAGGTGGATTTTTCAGATGGCAAAGTGACTGTTGGTGATAAAACCATGTCATTCAAGGAATTGGCCGGCGCGGCTTATGTTGGCCGCATTCCGCTCTCGGCAACCGGATTTTACAAAACACCAAAAATTAAAT
This sequence comes from uncultured Rhodobacterales bacterium, assembly GCA_964497195.1. Classification (GTDB taxonomy): domain Bacteria; phylum Pseudomonadota; class Alphaproteobacteria; order Rhodobacterales; family Rhodobacteraceae; genus UBA3077. The sequence continues at coordinate 28,311 of CAZCDC010000008.1, read as the reverse complement.
GGGATCGTATGAAGGGTCGCGGGAGGCCCTTTTTGTATTTCTCCTATGGCGCGGCAGTAACCGAATGTGTGATCGATACATTAACCGGCGAAAACCGGATTTTGCGCACGGATATTTTGCATGATGTAGGCGCAAGCCTCAATCCAGCACTGGATATTGGCCAGATTGAGGGCGCCTATGTGCAAGGCGCTGGTTGGTTAACCATGGAAGAACTGGTTTGGAATGACAAAGGTGCGTTGCTAACCCACGCGCCAAGCACCTATAAAATTCCGGCCTGTTCGGACACGCCAGAAATTTTTAACGTGGCTTTGTGGGATGGGGAAAACCAAGAGAAAACCATTTATCGCTCTAAGGCCGTGGGGGAGCCGCCATTTTCGCTGGGCATTTCGGCATATCTGGCGTTGTCAGATGCTATTTCAGCTTGTGGCGATAATTATGCGGATATGGACGCGCCGATAACGGCTGAACGGGTTTTGAACGCTTGTGACAGGTTGCGGGGCGATCTGTGGTAGAGTTTTTTGATCTTGGTGAATTGCAAAAAACTGTGATGCAAAAAGGGCCTGTTGTGCGGGTTGTGATTACGGGATTTGAAGGCTCTGCGCCACGCGAAACAGGGGCCTCGATGCTGGTTTGGCAGGATGGGCAATCCGGCACAATCGGTGGTGGTGCGTTGGAATTCCAGATGGCGGCGCGTGCGCGAAAGCTGTTGGGGCAGATAGGTGATTGGCGGCGTGAAATTGTTAAGATGCCGCTTGGGCCTGCGCTAAATCAATGCTGTGGGGGCAATGTGGAAATGCTGCTGGAGCGGTATGCGGCATTGGAGATTAGGTCGATCGAGGGAGCTGCGCCGAGCTTCACCCGCCCTAAACAGGACGGGATCAGCCCGACGCCTGCGCCCTTGCAAGCCGCGCGATTGTTGAGGGCGGAGCGATCAGGCGCAACAATAGACGCGGGCTGGTTTTGCGAAATTATGACACAAGAAAAGACGCCGGTTTGGCTGTATGGCGCTGGGCATGTGGGGCGTGAAGTAGTGCGGGTTTTGACGGGATTACCGTTTGACATAAATTGGGTTGATACGGATCGGGCGCGGTTTCCTGATATGGTGCCGGTTAATTATCAGTGCAACGTAAACCCTGCGGCTTTGGTTATTGATGCCCCTGACAACGCATTGCATTTTGTGCTGACTTATTCGCACAGCCATGATCTGGAAATCTGCCATCAGGTTTTGTCGCGGCGGTTTGGGCATTTGGGGCTGATAGGTTCTGCCAGCAAAAAGGCGCGGTTTTTAAAACGGCTGCGCGAACTTGGCCACTCCGATGCCGTATTGGCGCGCTTGCAATGCCCGATTGGTGACCGCAGCCTTGGTAAAACCCCGTCAGCCATTGCGATTGGGCTTGCTTATTGGCTCATGCAATCTAACATCAAACAGCGTCAAGAAACCACGGGGAGGGTCAGCGCATGAGCGTTTTGCTGGATATTCAAGGTTTGTCCAAATCTTACCCCGGAGTAAAAGCCAATGATGATGTTTCGTTTCAAATTCAGGTTGGAGAAATTCACGCGCTATTGGGGGAAAATGGCGCAGGTAAATCGACACTGGTGAAAATGATATACGGCTTGGTGCGCCCTGATGAAGGTGCAATGATTCTGAACGGCGAAGCCTTCAAACCGCCAAAACCGTTTTTCGCGCGGCAACGCGGCGTGTCGATGGTGTTTCAACATTTCTCGCTTTTTGAAGCCCTTACCGTGGCGGAAAATATCACCCTTGGCATGGATGTTGCGCCTAATCGCAAGGAACTGTCGGCGCAAATCCGCAAGGTTTCCAATGAGTACGGGTTGCCGCTGGATCCGGACCGCCTGATCGGCGATCTGTCGGTGGGGGAACGTCAGCGGGTGGAAATTATCCGCTGTTTGTTGCAAAATCCACGCCTGTTGATCATGGATGAGCCGACCAGCGTTTTAACCCCCCAAGAGGTTGAAACATTGTTTGGCACGCTCCGCCAATTATCCCAAAACGGCGTGGCGATCCTTTATATTTCGCACAAACTGGACGAGATCAAAGCGCTTTGTGACCATGCCACCGTGTTGCGCATGGGCCGCGTTGTCGACACTTGTATCCCTGCCAACGAAACTGCGCGCAGCATGGCTGAAATGATGATTGGCGGCGAACTTGAAATGCCCAAAGCCAAAGAATTCAACCCCGGTGAGGCGGTTTTGGAATTGTCGGACCTGTCATTGCCCTCTGATGATCCGTTCGGGACAAATCTGCAAAACGTAACGCTGAACTTGCGTAAAGGTGAGGTAATGGGCATTGGTGGCGTGGCGGGCAATGGCCAAGATGAAATTTTGGCGGCCCTGTCCGGAGAGCGCAAAGTCAACGCCGGAATGATTACCTTAAAAGGCCAGCCAATCGGCAATCTTGGGCCAAATCAACGCCGAAAACTGGGGTTACTTACTGGCCCGGAAGAACGGCTCGGACATGCCGCCGCCCCCGCGATGAGCCTGTCTGATAATGCGTTACTAACCGGCCGCCTGCGCAAAAATTTGGCCAATAGCGGCTTTATCAACCATAAGAAAACCGCTGCATTTGCCCAGCAGATCGTGGCAGAGTTTGACGTGCGCACCCCGGGTATTCATGTGGCAGCCAAGGCGCTTTCGGGCGGGAATTTGCAAAAATTCGTCATTGGTCGCGAGGTGCTGCAAGAACCCGAAGTGCTGGTGGTAAACCAGCCGACTTGGGGGGTTGATGCAGCAGCAGCAGCAGCAATCAGGCGCAGCATTCGTGAATTGGCGGAGCGCGGCGCCGCGGTGCTGGTTATCTCTCAGGATTTGGATGAATTGATGGAAATCTCTGATACATTTGCGGTTTTAGCGGAGGGCAAGATGTCAAAACCTCAGCCATCCGAGGGGCTTAGCATTGATGAAATTGGCCTGATGATGGGTGGAAAATTAGGGGATGGCACACATGCTGAGGCTTGAACCAAGACAAAAACCGTCAAAGCTGATGCTGTATATGACACCGGTAATTGCGATTGTGTTAACCATGATTGTTGGTGGCGCGCTGTTTTGGCTGCTGGGAATTAACCCTTTTGATGCCATCAGAATGATCTTTTTTGAACCGTTTTACGATAGTTTTAATCTGTCTGAATTGTTCAAAAAAGCGGCTCCGCTTATTTTGATTGCAACCGGGCTTAGCCTTGGTTTTCGCGCTGGTGTGTGGAATATCGGCGCTGAGGGGCAATTTGTGATGGGTGCCATTGCCAGCGGCGCGGTTGGGCTATATTTCTGGGGGCAAACCGGCATCTGGATTTTGCCGCTTATGGCCATTGCTGGTGCGGTTGGGGGCATTCTCTGGGCGATGATTCCGGCGCTTTTGAAAATCAAATTTAATGCTAACGAGATTTTGGTTTCCTTGATGCTGGTTTATGTCGCGCAGAATTTTTTGGCGGGTATGGTGATTGGCCCGATGAAAGACCCCGACGGATTCAACCAATCCCAGAGCCGGAATTTTGGCCGTAATGACGCCACCGACCTGCCAATGGTGTTTGAGCCATTGGGCCTGCATGCGGGTGGGCTTGTGTCGCTTATTATTTTGGCACTGGCGTTGATATTGCTGCAAAAACATATGCTTGGCTTTAATATTAAACTGACCGGCGAATCGCCTCGCGCGGCACGGTTTTCGGGGGTTAACCCATCTGTCATCATCGCGATTTGTCTGGGGTTTTCCGGCGCGCTGGCCGGGCTGGCGGGCATGTTTGAACTGACGGGACCAGCGGGATTGCTGACCACCAATTTTTCGGTCGGCTATGGGTTTACTGCTATTATTGTGGCCTTTCTTGGGCGGCTGCATCCTGTTGGCATTTTGCTGGCAGGCATTGTTTTAGCGGGCACATTTATTGGTGGCGACAACGCCAAACTGTTTTTGCAGCTGCCATCCGCCGCGGTGCAGGTGTTTCAGGGCATGATGTTGTTTTTCCTGCTGGCTGCCGAAATTCTAGTAAATTATCGACTTAAATTCACCCGGAGGGCTGCATAATGGATTTTTCTGCACTGAACCCAATTGGCATGATTGTGCTCCTTATGGGCGCGGCAACCCCGATTATTCTGGCGGCCCTGGGTGAGCTGGTGGTTGAGAAATCCGGCGTGCTGAACCTTGGTGTCGAGGGCATGATGATTATTGGCGCCGTGACCGGGTTTATTATCGCCACCCAAACCTCATCACCCTATCTGGGGATGCTGGCCGCAATTGTTTGCGGCGCGGCTGTGGCCTCGATATTTGCATTTTTGACCCAATTTTTACTGGCAAATCAAGTGGCGGCGGGGCTGGCGCTGACGTTATTTGGCCTTGGATTAGCCGCGCTGCTTGGTGGCGGCTATGTTGGCATTGTTCCACCCCAAACCCCTAATCTGAACATCGCGGGATTAAGCGATTTACCCATCATCGGAGAGCTGCTTTTCTCCCATGATCCGGTGATTTACTTCTCGATCTTTCTGGTATTTGCTGTCTGGTATTTCCTTAATCGCACCCGTTCGGGCCTTGTTTTGCGGGCCTGCGGGGAAAATCATGATGCGGCCCACTCGCTTGGGTATAACGTCGTGATGATCCGTTTCGGGGCCATTTTGTTTGGTGGCGCCTGTGCGGGGCTTGGCGGCGCCTATATCAGCCTGATCCGCGTGCCTTTCTGGGTAGAAGGCATCACGGCGGGTTCCGGCTGGATCGCGCTGGCGATTGTGGTATTTGCCTCATGGAAGCCATGGCGCGTGATTTTGGGCGCATATCTGTTTGGCGGCATTACGATTTTGCAAATCAGTCTTCAGGCGCTTGGCATATCTATTTCGGCGGCGTATCTTTCTATGACACCTTATATTGTAACCATTGTCGTTCTGGTTATTATGTCGGCTGATCGCAAACGCGCTAGCCTTAATGCGCCGGCCTGTCTGGGCCGATCTTTCCATGCCTCAAATTGAGGCCAACAAACAAAACTCGGAGAATGAAATGAAATTTACCAAAACACTGGCAGTTGCGGCTGCACTTGGCGTTGCAATGGCGGGGGCTGCAACTGCCGAACCTGTCAAAGCAGGCTTTATTTATGTTGGCCCTGTGGGCGATTTGGGCTGGACATGGACCCATGACCAAGGCCGTCTTGCGGTCGAAGCAGAATATGGCGATGCGGTTGAAACCCTGTTTGTTGAATCCGTGCCAGAAGGTGCCGACGCTGAGCGCGTCATGAGCCAAATGGCCCGTTCCGGTGTGGATATCATTTTCACCACGTCTTTTGGTTATATGGACCCAACCATCAATGTTGCAGCCAATTTCCCCGATGTGGTTTTTGAGCACGCAACCGGCTATAAACGTGCCGACAATGTTTCGACATATTCCGCACGTTTCTATGAAGGCCGCCACGTTATTGGCCTGATTGCCGGCCATATGACCGAAACCAACAAAATCGGCTATATCGCATCCTTCCCGATCCCCGAAGTTGTGCGCGGCATCAACGCGGCCTATCTGGCGGCAAAATCGGTTAACCCCGATGTGGAATTCAAAATTGTATGGGTTTACACATGGTTTGATCCCGGCAAAGAAGCCGATGCGGCCAATGCCCTGATTGAACAAGGCGTTGACGTTATCATGCAGCACACCGATTCCCCGGCAGCCATGACCATTGCCGAAGATAAAGGTATTTATGCCTTTGGTCAGGCCTCTGACATGTCTTCTTTTGGTCCGAATGCCCAGTTGAGCGGAGTTATGGATATCTGGGGCCCATATTACGTTGACCGTGTTGGCAAGGTTATTGATGGCACATGGGAAAGCGTTGATACTTGGCATGGCATTGGCGATGGCATGGTTGGCATTGCACCTTTCTCTGACTCTATCCCAGCCGAAGTTCAGGCTCAGGCCCAAGCCGCGATTGATGCACTTGCCGCTGGCACATTGCACCCGTTCACCGGCCCGATCAACAAACAAGACGGTTCTGTCTGGTTGGCTGACGGCGAAGTGGCGGATGACGGCACGCTTGCTGGTTTGAACTTTTATGTTGAAGGTATTACCGGCGAATTGCCGAACTAAACCTATTACAAATACCTGAATTGGCCCGCCTTTGTGCGGGCCTTTTTATTTGCGCATACGCGATAGCAAAATAAACCCAGCCCGCATCACCCGCCATTTACCAAACCGCGGGATGACATTGCGAAGATTCGCTACCGCAATCCTGGCGTTCTTTCGCAAGACTACCCCCCGAAAATGGTTCGAATTCCACAACATAGCCACCGGCAATTTCCGAGTAAGCTCACACCAAAATTTTCGGGTTTTGGCGTAGGTTGGGTATAGCGAGTGTAAAAATTCTTAATTTCCGCTAACGATATATTAATTTCTTTCAAGCAATACTTTGACGTGTTGGAAGGCAATTTCAATAAGTGCCCAGATTTCCCAATGTTTTTGATGAATCAAAAGGCAGCACTATGCGGCGACTGAACGAAATTTTCCGAACCCTTCGGTCCAGATATCTGGCAACCCTCAACAGAACAGGGCGTTCAGCGAAACTGGGCCATTTTGAAGGCTATATCGACTCGGTCAAAACAGAAAACGGGCAAATGCACGTTTCTGGTTGGTATAATGGTGCAGCGCTGGAACTGGTGGCCAATGGTGTTGTTACCAGCCTGCCCCGTCAAATTTTTCGGGATGATGTCCCGCAACAAGGCAACCAGAAACTTGGGTTCAGCATTCCAATTTCGGCGGCAACATCCGTATCAATCCGGTTGATTGATGATCAGAAAACCGTTGATATCAATCTGTTTCGCTGGCGAGATAAAGCCGAATCAATCATCAAGACTATGTTGTTTTTGCCGATGCTATTGGCCAAAAACCCGATGACAATTTTTCGGTTTTTAATACTTAATGATCGCCAGGCCGCTGGCCAGCTCGAACGCATACTGCTTAAAATGCCAAATTCCGAACAGCCAAAAACTTTTGACATGTCGATTTTTGATGGCAAGCAGAATACAGGAAAACCATTGGGTGACGTGACAATTGTTTTGCCAGTATATAATTCTTTTTCACTGCTAAAAGAATGCCTGGCGCGGGTTATGACCCACACAGCACACCCCTTCAAACTAATCATCATAGAAGATTGTTCGAGTGATCCAGCCATAAGGCCATGGCTGCGCGACTGGGTGGGAATCCAAAAAAATAATATCACTTTGCTAGAAAATGATCAAAACCTGGGTTTTATCGGCTCGGTTAATCGTGGCATTGCGGCGGCAAAAGGCAATCATGTTGTCTTGCTCAACAGCGATGCATTTGTACCGGATGGTTGGCTTTCGCGCCTCATGGCACCCATTTATTTGAACCCGAAAACCGCCAGCACAACACCGCTTTCAAACAATGCAGAAATTTTGTCTCTGCCGGTGATTTGCAAAGAAAACCACATCCCTGAGGGCGCGGTTGACCGCATAGATAACATTGCCAAAGCCCTGAACGGGCACGCACCAAGCGTGGAAATTCCAACCGGTATTGGTTTTTGCATGGCGCTCAACAAATCTTATTTGCAAAAGGTGCCAAGTTTTGATCGTCGCTTTGGCAAAGGTTACGGTGAAGAAGTCGACTGGTGCCAGAAAACCCGTCAAAAAGGCGGCAAACACATGGCTGTCACAAACCTGTTTGTGCATCATGTAGGCGGCGAAAGCTTTGGCGCTGAAAAACAAGCACGATTGGCCAAAAACAATGCGGTAATCACTCGGCTTTACCCTCGGTATGACCAATTGGTGCAAGAATTTGCCAAAAATGACCCGCTTCATTCAACCCGCGTTGCCCTTGCGGTTGCCACCATTGATATCGGCCAGCCTGTGCCGGTATATCTGGCGCATAGCATGGGCGGCGGCACCGAAATTTACCTGCAAAACCGCATTAAATCCGGGCTGAAAAACGGTCAAGGCGCCATCATTATTCGCGGTGATCTGAACGCTGGCCTGCGGTTTGAATTATATTCTCATGCGGGGAAAACATCTGTGATGGTGAAAAACTTTGCTGAGGTATCGCGGCTTCTTGCGCCGATCCGCCAGCGTGAGCTGATCTATGCCTGCCTTGTCGGGGCGCAAAACCCGGTTAAATCCATGCAGGGGTTTCTGGATAATTTGATGTCCAGCGATGACAGTTTTTGCCTGCAATTACATGATTTTTTCCCGATTTGCCCCTCATATAACCTGCTGGACACCAACGGTAAGTTTTGCGCTGTCCCCACGCAAGATAGATGCAGAACCTGCTATCAATCCAAAGCATTGCGCGCAGATACATCGCAGCCAAATATCGCTGCGTGGCGCGATTCCTGGTCAAAAATCCTGAAAAAAGCAACGCGCATAGAGGCATTTTCTGACAATAGCGCGCAGATATTCATCAAGGCGTATCCCGCATTAAAATCCAAAGTTCAGGTGCATCCACACCAGCTGCCCGCCCGGCCGGGCAAGGTGGCGCCAATTGCATCAAATCAGCTGGTTGTCGGGGTTCTGGGTAATATCGGCTTTAACAAAGGTGCTGAATTTTTGCAAAAATCAGCAGGCTCTGCTGCTGGAAAACTGATCGTTTTTGGCAATCTTGATCAAAAATTCAGCCATAAAAACCTACAGGTTAACGGCCCGTATTTGCTCAAAGATCTAGCGCGGCTTGCGCGCTCAAACAAGGTGAACTGTTGGCTTATCCCCTCGATTTGGCCCGAAACATTTTCGTTCACCACCCACGAAGCCCTGGCCACAGGCTTGCCGGTTTTTTCCTTTGATCTTGGCGCACAGGCTGAGACCTTGAAAAAGGCCAATAACGGTTTTGTAATCCCGCAAGATCCTGAAAATCTGTTTGCCAATATCAAATCCTGCCTGAACAAAAATCTGGCACATCAGTTGGTAAGCTAGCCCCCATTGCGCAAAAAATTCCCCGGCTTTAAGTTGAGGAAATTTTGTACGAGGCCCCGATGCACCCAAAACAAACCGGATTTCTGATCTTGTTTCTGCTTGCCAGCTTATTGGCGGCCTTTGGCGTGTGGCGGTGGTCTTATGGCGTGGCGCTGGTGCAATTGGAAAACCGCGCCAGCGCCAGCCTGTCACTGGCTTCTGATCATTTGGTTGGCCTGCTGGAACGGTATCGAATATTGCCGGTTGCCCTGTCCAGTGATGTGCTTTTTGTTGAGACGCTGGCCCGCGGTACCGCTAATCCAAAAATCGTAAATCGTCTGCAAAGCCTTGCTGATATGACCGGCGCGCAGAATATCTCGTTGGTTGACCAAAATGGAAATATCATCGCCACTTCTCGCAGATTAGAGGGGCAAACCGCTGCGGCCAGCTCCATTGCCAACCGACCGGATTTTCGCCGTGCAATGAATGGTGCCTTGGGGATTTATCACGCCCAAGAAAACCCTGACAGCCCGCGTGGTTTTATGTTTTCCAGCGCAGTTCGTGCGCCCAACGGGCAGATACTTGGCACATTAACAATTACCACCGATCTGGAGGCGCTGGAATTTCATTGGCGCGGAGACCCGGAAATAATTTTCTTCACCGACCAAAATGATGTGATTTTTATCGCGAACCGTGACAATCTGATCCTACGGGTACTGGGGAACCCAAGTGAAACCCGTGTATCCGAACTAAAAGCATCACGATACAAAAGCCCGTTATTACAAATGCTTAATGACCCGGATCGCAGCATAATACTTGGCCAAACCATCTGGAATCTGACGGGGATGCCCGGCATTCCAACACCGGCTTTGCATATCACACAGCCTTTGCCAGTCATTTCGATGCAGGCGAATATCCTGCTTGATCTGGCACCTGTTGCTGCGCAGGCACGATTACGGGCCTTTTTGGCACTGGCAATTTTTGCCGGGTTTGGCTTGATTTTGCGCATTTTGCAAATCCGCCGCCAAAGCTTGTCAACGCAGCTTTTTCTGCGCAACGAAGCCAATGAAAAACTGGAGGGGCGGGTGCAGGAACGCACCAAACAGTTAACGCAGGCCAACAAATCCCTACAAATTGCACAAGATGATCTGGTGCAATCGGAAAAACTGGCAGCGCTTGGCAAAATGTCTGCGAGCATCAGCCATGAGCTGAACCAGCCGCTTACGGCGATTCGGTCTTTCTCTGAAAATGCCAGCGAATTTGCCAAACGCGGCCAAATTACCCAGACCAAAGCTAATTTGGAACGCATCAGTGATCTGACCACACGCATGGCACGGATTATCAAAAACCTGCGGGCCTTTGCACGCAAAGAGGGTGAGGAAACCACCGATGTATTGCTAACAGGCGTTGTTGACGCCGCGCTGGAAATCGCGGCAACGCGCATACGAAACGAAAAAGTTGATATCATTTGGCTGCCCAAAAATCGTGATATCTGGGTGCGTGGCGGCGCGGTGCGATTGCAACAAGTTGTGCTTAATCTGCTGTCCAACGCCATGGACGCGATGGATGGTATGGCGCAAAAATCGATCACTATTACGGCTTTAAAAACCAACGAAACGACCTCGCTCATGGTACACGACACTGGCCCGGGGCTGGAATCCACCGATAATATTTTTGATCCGTTTTACACCACCAAAGGTGTCGACCAGCCCAGCGGCATGGGGCTTGGCTTGTCAATTTCATACGGAATTGTACAAAGCTTTGGCGGGCGGATTATCGGCAAGAACCACCCCGATAAAGGTGCGGTTTTTACCGTAACGCTTGATAATTCAGCAAAAGGTACAGCATCATGAATTCGACAATCCTGCTGGTTGACGATGATAAATCCGTGCGTGAGGCGCTGGGGCAGTCGCTTGAATTGCTTGGCTTTGATGTCATCATCTGTGGATCATTTATTGAGGCAACCGACCATATTTCAACACAGTTTAACGGCGCGGTGCTGAGCGATGTGCGCATGCCCGGCAAAGACGGTTTTGACCTTTTGGCGAGGTGTAAACAAATTGATCCCGACATTCCGGTGGTTTTGTTAACCGGTCAAGGTGAAATTCCCTTGGCGGTTAAAGCCATGGAAAACGGTGCGCAGAATTTTCTGGAAAAGCCGGTTTCTGGCAAACGTCTGGATGAGGTTATGCAAAGCGCCTGTAGGTTTCGCACCACAATAATGGAGAATCGCGCCCTAAAAGCCCAGTTGGTACAAAAAGGCGCGGCGCGGCTGATTGGACAGCTTGACGAAATCAAAAACGCCAGTCTCTCAGAGGTGTTGGAGCAGGTTGAAAAACACCTGATTGAAACTGCGCTCAATAAATTTTCGGGCCGAATGCCGCTGGTTTGCGAGGCGCTAAAAATCCCGCGTAAAACCCTGTATGATCGCATGAAACGCCTGAATGTTGACCCATCAACCTTTCGGTAAAACCAGATCACTGTGCGGAAAGCCGCACAAGTTCAAGACGGTCTGCATCCCAATAACTCGTTAACCACAAGTAAACAAAGTAAATTTCCGTGCAATGCGCCAAGCATATTTTTTCTTTTGTTTCTGCCGAATCCCTGTTTGAATAGGGGCAGAGCTGCATTTTTGCGGCCAATAAGTTCTGGGAGGAACATCATGCGTTTATTAACCACCGCTGCGCTGGTCGCAGCCACCACATTCACGGCAAATACCGCCTTCGCAAGCTGCGAAGAAGGCGAAATTGTCATCAAATTTGCCCACGTTACCAACACTGATCGCCACCCCAAGGGCATTGCCGCCACCCTGCTGGCTGAGCGTGTAAATGCCGAGATGGACGGCGTTGCCTGTATGGAAGTTTTCCCGAACTCCACACTGTATAATGATAACCAAGTGCTTGAAGCCATGTTGCAAGGCGATGTTCAGCTGGCTGCACCTAGCCTGTCGAAATTCGAAGCCTTCACATTGCAATTCCGCATCTTTGACTTGCCGTTCATGTTTACAAACATGGCCGCTGTGGATGAGTTCCAAAACTCCGAAACTGGTGAGGCAATGAAAGCATCCATGGCACGTCGTGGCCTTATGGGTCTTGAATTCTGGCATAATGGCATGAAAAACTTCTCCGCCAATGTGCCGCTTATCCTACCAACAGACGCTGCTGGCCTGAAATTCCGCGTGCAAACATCGGATGTTCTGGTTGCCCAAATGGAAGCACTGGGCGCATCGCCACAACCAATGGCATTCGCTGAGGTTTACGGCGCCTTGCAAACCGGTGTTGTTGACGGTCAAGAAAACACTTGGTCCAACATTTACGGCAAGAAATTCTTTGAGGTTCAGGACGGCACAACCGAAACCAACCACGGTATCATTGATTATCTTGTTGTGACCTCTACTGAATGGCTGGACGGTTTGGAGCCAGCAGTGCGTGACCAATTCCTGACAATTCTGGAAGAGGTCACCGTAACACGCAATGCAGAATCCTTTGCTGTTAACGAGGCCGCAAAACAGCTGGTGATCGATGCTGGTGGTGTTGTGCGCAGCCTTGATGCGGATCAACGTCAAGCATGGGTTGATGCGATGATGCCGGTTTGGGCACAGTTTGAAAGCGACGTAGGCGCTGAAAATATCGCAGCGGCGCAGGCAATCAACGCCAACCACTAAAACAATTTTCCGGCCCCTGCATCAGGGGCCGGATTTCTTTGCGAGGGTCCGTTTATGTCACATTATAACAGCAATAACTTTGGTCGGATGACCGACAAGCTGGAGGAAACACTCATCGCGCTTATTCTTGGCGCAATGACCATGATTACCTTTGTCAACGTGGTGTTACGATATGGCTTTAACAGCGGCCTGATCTGGGGGCTGGAGGCCACCAGCGTTTTGTTTTCATGGCTGGTGCTGTTTGGCGTTGCTTATTGCGTAAAAATCACTGCGCATCTGGGTGTTGATAGTGTAACCAACCTGTTTGCCAAAAAAGGCCGCCGCCGTTTTGCACTGCTGGCGACGGCAATTTCAATTATTTACGCATTTTTGCTGCTTAAGGGCGGCTATGATTATTATGCCAATTTTGCCAATTTACCGGGCACAACCGGCCATTGGTTTCCGACCGGGTTTGAAGAAATGAAAACCACCAGCTATCGCGGCTGGTATGAAATGGACCGCCTGCCAATGCCCGAATGGCTCCGCTTTATTCAAGACAGCATGAACGAAGGCGAAAGATACAATAAATTGCCGCGTTTTATTCCTTATGTGATTTTACCCGTCGGTTTTGGGCTGCTGTTATTTCGTTTTGTTCAAGCGTTTTATCATCTGGCCAATGGTAACCGTGACACCCTGATTGTCAGCCATGAGGCTGAAGAAGATGTAAAAGAAGCAAGCGAAAAAATCGCTGCGGCAGAGGCGTAAATTATGGAAATTATTATCTTATTCGGTATGGTCATTGGGCTTTTGTTGCTTGGTGTTCCTATTGCGGTTTCGTTGGGTCTCAGCTCGATCACCTTTCAGCTTTTGTTTTCCGAGGCCTCCTTGGCATCGGTGGGCCAAACCATGTTTCAGGCGATGTTTGCGCATTCCACCTTGCTGGCGATTCCGTTTTTCATTCTGGCCTCAAGTTTTATGGCAACGGGCGGCGTGGCGCGGCGCATTATTCGTTTTGCTATTGCCATGGTGGGCCATTTGCGCGGCGGCTTTGCTATTGCCGGGGTGTTGGCGTGTATGATGTTTGCCGCGCTTTCCGGCTCATCGCCTGCGACAGTGGTGGCGATCGGGTCGATCGTTATTGTCGGGATGCACCAGCTTGGTTATTCCAAAGATTTTGCTGCTGGTATTATTGCGGTTTCAGGCACGCTTGGCATTCTTATTCCGCCGTCAATTGTCATGGTCGTTTACGCAACAGCCACTGATGTTTCGGTTGGCCGCATGTTCCTCGCGGGGGTTATCCCGGGCATTTTGGCGGGCTTTATGTTGATGCTTGGCATTTATGTGGTGGCGCGCATCAAAAACCTGCCCAAAGGCGAATGGCAAGGCTGGGGCGAAATTTTCCGCGCCGGACGCGAAGCATTCTGGGGTCTATTCCTGATGGTTATCATCATGGGCGGTATTTACGGCCATCCATGGTATTGGCCAAGCGAGGGCATCGTGTGGCAACCCGGCGCCTTCACCCCGACCGAGGCCGCCGCCGTGGCCGCCATTTATGCATTCCTCATCGCCAATTTTGTTTACCGCGACATGGGGCCGCTCGCGACACCTGACGGGCAAAAAGCGCGCTCGTTGCTAATGCGCCCCCACGCGATGATCACCGCATGGTTTCACAAAGACACCCGCGATACCTTGTTTGATGCAGGAAAACTAACCATCACCCTGATGTTCATCATCGCCAACGCCCTGTTGTTAAAACATGTATTGACCGAAGAACAAATTCCGCAACAAATCACTGAAATGATGTTTGCTGCGGGTTACGGCCCGATCACATTTCTGATTATCGTCAATATTATCCTGCTGATTGGCGGGCAATTCATGGAACCCTCGGGCCTGATTGTTATTGTTGCGCCGCTGGTTTTCCCCATCGCGATTGAGCTGGGCATTGACCCGATTCACCTTGGTATCATTATGGTGGTCAACATGGAAATCGGCATGATAACCCCGCCTGTAGGGTTAAACCTGTTTGTGACATCCGGCGTGGCGAATATGTCGATGATGCGGGTTGTACGCGCCGCCTTGCCTTGGCTCGGCATCCTGTTTGTGTTCCTGATTATGGTCACATATATCCCTGCAATTTCCACATATTTGCCGAATTCCGTTATGGGTCCGGAAACTATTCTGAAATAACCTCACGGGAATATTGCTTTCCTTACGCCGGATTTTGGCGTAAGGCTGCTGGATAAGGCTCGGAAACACGGGTCAAACAGGCAGTTTTTGGATTTTGATATGAGCACCCTTTCCCGCAGGGCGATACTTGGTATCGCCGCCGCAGCATTAACCGCAGGGCCATTGCGCGCTGGTCGTCGTGACCAACTTGCCGATATGGTTGTGGTGTTCAAAAGTAACCGCAAACTTTTTCTGTATAAAAACGGTGAACCTATTCGCCGCTTTAATATGGCGCTTGGCTGGGCACCTGTTGGTGACAAAATCCGTGAGGGTGACGGAAAAACGCCCGAAGGCGTCTATTACATCGACCGCCAAAACCCCAATTCACGTTTCCACCTAAGCCTCGGTATTTCGTACCCAGATCCGGTTGACCGCGCCAGTGCCGCTGAAATGGGCGTTGATCCGGGCGGCGATATTTTCATTCACGGCCATGATGGTGCCGGCTATGGCCGCCGCCCAGATGATTGGACAGCGGGCTGTATTGCCGTAACAAATCGCATGATTGAGGAAATCTATAGGCGTGTGCCGCTTGGCACCCCTATTGTAATTCAGCCATAAGAACAGGCGCAGTGCCTCGCGCCGCCATCAATTGAACCCACCATAATTTCCCGCTTTCTTCCTGATACCAGCCCAATGACATATGGGTTGCATCCGGATGCAACATTGCCGCCCTTGCGCGCGGATCATTCAGCCATGCCTGAAATATTTCCACGGGGCCAAGGAATGTTTCTGCCACATTTTCACCCGTAACAATGCCAACAAACCCGGCACGCTCAGCGCGGGCTTGGGGGGCGGAACGGTCCGATCCAAAATTCCAGGCCCGCAATTGCACCGCCATATCGCGAGCATGTGTTTGGGCCGCGGCGGTTAACTGGCTGGACAAGGTCACCGCTGATAAACCGCGCTCAGCGCGAATCGTATTTACCAGATCCATCTGGTTCAGCCGAATGGCGTGCGTATCACCCGGATTAATCCGGTTGGGCGCAGACCCTGAAACCGTAGTACATCCCGCCAGCCCCAGTGAAATCGCCAGCAATAAACCAATAATCCGAACCATTAAACAAACTCCGTCAAATATCTTTGTTTGCGTCTTTACCCGCTTATCAATCCGGATACAAACATCATTCCGCCGGTTAACACGAGTGTGAATTGCACATGCGCAAAAAATTGCGTATGGTGCGCTTTGTTATCGGATTCTCAGGTATATCACATGAAAAATAAACTTTCCCGTCGTCGTTTCGCCATGGGTGCTTTGGCATCGGGCATTGTTGTGCCTAACTTGGCCAAAGCGCAAGCCATCAGCGCGGACCCTGCGGCCCCCGCCTATGTCAGCTCCAGCTTTGTCAGCCGCCATTGGCGCGGGCATTTTGACAATTTGCGCAATGGCGTTATATTGGCCGATACTCACGGGCGGGTTTTGCATTTCTGGTCCGAGGAAGAAGAATACCATATTTTTCCAACCAGTGTTCCCTTGACCGAACAGCTAACGCGGCGCGGTCGCACCCAAGTAACCCGCAAAGTTGACGGCCCCGAATGGCGCCCAACCCCGAACATGCTGCGCCGAGACCCTGATTTACCCAGATATGTTGGCCCCGGCCCGGAAAATCCGCTGGGCACCCATGCCATGCATCTTAGCTGGCAATTTTACCGTATTCACGGCACCAACGACACACGCAAAATCGGGCGGCAATCCTCCAATGGCTGTATCGGTCTTTTTAATGAAGATATCAAAGACCTGTACGACCGTTGTAAAGTTGGCACACAGGTTCTGTTGATTTAGTAAGCCATCAAAAACCTGTTTTCTTTTCCTTTGTAATTTGTTAACTTGACATGCAATTAAGCCAATTCCGGCAATATCTAATGATTCTTTAGGGTGAAAAAATGAAAACCATTCTCTCCGTTGCGTTTGCAACAATCGCAACCGCATCAACAGCTATTGCTGGCAGCATTGCTTATGTAGCACCTGAGGTCACAATGATCGAAGAGCCAGCAACAATGGGCGGCTCCGGCAGCTGGTTGATCCCGCTGATTATTATTGCGGTTTTGGCTTTGGCTTTGACAAACAATGAAGCGGCTCCAACCTCAACCCCGCCAGTTGTTCCGCCAGTTGTTCCGCCAGCTGCGTAATAAAAATATTAATAATTCAGGCCGGCTTTGCCGGCCTTTTTTATTCCAGCGTAAAGGGCTCCAGCACATCAATTTCAATTGTGCCTTGCTCTGGCCCGAGCCATTGCGCTGAGCGCAGCACTTGGCCAGCCGCGTCAATCAGGTGAATATTGGTAAATTCCACCCCGTCACCCACACATTTATCTTGCATGATTATCGTATCAAATACCTTGTCCAACAGCTCCAGCTCAAATTCCGGCCCTTTGGAAATTTCACATCTTACCGAAAAAACCCGCCCGGACGGGCCATCGCCGGAAACATGGTAATCCCGCGTAACTGTTTGTGGCCAGTTTTCCGGTGTGGTCAATACCGCAACCGGATCATTCAAATCACTGCGCACAGCCAACAAATCCGTTGAAATTGCACGGCTTGCGGTAATCAAACTGCCACGCATGGTAATTGTTTGCTGCAATTGTGACGCATAAGTCACGTAATCATCATTTAACGATCGTGCATAAAGCAAAACGCCGCGCGTATCATCCCCAACCCGCGCCCGAATAATCGCCAAGCCGGTTTCCAGAATTTTATCAAACGTGATCACAATCGGCACCCGCGCCGCTTGCTCAGCCTCAAGTTCACGCAGGGCCGCACGGCTGCCCGGTTTGATCTTTTGCCATACGGCTGACAGCACAGGGTTGGTGCCCCCGCCCGATGAACAAGCCGCCAAGCTGGCCACCAAAGCCGTTACAAAAATTGTGCGGATCATTGCCAGTACGCGCCCCATGTTTCAGTCAAATCGGTCACGGAATTACCGCGAATAATCGGGTAAAGACGATTGGCAACATTAAGCCGTGCGCCGCCATCATTGCCATAACCCGCCAGATTAACCGTAATAGAAGAGCGGCTCTCAAACGGTAAAGTCCAGTCAAACGGGATGGTCAGTGAAATACCTTTGGAAAAGTTGCCATTGCCAAAATCAGCAAAGCTGACATCGGTTAAGGTCATATAACCCGCAACCTCCCAGCCATTGGTGAACCGCCGAGACAGGCTAAATGTTGTGCCCCAATCTCCGGCCAGATAACGACCAACATCCAGTTGGGCCTCGAGATCTTGAAATCCGGTGTTCCAGTATAGTGAGGCATGGCCGGTCAGGGTTTCATAATCCTGAAAGCCAAACAAGCTGTCAAACGCGCGTTGTTTTACATATGCCAGTTCCGCGCCAGCGCCCCAGCTTTGGTGGGTGGGCTTCCACAAGATTTCGGCGCTCACGCCAGCAAACATGCGCTCCAGATAACCGGCCGAGACACGGCCATAAACCGATGGCGCAGCCTTAAACAAATAATCAGCCGTCAGGCGCGTGACCACAGGGCCGGCATTATTATAAAGCGCTGCGTCGCTGCGCACATGCGGTATTGGGCTGGTGGACGGAACTGCGCCATCACCGATATTACCTGCGAGGCGTTGTGAAACCGAAAGGTTCAGGTCAAATCCGCGTGAAATTTGGTAATTGGCGTTGCCAACGATCAGGAAATCCAGTTGACCAATACCATTTGCGCTAAACAAATTGACCGGAACTTTGGGGGTAAGTGACCAGCTAAAACGCGGATAACCACCCGGCGTCCAAACGTTGTCGCCCGCAATATGATACGGCGCATCGCTAAATTCTGTGGACTGAAAACTGCGTATCCCCGCATCGGGACGATCAACCTGAGCCTCAAGATCAGCGCGCTGGATTTCCAGCGTGGTTGTCGGCAATGGCCCTGCCATCAGGGTTATACGAAACACCTCAACCGAGGTCGGGGTAGAGCCGGCCAAAATCCGTGCCAACCGGCCAACCGCCATCGGGTTGCGCGAATATTTGCTATTATCGACATACAGCTCCAGCACCCTGCCATCAATGCGGCCCTCTTTGATGCGAATGCCGTCATCATTCATGGCATCCGCCAGCAATTCGATCATTTTGCTGCGCACAGCCGCATTTCCGGCCCACGCGACATCACGGCTGTAATCCGCAGGGCGGGCATTTACAGGTGCGGGGCCAGCGCCCAGATCTTGGGGGGTTATTGGATCATTCGGGTTGCCAGTAAAGGTTATGCGAAAACCAAAATCAGACCCGTAATTATAATATGCACCCAGCGAAACATGTTTTTTCCAGCGGTATTCAAGGCCAAAATTAAACGGGGAATCATGCGCGAAATCCCCAAAAACCTGCTCGCCTGAATAAGCATCCGACGAATATTCCGCCTTGAATGTCAGGTTATCAATGGGCGTTTGCCATTCAAGCCCAGCGAAAAATGCGGCATCACCGGCAAACATGTGGTCAAACCCGATGCCGTCATCAATGGCAGGGCGCGGGCCAAAAACCTCAGCCACAGCATTATAGCTGCCCAAACGCCCCCAGCCAACGCCAGCCGAAACCGCCAGATTTTGGCCAAAATGTTTGGTGGCCACCAGATATTCACTGCTGGTCGCACCATTAGAGCCAAAATCCCGAAACCCCAGCGCCAGTGCGGGGCGCATATCACCCTCAGCCAAAATCTGGAATTTCAGGTCCAGCGCGGTATCGCCAAAAGTTGCGCCAAGCGCGGTCCAATCTTCCAGCGAAATAGTGCGGGTTGAGGCCTCCAACCATGGTAGCAATTGAAAGTTAAACGTCGCACCTCCCATGGTGCCGTTGCCAATAAATGTCCAGCTGGTCTGGCCATCGGGTTGCATGAGCGCATTTGGCATATCAATAATACCAACGCTGCCAAAACTGCCAAAACTCGGGTCAGCCTGCGCGGAGGAAACCATTCCGGAAACCAGCAAACCTGTTGCCATCAAACGACCAATTACCGACATAATACCCCGCACCGAATCTCTTAAAACAATCCATTTGTTTTTACCGCGTTATCCATCCCAATGCGAGACGATTCATTTCGGTTTGCGAGTCTCCGCTGCCAGCAGCGCCATAAGCCCGGTTTTATAGTCGGGATAAATCAGCTCAACCCCCAGTATTTTCTTGATTTTGTCATTGGAAACTTTTTTCGATTCCGCATAAAAACTGCGCGCCATCGGGGTCATTTCCGCAGTGTCAAAATCCACCGCCTTTGGAATCGGCATTTCTAATAACCGCGCGGCCTCCGCAATAACATCTTGGGGCGGCGCGGGGTCATTGTCACAAACATTGTAAATATTTCCCGGCGCGGGTTGATTGATTGAGGCACGCAGAACTTGTGCAATATCCTCAACATGCGTGCGGCTAAATACCTGATTTTTCTTGATAATACGTCGTGCTGTACCGCCCCGAACCTTGGAAAATGGCCCGCGCCCAGCGCCATAAATCCCCGCAAGCCGAAAAATATGCAGCGGCAAATTATGGTTTTCAAACAGCTCCTGCCACTGTTTTTCAGCCTTCACACGGTGATGCCCACGGGTTGTGGCGGGGTTAAGCGGAGAATTCTCATCAACCCAACCGCCAGCATGGTCCCCATAAACCCCCGTGGTCGACAAATACCCGACCCATTCCAAATGCTCAGCCTTCTCAAATTCCGCCAAAAGCTGTGCCAAAATCGGGTCGCCTTCCGCATTTGGTGCGGCGCTGATCAATACATGGCTGGCCTGTGCCAAAGCCGCAGAAATATCCGTCCCCGGCCAGTGAATCACATCCAATTCAGCGGCTTTTGCGGCCTCTCGCGTAGTGCCCAGAACCTGCCAGCCATCGGCGCGCATTACATTGGCAAAAACCTGCCCCGTATAGCCATAGCCAAATATCAATATTGTCTTGTTCATATCGTCCCTAAAATTTGCGCTTTTGCCCAGCCTGCTGCATCCTGCACTGTGGCATCAGAGTCTTGCATCAGGGTTTCACATGTGGGGAT
>CAZCDC010000008.1:0-7502 GCA_964497195.1 uncultured Rhodobacterales bacterium | reverse complement strand
CTGCATCCTGCACTGTGGCATCAGAGTCTTGCATCAGGGTTTCACATGTGGGGATTAAAGTTTCTTTTCCAGAATTTCCAATCGCATATAATACATTACGCACAAACCTGTCGCGCCCGATGCGTTTGATGGGGGAGCCTTGAAACACCTCTCGAAAATCTGTGTCATCCAGCGATGCCAAATGCCCCAACTTGGGGCAGCGCAGCTCAATGCGTGCCCAATATTTGCTGTCCGCCGCTACTTGCGCAAATTTGTTCCATGGGCACACCGCCAAACAATCATCACAGCCATAAATCCGGTTGCCAAGCATCGGGCGCAGCTCCAGATCAACCGGCCCTTTATGCTCAATCGTCAGGTATGAAATGCACCGCCGAGGGTCCAGTTTATAAGGTGCGGGAAACGCATCAGTCGGGCAGATATCCAGACAATTTGTGCAATTTCCGCAATGGTCCGGCTCGGCCTTATCTTTGGGTAAATCGAGCGTGGTAAATATCGCGCCCAGAAAAAACCAACTGCCAAGTTGGCGGCTAACAACATTGGTATGTTTGCCCTGCCAGCCCAAACCAGCCGCCTGCGCCAGCGGTTTTTCCATCACCGGCGCAGTATCAACAAACACCTTGATCTCACAGGGCTGTTGCTCAATCAGCCAGCGCCCCAGCCGTTTTAGGCGTTTTTTCACCGGATCATGATAATCGCGATTGCGCGCATAAACCGAAATAGACCCCCGATCCGGCATTTCCAGCAATCGCAACGGGTCTTCATCCGGCCCGTAATTCTGCGCCAGCATAATCACCGATTTAGCTTTGGGCCATAACGCCGCCGGATCACCACGCCAATTTACCCGTTCATTCATCCAGCCCATCTGACCGTGATAGCCGTTTTCCAGATATTCCTGCAACCGCGCCATGCTGGCCGGAACCGCATCAGGTGCGCAAATTCCCACCTGTTCAAACCCGACCTCAAGCGCCTGTTCGCGCAGCGATTGGGCTAGTGCCTGCACCTAAAAATCCAGATCGGAATAATGGTCCGGCGGCACAAACCCCGATAATTGATCACGCAGAATATCGCGAAATGCGGGCCGTGATTTGATTTTGGCATACCAGTCTTTGACATTGCTGCTGCGAAACCAGTCAATGTCATTCACATAATCCAGCGTGCTGAAATGCGCCGCTGCCGTGAAATCAGCGATGGTCAGCATATCGCCCGCCAGCCAGCGGCGGCCTTCCAGCAACCAGCTCATATAATCAATGTGATATTTAATGTTTTTACTGCCGGTTTTGATTTTTTTGCTATCGGGATACCCGCCGCCCATCAGCTTTTTATGGACACGTTCATACACTAGATTCGCGGTAACCTCGTGGTGAAATTTGTCGTCAAACCAATGGGTCAAACGCCGTGCTTCGGCGCGTTCGGCAGGGGTGCGCGGCAATAAAACCGGCGTTGGGTGAGTTTCCTCAATATACTCAAAAATAGCATTTGATTCCGCCAGTATCAGCCCGTCCATGCGCAACATTGGCACTTTGCCAGATGGGTTCAGCCGCAGATATTCGAGGTTCTTTTGCCAGTATTTTTCCTCTACCAGCTCTACCTCGATCTTTTTCTCAGCCAGAACCAGCCGGATTTTCCGGCAAAACGGTGATAAAGGCTGATGATATAAACGGCGCATAAAGAATCCAGATTGATTGCCATAGCAACATAGCCGCGACAGGTTGAAATTTTCAAGTGGTCATGGCGAAATTCAGCCTAAATACGGGTTAAAAACCTTGTCGGCAGGGATAAGAATATCGCTTGTCACGTCGCCAATCAAGCGATGCCCGCAAAATGCCATCGTCAAATCCATTTCTTTGTGGATAATTTCCAACGCCCGCGTAACACCCTGTTCGCCCATCGCGCCCAGACCATATAAAAAGGCACGGCCAATATATGTGCCCTTTGCGCCCAAAGCGACAGCCTTCAAAACATCCTGCCCGCTGGTAATACCGCCGTCAAAATGCACCTCGATCTGGTCGCCAACCGCCTCAATGATCGACGGCAAAATCTCGATAGATGAAAGCGCACCATCCAGTTGCCGCCCTCCATGATTGGAAACAATGATCGCATCCGCACCGGATTTTACCGCCAAAATCGCATCATCCGCATCCAGAATCCCCTTAAGTATCAGCTTGCCACCCCAGCGGTCTTTGATCCATTGAACATCATCCCAGCTCAGCGCCGGATCAAACTGTTTATTGGTCCATTCTGCCAGATTGCCCATCTTTTTAACGCCATCAACATGGCCAACAATATTGCCAAACCCGTGACGCCGCGTGCCAAGCATCCCTAGCCCCCACCGGACCTTGGTGGCCATATTGGCAATATTGCGCAGGGTCGGCTTGGGCGGTGCTGACAGCCCGTTTTTAAAATCCTGATGCCGCTGGCCGATGATTTGCAAATCTAGCGTTAACACCAGCGCGCTACATCCCGCTGCCTTGGCGCGGTCAATCAGCCGCCCCAGATAATCCTTGTCGCGCATCACATACAGCTGAAACCAGAACGGCGCAGTTGTTGCCGCCGCGACATCCTCAATCGAGCAAATCGACATGGTAGACAGCGTAAATGGCACACCAAATTTTTCCGCTGCTTTGGCCGCCTTGATCTCTCCGTCTGCGCATTGCATTCCGGTCAGGCCGGTGGGGGCTAGCGCCACCGGCATGGCCACATCCTGCCCAATCATGGTGCTGGCCAGACTGCGGTTTTCCATGTTTACCGCCACTTTTTGGCGCAGCCTTATGCGCTTAAAATCTGACGCATTATTGCGATAGGTTGATTCGCTCCAAGACCCAGAATCCGCATATTCATAAAACATCTTTGGCACACGGCGTTTTGCCAATATCCGCAAATCTTCAATACACGCGATCTTTGCCATTTTCAGCCCTTTCCGGCACCATCTCACTCCCTCGATATTGCCAAACCACGCAGCCGTCAATTGACCCTTTTCAATCAAGCATAAATGGCCTATACGACCCGCTTCACGCGGCGCTTACACCCTTGGAGGATCGCCGCCTTTATTTTGGAGAATTCAAATGGCAGATCTTCTAGATCTTACAGTTTCGGCCCGCGCAGGAGTTGGCAAGGGGGCCGCTCGTGCAACACGCCGCGAAAACCTTGTTCCTGGCATCATTTACGGCAACGGCGAAGATCCCGTCGCGATCAACGTGGAATTTTACGTTTTGCTAAAAATGCTTAAGGCTGGCAAATTTATGTCAACTCTGATCAACCTGACAATGGACGGCAAAGACCAACGGGTTATTTGCCGTGGCGTTCAGCGTGATGTTGTCAAAGACATGCCCATCCATATCGACTTTTTGCGCCTGTCGCGTAAATCACGCATCAATCTGAATATTCCGGTTGAATTCGTAAACGAAGCTGACTGCCCGGGCCTTACCAAAGGTGGCGTTTTGACCGTTGTGCGTAACGAGGTCGAAATGAAAGTTACCGCTGGCGATATTCCAGACACGCTTACCGCTGATCTTACCGGCCTTGAAGTTGGTGATGTTATTCACATGTCCGACATTACTCTGCCAGCAGGCACGCGTCCGATGATTACGGATCGTGACTTTGTTATTGGCAATATCGCAGCACCTTCCAGCCTAAAATCTTCCGGTGACGAAGACGAAGACGGTGACGATACAGAAGCCGAAACAGCCGACGGCGAAACCACCGCCGAGGCGTAAAGCTCCTCGTTTTGACATAAAAGGCGCGCGGCTTAATTGCCGTGCGCCTTTTTTTATGCTGTTATGAAAAATGATAAAAGGTAAGGCCCATGAAACTATTTGTCGGCCTTGGTAACCCCGGGGCCAAATACGCAAAAAACCGTCACAACATCGGCTTTATGGCCGTTGATCAAATTGCGGCGGGCCACGGGTTTAGCCCATGGAAAAGCAAATTCAGTGGCTTGATGTCCGAGGGACGTTTGGGCCGTGAGCGCATTATCTTGCTAAAACCCGCAACCTTTATGAATCTGTCGGGCCAGTCGGTTGGCGCCGCCATGCAATATTTCAAATTGCACCCGGAGGACGTAACCGTTTTCCACGACGAGCTTGATTTGGCGCCCGGAAAAACCCGCCTAAAAACCGCTGGCGGCCATGCCGGCCATAACGGCCTGCGCTCCATCCACCAACATATTGGTGACAATTATAACCGCGTGCGCATCGGGATCGGCCACCCGGGCCATAAGGACCGCGTGGCGGCATATGTCTTACACGATTTTGCAAAATCCGATGCTGACTGGATAGACGATTTAATGCGCGGCATCGATGAGGGGATTAATGAACTTGTTTTGGGCGAGGGTCCAAAATTCCTGAACGCAATAGCACGCCGAATTGCACCCTCACGCCCGGCATCTGGCCAAAAACCTGTTACCAAAACACCTAAAAAGACTGAACAGCCTGTTGATGACCGGTCAGCCCTACAAAAGCTAAAAGACAAATTTACCTGAGCTAGGAGCCCAAAGATGGCAGGTTTGCGATCTGTATAGCATTGTCATTTTCATAACAATTTTCCATGCCATCAAATGCAGCCACGTCGCCAACCTCAATAAACAAAATACCATTCTGGTCTTTGCCGACAGTTTCAGCAACCGCGTCCAGAACATCCAGCGCACAATAAAATGATGATGCGACCTGTCCCAAGCCCAGTATGTAAACCTTATTGATATTTTGTGATGCCAAGGGTGTTGGTTCATCAGCAAACATATCAAACGCCTCAGAGTTGGCCATTGCCAGATATGCGTCGTCGGAAAGGGCTTGTTGCGTTTCGCTGCTTTGCGCAAAAGAAACGCCATAGCTGAGGCCGAGTGTTGCGCCAGCTATGGCTAAAGTTGTTAACTTTTTCATGTACTTCTCACTTACTAGTTAAAATGTTACAGATTGATTGACGGTAAACCCATAACATACAGTACATTGATTAATTTGGTGGTAAAATGTCAAATATGGGACTTTACCTAAATAGCTGATTTAATTACATTTATTAATGTGTCGTGAAATTTGTCGCGAATCTCCGAAAGACTACGCGACTTTTACCCAAATATCGAGTGATCGTTATTTGCCTTAATTCGTAAATATTCCCGCTTTTAACCAAAGCGGGAATATTGTGGCGTTAATCTTTGCGAAAGAATTTCTTCTCGCGTGGTTTGCCATCCCAACCGGGTTTGCCTTTTGGTCCACGGTCATCAAACCGTTTTTCGCCGCCATCACGGTCGCCGCCCTTATAGCCACCCTTAAAGCCAGAACCGCCGCCATCACGATCACCGCCATAAGGCTTAGCACCGCCTTTGTAACCGCCGCGATCGCCACCACGATCACCGCCGCCACGATGTCCACCGCCGCCGCCATGTTCACGGGTTTCCCATTTTTTCAAAAGGATATTATTAAATGTATCACGGTGAATGGTGCCTTCATTGCACCATAGTGTTGATACGTTGTCGCCGTCGATGCTCTCGACAGCCATGCGGGGCGAGCCCGCGGTTAGGGCAACAATGTCCCCCAGTTTAAATTCCGGCATTTTTTCTCTCCAATAAACGCTGCGCAACAATGCGGAAGCGCGATACATAGACTCTTTTCACCGCTTTGCAATAAAAAAACCCACCCTGCGGCAAAAATTGCACAGGATGGGTGGACTTTATTTCGACAAAAACCAAACCTAGAACTCGATTAAATAGGAAACCTTAACTATCGTCGCAGCCCACATTTATGTCTGCGTCAATTTCAACGCTGTAAAACAGGAAGCCCTCCACTCACCACATCACCTTAGCCAAGCCTGCCACCAAAATAAAAAACTGTGTCAGCTTGTGCTGCTGCCAAGCGACGACGTTTATCAAATCTCAACACCCAGAATATCCGCGACAGTAAAGATATCCTTGTCGCCGCGCCCGCTCAAATTAACCACCATCAAATGGTCACTTGGCAAATCCGGAGCAATCTTCGCGGCATGGGCCAGCGCATGTGCTGATTCCAGTGCCGGAATAATCCCCTCCAGCTCACACAGTAATTGAAATGCTTCCAGCGCTTCATCATCAGTAATAGATACATATTCAACCCGCCCTATATCATGCAGCCAGGAATGTTCCGGTCCAATACCGGGGTAATCCAGACCCGCAGAAATTGAGTGCCCCTCAAGGATTTGCCCATCCTCATCTTGCAATAAATACGTCCGGTTGCCATGCAACACACCGGGCCGCCCACCTGTAATGCTGGCCGCATGTTCATTTCGATCATCAACGCCGTGACCACCCGCCTCAACGCCAATCATCTTGATAGCTGTTTCATCCAGAAACGGATGAAACAGCCCCATCGCGTTTGATCCACCGCCGATACACGCGATCAAACTATCGGGCAATCGGCCCTCTTGATCTTGCATTTGTTCACGGGTTTCTTTGCCTATAATTGTCTGAAAATCCCGCACCATCGCCGGATAAGGATGCGGCCCAGCCACCGTGCCAATACAGTAAAATGTCTCGTCTACATTGGTCACCCAGTCGCGCATTGCTTCGTTCATTGCGTCCTTTAGCGTGCCACGGCCCGAGGTTACGGGGATAACCTCTGCCCCCAGTAATTTCATACGAAACACATTTGGCGATTGCCGGTCAACGTCGGTTTTCCCCATAAACACAATACATTTCAGGCCAAATTTTGCGCAAACTGTGGCAGTGGCAACCCCGTGTTGCCCCGCGCCGGTTTCTGCAATAATCCGTTTTTTGCCCATGCGCCGCGCCAGCAAAATTTGCCCCAGAACATTGTTGATTTTATGCGCACCGGTATGGTTCAGCTCATCGCGTTTTAGATAAATCTTGGCGCCGCCAAAACGTTCGGTCAGCCGTTCAGCAAAATAAAGCGGGCTGGGCCGGCCCACATAATGTTTCCACAAATCGGCCATCTCGGCCCAAAATTCAGGGTCGGTCTTGGCGCGTTCATATTCGGCCTCTAGGTCCAGTATCAGCGGCATCAAGGTTTCAGACACAAACCGCCCGCCATGAATGCCATAACGGCCCTGTTCATCTGGCCCGGATTGAAATGAATTGCGTAGATCGCTCATGATATGCCCCTCAGGAAAATCTCAAGCCTCTATAAATCAGCCAGCAGCGGCAATAAAGGCTTTAATAAGATCATGACTTTTTACCCCCGGTGCAGATTCAACGCCCGATGAAACATCAACCTGTTTTACCCCCGTCAGCGCAATGGCCTCAGCCACATTTTCTATCGACAAGCCCCCCGCCAACATCCAGGGCACCGGCCAGCGGCGATTGGCAATCAGGCGCCAATCAAACGGCAAACCATTGCCACCGGGCAAAACCGCATCACGTGGCGCTTTGGTTTCCACCAATATTTGATCCGCCACAGCAGAATATTCATCCAGCATCTTAAGGTCGCTGGCATCCGCAATCCCCACGGCTTTCATCACAGGAAGGCCATAGCGCGCGCGAATTTCCGCGACCCGCGTTAATGATTCCTGTCCGTGTAATTGCA
>CAZCDC010000007.1:24563-55303 GCA_964497195.1 uncultured Rhodobacterales bacterium | reverse complement strand
CCAACGCCACCAGCAGCTGCGGCTGTGGCACGTCTTTTTCGATGTAATTTGACTAGGCTCCGCTATTTGTGCAGGGTTAGACAACCCAAACAAGAGTCACTATGAAACTCCCTTCTAAACCCGCAATGATTTTCACCCTACCAGCTTTGCTGGTTTTGGCGGCGCTCGGCGTTTCGTTTATTACCAATTCAAACGCTCAAACCCCTGAACCTGCCGGCACCTATCCGGCTGACCACATCATCCGCATCACCGCGCTGTTGGAGTTTGACGGCAAACCCGTGGTGGTCGATGAGCTGATCACCTGCCTTGCCGAAGGCGCAGGCGGCTCCACCTCTGGCCGTCAGTTCCTGAGCTTTCAGCCCAATCGTATACTTGTCGCCGTTGATACCCCCGATGGCGGCATGATCAAGCTTTCTACTATGCGCAGCTTTTGTTATGTCTATGGCAGCACTTGGGGAGGCCAAACCGAAGAGCGGACCGTGCCAGAAAATTGGACACCGCCATTGACTTGGTATGACAACCGCAACCCGCGCGAATGGGACAAAGGGATCATGTATATCTCCGAAACTGCGCTGACCGCAGAAAACGGGCGGTTACGGATTATTGAGGATTTTGAGATCACCATCCCCGAACACCCGTTTAGCGATGCGCTGCTGGCAGAGGCAGAGGCGCAAGAAGAAGAGCGAGATTTTTGGCAAGGAGTTCCGCCGAATGTCTCAGACATATTTTTAGTAAATTCAAGAATGGGCACTATGATTGAGGTCCCTGAAGACATGTGGCGCAACCCCGACCCGAGGCGGTTACGAGACAGTATTCATGCGAGTCGTGATACTGACCCGCAGCCACTCATTGACTTTCTCGACAGCCTCGGAAACGGTGATAAAATTATCGCTGTGCCGTTTTATGTGGACCCAGATGGCGGCCCAGACTCTGCAACCACAATATCTGAAGAAGCCCGTAGGATGATAGGTGCCTTTGAATATGGGCAACGACCATCATTGGGCAAATTTTTGGAACGAGGCATCCCAAAATCAAATGCGGAACGCTTTGGATTGTTGATTTCTGAAAATACAGCAACTAGGTATCAAAATATTCCGCTTGATTTAAACAGATTAGATACACGCATTCCGTGGAAATGTGAGGGCGGTGTTGCGATGCCCGATTTTGATAATCCGGGATTAATCTATCTTTTTTCGCAGCGTTGCACGCACCCCAATTATTTTGAACAGCTCGTTTGGCCGGAATATGGTGAAGTTGAGAATTGGCGCCTCTTTTATGGCGGCTTGTTTTTTGATCAAAAAACAAAAACCTTTTGGTTTTATCGCTAATGTTAAGGACTTTATAAAATGGCTGATACACAAACCTACGCATTTATGGCCGCCGCGGCCTATGACGAACGGCGCGGAAGTGCGAATGATAAGCACACGAAGGCAATAGAAGATTACTTAAAGACTGAGAATGGCGGACTCTGGAAAAGCGACGACTACTTACCAGCTATCCCAAGCTCCGGCTGGACCAACGCCGACGGCGCGTCCTATTCCGATCCGGCCACCGGCATGCAGGCGGATGTTTGGACAAAAGGCTTCGAATACGTCATCGCCTTTCGTGGCACCGAGGCCAGCCGTGCAGGTTCCAATGAAGGGTAATGCTGCGAAAAACAGGGGCTAATTAGCGTAGCCCGCGTCAATCAACAATTGAATATTGGTTATGGCGGTCTGGTTGCCCATTGATGCGCCAAGCCGGTAATACTTGGCTGCCAGCTTATAGCTTTGGGTCACGCCATACCCGTATTCATACATAAATCCCAGATTTGTAATACCATCGGGGTGGTTTTGCGCGGCGGATTGTTCAAACCAGCTAACAGCCTCAGCGCGGTTTTGCGCTGTGCCGTTACCATGCAAATACATCAGGCCAAGGTTGGATTGGCTAAGCGCGTGGCCTTATTCTGCGGCGCGCTGATACCAAAACGCGGCCTGTTCAAAATTGATCTGCAAGTCTTCGCCAAAATGATAAATGTCGCCTAGTCGAGATTGCGTGTAATCGTCGACAGCCTTTGCAGCCCGTTGAATTTGCTCAAAATATTCGGAATTGGCATTGGTCATGTTTGGCAAAATAAACAGGTCAATCAGCCCCAGAATTGGCCGTAATTTGCGGGGGAGAATTCGTTTCGTGATAATGCTCCGACCTTTAAAGTCCAAACGATTGCCGGGCATTGGCAAATTTCAAAACCTATTTCGTATTTTTTTGGCTTTATTAAGATCATCTGCAATGCTTTGCTGAATATCACTGGGCAGATTCATTGGGAAATCTCTGGGGTTAAGCATCTCATACCCAAAATGCGCAGCGACTTTCCAGTCGGTAAAATCGTTAATCAACGCGACTGATTGTCGGGTCAAACGGCTGCGCCATTGCTCCGCTGCGTAAAAATTCCGGATATCTTCGGCTGTTCGGGTATTGTCTTTTGTGGAATGCGAAATTTCTGCCAGACCGGTTGGATCAAGATCAAAAGACTGTAAGGCATTGGTCATTTGCTTAACCGGATCTTGAACAAAATTCTCAAAGTTCATGAAAT
The DNA here is from genome assembly GCA_964497195.1 of uncultured Rhodobacterales bacterium. Taxonomy (GTDB): domain Bacteria; phylum Pseudomonadota; class Alphaproteobacteria; order Rhodobacterales; family Rhodobacteraceae; genus UBA3077. Next base: position 52,731 of record CAZCDC010000007.1, on the reverse strand, counting down.
GTAACGGGGTTGTGCAGGTTTTTTTGAACGCAATATAGCTGCGCAATTTTTCATTCCAAAGGGTCATCGGCGACGGCAAAACCGCCTCAAGCCGATCACGCGGGATGGTAAGCCACGGAAAATCGATGAACTGTTCCAGCGTAACGCCTGTGCGTCCATGAGCATGGTACGGGCGTTTTGCAAATGATATCAACCAACTATAAGGGTTTCTTACTGTGATAATTACCGAAGCGCCCGCAGCTGCAAAACTGTCATCAAATTTTGGCCTTGTGTGTTTCCACGCTGAAACACCGCCAACGCGGGCGCGGTTGTCAAAGTTCAGTGCCTCCAGATATTCCTTTAGCCAACGCCCCCGCAGCCGGTCCTCAATGCGGGTTTTTAGGAGCAAAATTTCCGGAGGCTTGCGCAAGGCAGGGTTGGCCGTGGTAAGATGGGGCAACATGCGCACCATTTGGATCATGGCGCGGGTGCCGGTATTGCGTTCACCAAAAATCTTGATCAAATGTCGTGTCAAATTAATGGTCCTAAACAACCCCTTGCGCGGCAGGTCTGTGCGCCTATAGGTTTGTAGCTGTAACACCAAGGGGCCAAAATGAAAATCGCAAGTTTTAATATTAACGGGATCAAGGCGCGGCTGCCAAGGCTGCTGGAATGGCTAAAAGAAAGCAACGTCGATGTCGCATTGTTACAGGAAATTAAATCAGTCGATGAGAATTTCCCGCGCAGTGAAATTGAGGATCTGGGCTATAATATCGCTACCCACGGGCAAAAAGGTTTTAACGGGGTGGCGATTTTATCAAAATACCCGATTGAGGATTTGGTTTGCGGATTGCCGGGCGATGAGAGTGACGAACAAGCCCGCTGGATTGAGGCGCGGGTAAATAATGTGCTGGTCTGCGGGCTTTATTTACCCAATGGCAACCCGGTTCCCGGGCCAAAATTTGACTATAAACTGGCATGGATGGAACGGATGTTTGACCGCGCACAGGAGATTTTTTCGTCTGAAGAAACTGCGGTAATGGCAGGGGATTACAACATAATCCCCCAACCAGAGGATTGTCATGACCATGATGTTTGGTGGGGCGATGCGCTTTATCGGCCCGAAAGCCTGGCGGCCTATCGCAAGATATTGAATTTAGGATTCACAGAGGCATTTCGAGCACTGCACCCAGCGCCGATGAATTACACATTCTGGGATTTTCAGGCTGGCGCGTGGAATCGCAATAACGGTATTCGGATTGATCATTTTTTATTGACCCCGCAAGCCGCAGACCGGCTAAAATCGTGCGAGGTTGACCGGCATATGCGTGGCCGCGAACGCCCCAGTGACCATGTACCAATTTGGGTGGAGCTGGATATTTAAGGAAATTCTGCCCTCAGGGGGATTGACCCCCTTTCGGGCAGAGCTTTGCACAGCAAAGCGGCGCTTAATCCCGCGTCACGTCATGGCCATAAAGCCAGTCATATTTGGCCAGCAGCTTATTTGGTGGCGTGGCACGAAGAATGCTGTGGGCTACATCGCGAAATATCGGCACACGCAGATGATACCCCCACGCATTACGTTTGGCGGCTTTTTGTACCCGCGTTGCACGGTTTTTACGTCGATTTTCATATTGCCGCAGCCCATCAGAGATATTTTGGGCATTTTGCAGACAGTTGGCCAGCACCCAAGCATCCTCCAGCGCCATAACCGCACCTTGGGCCAGAAACGGCAGCATCGGATGGCAGGCATCACCAATCAGGGTCACTTGGCCATCTGACCAACGTGGCAACACCGGATGGGAAAACAGGCCCCACAGAAATGTGCTATCAACGGCCTTGAGCAACTCTGTTACCGGCTCACACCAGCCCTCAAAGGATTTTTGCAAGTTTTTGGGATCATCTGGGATATTCCAGCCCTCGGATTGCCAATCAGCCCGTTCTTCGACGGCAACAAAATTAATCAGCGCGCCACCCCGCAGCGGATAGGCAACAACATGACGGCCTTTGCCCATGAAAACTTGGACATGATTGCCAAAAAGCCCATCCGGCAGGCGATAGGCCGGCACAAGACCGCGCCATGCCACCTGCCCCGTAAAGCTGGCTTTTTCGCCTTTAAAAACTGTCTCTCGGGTTGGCGACCGCAAGCCGTCAGCCGCGATCAGACAATCAACCAACTGGCTGGGCTGGTTTTTGAATTCAATTAATGCACCCGCACCATTTCGAATGACATTGCTAACCGCATGATCAAAAATGATGCGCACGCCAGCGTGTTTCGCTCCATCAGCCAAAGCGTTAAGCAAATCTGCACGGTGGACCTGCCAATATGGGTTACCATGACTTTGAACGCTGTGATCCCCTAGCGGCAATTGGGCGACATCCCGGCCTTTATAATCTCTCAGTTTTATAAAATCAGGTACATTCGCAAATTTCGCGACCGCATCTTTTAGACCTAGAGCTGCCAGAACCGCAACGCCATTGGGGCTGATTTGCAGGCCTGCGCCTACCTCTCCCAGTTCCAATGCTTGTTCATAAACAGTGACTTGCCCGCCTTTTTGTGCCAATGCAATGGCAACGGCAAGCCCAGAGATACCTGCGCCTATGACCGAAAATTTTGTATTTGAAATATCCAATTGGCGTTCCTGTTAATCTGGTAAAACCCCTAATTCAGCGAGGATTTCAGCGGTGTTCTCCCCGTCTTTGGGGATTTTTGTTGGCGGTACCGTCGTGGTATCAAAGCGCGGTGCCTGTGCTGGTTGCGTCAGGCCATCAAGGTCCGTCAGCGCATTTCGTGATATCATATGGGGGTGCGACGCGGCCTCTCTATAGGTTAAAACCGGGGTGACGCAGGCATCGCTTTGATCAAATATGCTGCACCAATGCTCCATCGAATATTGGCCAAATTTTGCACCTAATACATTGACCTGTCTCTGATGTAGATCAACATCATATTGTGCGCCAAATGTTTCTGAATCAACGCCAAGCAAACTCAGCATTTCAGCAAAGAATTGCGGTTCAATACAGCCCACAGCCATAAAACGGTCATCCGCAGTTGTGTAACAACGATAATAGGGGGCGGCGCCGTCCAGCCAGTTATCGTTGCGGTTTTCTGTCCAGCGCCCTGCGGCGTGCAAAGAGTGAAACATCCCCATCATCGAATTTACGCCGTCACAAATGGCCGCATCCACAACGCAGCCCGTGCCTGTGGATTTGGCATTCACCAGCCCCGCCAGCATTCCCGTGATCAAAAACATTGATCCACCGCCAAAATCACCCATCAGGTTAAGCGGTGGTGGTGGGGGTTGATCTGCGGGGCCGATGGCCTGCAAGGCGCCGGTCAATGATAAATAATTTATGTCATGTCCCGCCATTTGCGCATAGGGGCCGGTTTGGCCCCACCCTGTCATTCGGCCATATACCAAACGCGGATTTTGCGTTTGGCAAATTTCCGGCCCAAGGCCCAGACGTTCCATCACGCCGGGGCGGTTGCCTTCAATTAGGCCATCGGATTTGACAACCAGCGCCAGCGCAATTTTCACATCAGATGGGTTTTTAAGATCAAGAATGATGGAGCGTTTACCGCGCCGGTCAACCGCGTGTTCCAGCGCAATTGCGCCGCGTTTTGGGCGGTCAACGACAATGACATCAGCGCCCATATCCGCCAGTAATTGCCCTGCATACGGTGCGGGGCCAATCCCTGCGAATTCGATAATCCGGATATTCTCAAGCGGTCGTATTGTCATCGGAAATTACATATCGCGGTGGACTTTTTCTTTGCGCTCATGACGTTCCTGGGATTCAAGACTTAAGGTTGCGATGGGGCGTGCATCAAGACGTTTTAGCGAGATCGGCTCGCCTGTGTCTTCGCAATAACCGTATGAGCCATCCTCAATCCGGCGCAAGGCCTGATCAATTTTGGCCACAACTTTGCGTTCACGATCCCGCGTGCGCAGTTCCAGCGCCCTGTCGGTTTCTTCCGACGCGCGGTCAGCCACATCGGGAATATTGCGTGTACCGATCTGCATTTGTTCAATGGTATCACGGCTGTCTTTTAAAATACCGTTTTTCCAGTCTTGCAATTTCGTGCGGAAATATTCCAACTGGTTGGCATTCATAAAATCTTCGGTGTCGGCTGGCTTATAATCCGCGTTCAAAATCGTTTCCGCTTTCATACCCTTAACCCCAATTAAGTCCCGTTCGGGCGTGGGATAACCGGAAATTGAAGGAATGTCACTAGCTGTCGTATCAATCTTGCATCAATTTTTCATGCTGTTAGTCTGCGCACGGAAACAAATGGAAACAGGCAGGAATATTGATGCGTTTTGAAGGCACCAAAAACTATGTTGCAACCGATGATTTAACGGTTGCGGTAAACGCGGCAATCACGTTGGAGCGGCCCTTATTGGTCAAAGGCGAACCGGGAACCGGCAAAACCGAACTGGCGCGCCAAATCGCTGATGCGCTGGGGCTGACCATGTTGGAGTGGAACATAAAATCCACCACCAAAGCCCAGCAAGGCCTGTATGAATATGACGCGGTTAGCCGCCTGCGCGACAGCCAGCTGGGGGATGCCCGCGTAAATGACGTGAAAAATTACATCAAACCGGGCAAATTATGGCAGGCATTTGACGCCGATAAACGCATGTTGCTGCTGATTGATGAAATTGACAAAGCCGATATCGAATTTCCAAATGACCTGCTGCAAGAACTCGATAAAATGGAATTCCATGTTTACGAGACCGGCGAAACCATTCGCGCGAAACAGCGGCCAATTGTGATTATTACCTCGAATAATGAAAAAGAATTGCCCGATGCGTTTTTGCGTCGCTGTTTTTTCCATTATATCAAATTTCCCGATGCAGACACGATGCAGGCCATCATTGACGTGCATTTTCCCGATATCAAAAAAACCTTGGTCGAGGCCGCCCTCACCCAGTTTTATGAGCTGCGCGAAACCCCGGGGTTAAAGAAAAAACCATCCACCAGCGAGGTGCTGGATTGGCTAAAATTGTTGCTGGCCGAGGACCTAGACGCCAGTGATTTGCGCCGTGACGGGGTGAATGCGCTGCCCAAATTACACGGTGCATTGCTGAAAAACGAACAAGACGTGCATTTGTTTGAGCGTCTGGCATTTATGGCACGGGGCCAAAGATGACCCTGATTATTCGCCCCCCTACCGCTGCTGACAAGGCCCAATGGCGCCTGCTTTGGCGTGGCTATCTGGATTATTACGAAACCAGCCTTGGGCCGGAAATATACGATGCGGCGTTCAATCGGATGCTGTCGGATGAATATCCCGATTATAATGGTCTGGTCGCGGAGCTGGACGGAAAACTGGTGGGCCTGACCCATTATATTTACCACACCCATGGCTGGCAGCTTGAGGATGTTTGCTATTTGCAAGACCTGTATACCAACCCGGACATGCGCGGCAAAAGCATTGGTCGTGCCTTGATCGAGGCGGTGTATAAGGCCGCCGATGCCGCCGGAAAGCCCAAGGTATATTGGCTAACCCAAGATTTCAACAAAGCCGGTCGACGTTTATATGACCGTATTGGCACGCTAACTCCTTTTATAAAGTATGCTCGGTAACATGATTAAAAAGCTCTCGATATTATTAGCTCTGACGGCCTGTGGCGCGCCCCAAACCAGCATTGATCCGCGCGGCGTTCCACGCGCCAATGCAGCCATGGCCGCCGAATTTATTGATCTGACTTTTCAAACCGAAGCCGGCAATGCCATTCCGGGGATATTGAAATTTCAGGGGCCAATTCGGGTGTCGCTTGATGCTTCTTTGTCTGATTACCGACGCGATCTTGAATCTGTTCTTGGCAATATTCGCAACGCCGCGCGCATAGATATCGCGATTGGTGGCGCTGGCTCACAAATCCATGTGCAACAAATCCCTGCGGCCACCATGGATCAGCATTTTCCGAATGCCGCCTGTGTTGTGGCCTCGGGTGTTAACAGTTTTGGCGGTTATCTGCGCGGCAACAGCGTGCGCTGGACCAGCCAGACGCGGCTGCAAAAATCGGTGGTTTTAATCCCGGACGATGCCCCGCCCTATATTGTGCGGGCCTGCATAAACGAGGAAATCGGTCAGGCGCTTGGGCCGGTAAATGATCTTTATTATGTCGCCAATACGGTTTTTAACGATGATAATGTGCATACAAGCCTGACCAGTTTTGACAAATTGATGCTGCGGGTTTTGTATGATGATCGCTTGGTTGTCGGTATGTCGCGCGAAATTGCGCTGCCGATTGTCCAGAATATTTTGCAAGAAATTAACCCTGTTGGAAATCGTGCCGGGCCGCAAGCCTTTGCGCATCCTCAATGGAAACAGCTTATCGAAACCGCCATGATCGGCAGTAACCCGCGCGGGCGTCGCGTGGCTGCGGCCCGCCAAGCCATTGAAATTGCGCGCGGGTTTAACGACCATCGTTTGATACATTCTTTGCTGGTTTATGGCCGGCTAAATTTGCGCGGCGCGCCGCAGATTGCCGCGCCAGCCTTTCAGGAGGCTTATACGCTTTCGCTTGAGCGGCTCGGCCCGCAAGATTTGCGCACAGCTTTGGCCACCATGCATATCGCGGCCATTGCCTTGGCTGCCGAGCGTTATGATGATGTGCTAATCCTGATTGGCCCCGCGATTGGCCGCGCACACAGTTATGATGCAACAGTGCTCATTGCAGGGCTTGAAGGCTTACGCGCACTGGCTTATGCAGCCCTAGGCCGCGAACGTGAGGCAGCGGAAGCACAACGCGAAAGCCTGAAATACGCGCGTATTGCGTTTGGCGCAGATGCCGAGCGGATCGCGTCAGAACAAGCACAAATTGCCGGATTGGTTCCGGCGAATTAAGGATAAAACATGATTGTTATGGTGGCATTTCTAATTGGCGGTGGCTTTGGCTGGTTTAAGGCGGCAAAACGTGGCGGACTATTGGCGGATAAACTGCAATGGGCCTTTGGTTTTGCTGCGGCATTTGCGTTGATTTCACTGTTTATTACAATCATTCTCAGCAAGCTTATTCTAGGATAATCCCATGTTTTTGCGTTTCTTTACCAATCTAAGAGACAGCAAAATCCCGGTTAGCTTGCGCGAATTTCTCAGCTTTCTTGAAGCCATGCAAAAAGCGCTGGTGATGTATGATGTCGAAGGGTTTTATTACCTCGCGCGTATTACAATGGTCAAAGACGAAAAATTTCTGGATCGTTTCGATCAGGTATTTTCCGCCACGTTCAAAGGGCTGGAAGGCCTGTCGATGGCTGACGTGATTGACAAGGTTGATATCCCCGAAGAATGGCTGCGCAAACTGGCGGAAAACCATTTATCATCTGAGGAACGCGAAAAAATCGAGGCTTTGGGCGGATTTGAAAAACTGATGGAAACCCTGAAGGAACGCTTGAAAGAACAGGAAAAACGCCATCAGGGCGGGTCAAAATGGATTGGCACGGCGGGAACATCACCGTTTGGCGCCTATGGCTATAATCCTGAGGGCATTCGCATTGGCCAAGACAAATCACGGCATCAACGGGCTGTGAAGGTTTGGGATAAACGCGAATTTCGCAATCTGGATGACAGTGTGGAACTGGGCACGCGCAACATCAAAATGGCACTAAAACGGCTGCGCAGATGGGCGCGTTCGGGGGCTGAGGATGAGCTGGATATTGACGGCACCATCCAGATGACAGCCGAACAGGGATATTTGGATGTTAAGATGCGCCCTGAGCGGCGCAATGCCATCAAAGTATTATTGTTTTTAGACGTTGGCGGCTCTATGGACCCGCATATCAAACTGGTGGAGGAGCTGTTCTCCGCTGCGCGGGTCGAATTCAAACACCTCGAATATTACTATTTCCATAACTGCCTGTATGAAGGCGTGTGGCGTGATAATGCCCGCCGTTGGGGGCAACAAACCCCGACTTGGGAGATACTAAACACCTATGGCGCTGATTATAAATGCATTTTTGTGGGGGATGCGGCGATGTCCCCGTATGAAGTCGCCTATGTCGGCGGCGCAAATGAGCATTACAATCAGGAATCCGGGGAAACATGGCTGCAACGCGCCCGTGCGCAATGGCCTGATCATATCTGGATAAATCCGGTGCCCGAGGCCCAGTGGCAATACACTCAGTCCACCAAAATGATCTCACAAATTTTCGAAAACCGTATGCATCCGATGACCCTGAAGGGCATTGAGGCCGGCATGAAGGCGCTGGGGCGATGAGCAATGCACCAATCATACATCTTGATATGGATGAATTCTGGGCTGACCCTTATCCTCAACTCAAACAATTACGCGCCAAAACCCCCATTTGTTTTGTGCCCGAACTGGGGCGCACATTGATCACAAAACGCGATGATATCGTGCTGGCAGAACCAAACACGGCTGTGTTTTCCTCCTGCCAACCGGATGGTTTGATGACCAAACTGATGGGCGAAAACATGATGCGCAAAGATGGTGAGGCCCACAAAGCGGAGCGCAAGGCGATTTTTCCAACTGTGTCGCCCCGCACCGTGCGCGATGTATGGTCCAGCCAGTTTGAGACCGCCTGCACAGATATTCTGGCGGATCTTACACGCCAATCCAGCGGTGATCTATTTGAGCTGTTTGCCACCCGTCTATCCGGTGAGGCCTTGCGCATTATCACCGGTGTTTCTGGTCTTAGCTGGCAGGAAATGGATACAACATCACAAGCCATGATCGACGGAATTTCGAATTATGCTGGTGATGCAACGATGCACCAAAATTGCCAACTTGCGACCGACAAAATTGATGCCGCCATTCACGCGGCTATCCCCGCTGCGCGCAATAATCCCGGGCAAGATTTGCTAAGCACAATGTTGGCGGCAGACCTGCCAGAGGCCAGTATATTTGCCAATATCAAGCTGGCCATTTCGGGCGGGCAGAATGAGCCGCGCGACGTGATCGCTGGTATTATCTGGGCGTTACTTAGCCATCCCGATCAGCTGAAAATGGTGCTGGCTGGCGAAATTACTTGGCTACAAGTATTTGAGGAATTTGTGCGCTGGATGGCTCCGATTGGCATGTCACCGCGCCGTATCGCACAAAATACCAGCTTTCAAGGTTTTGAATTCAGCGCTGGTGATGACATATTTTTGATGTTCAACTCAGCCAATCATGACGAGGATTATTTCGAAAACCCCGAAAAATTCGATATCACCCGTGACGCCGGAAAACACATCGCCTTTGGTGCTGGCCCGCATTTTTGTGCAGGGGCATGGGCCAGCAAAGCCCTGATTGCCAACATCAGCCTGCCGGCAATATTTGCAAAACTCAAAGACCTGCGGTTGACGGATAACGTCAAAATCGGCGGCTGGGCGTTTCGCGGCGTGCTGAATCTTCCTTGCGCTTGGGGGGCCAAATGATACAAAAATTCAAACGCTTATGGCATAATCAAAAACTGCTTTTGCTTGGGTTTTTGATTGTCAGCCTGTTTACGCTGATGTTTCTGGGCCGTGCAATATTTGGCGCAATCTATTTTAAAAACCACCCGGACCGGCCCATCGAGCCATGGATGCCCATCGGTTTTATCGCCAAGACATACCACGTTCCACCCGAAATATTGCTAGAGGCTGTTGGCATTCCAAAAAGCGATTCAATCCGCCGCCGTATTCGCCGGATATCCCAAGAAACCGGCGTGCCTTATGAACAATTAATTGACCAAATGCTGCGCGCTATTCAGGATTACCGCGATGAGAGACCGCGCGAATGACCGATTTATTAATGCAGCTTATTACCGATTACGGATTGATCATATTATCTGTCTCAATCCTTTTGGCGTGTATGGCTGTACCCGTGCCAAGCTCAGTTTTGCTGGTGCTTAGCGGGGCTTTTGTGGGGTCTGGCGACATGGATTTGACCCAGGTATTGCTGGTTGCATTCTTGTCAGCGGTCGTCGGCGATCAACTGGCTTATGGGCTGGGGAAACTGGGCGGGAATGCCTTGGAACAGCGTTTTGCCAGCTCCGCTAAATATGCCAAACCTATTGCACAGGCCAAAGCGTTTTCCAGCAAATGGGGGGGCATTGGCGTGTTTTTAAGCCGCTGGCTGGTGGCACCTATTGGCCCGTGGATCAATTATGCCAGCGGCATGGGTGATTATTCATGGCGGAGTTTTACCATTTGGGCAATTTTGGGTGAGGTGATCTGGGTGGGCCTATATGCCATGCTCGGGGTGATGTTTTCGGATAACGCGCTGGCATTGGCAGATTTGCTGGCGGATACCAGTTGGGTGCTGCTGGGCGGCATATTGATGTTTTTCATGGGAAAACGTCTGTTAAAAACTTTACGCCAGTCTGTTAAACCAGCCGAATAACCCCTATATTCAAAACATGATAAAATTCGCACCCATTCTTTTGGCCCTTATTGTCGGGTTTGTTATGTACAGGTTTTCCAGTTGGCGCACGGGTCAGGAACTGGACAAAAAATCAACCCTGCTTAATGATGCGCCGCTTTTGGCCCTGACCAAAAAGATGGCGCGGCAATTGGATTTACCGCAGCTTAAAACATATATCTATGAAATTGAGCCGGTTAACGGACTGGCCGCACCCGATGGGCGTATTTTCATAACGCGCGGTTTTTTCAATAAATACAAATCCGGAGAGGTAACTGCCGAGGAATTGGCCAGCGTGATTGCGCATGAATTGGGCCATGTGGCACTTGGCCATTCCAAACGCCGCATGATCGATTTTTCCGGCCAAAACGCAATGCGCATGGCATTAAGCATGGTTTTAGGGCGGTATATTCCATTTTTCGGAGTCTATATCGCAAATTTTATCGTGGGTTTGGTGACAGCGGGATTATCGCGCAAAGACGAATATGAGGCGGATGCTTATGCAGCTGCATTAATGGAAAAATCCGGTATTGGGCTTTATCCGCAGATCTCGCTGTTTCGTAAACTGGACGCCTGGACCCCAAAGGGCGGCGGCAGCGCGGCATGGTTAATGAGCCACCCCAAAACCAATGACCGCATTGACGCCATTAAAAAACTAGAGTCAGCGTGGAAATCCTGAAGGAGCTTTCCGCTCGGGGGGCCTTGCGCCCCCGTCGCGAAACACGTCAAAAGACGTGGGCGCAAACGGTTAAACTGGGTACATGCAAAAATGGACGGTTCCCGATTTCTGGGTTTTGGCGCATCCTTTTTAAAAGAATGGCTATAATTACCTATTAAAACTTTACCCGCGCCGATAAAATACAAAGGCAACAAGTTGTTGCCCAGCCTAAAAGGTGATTTTGTTTTGACATGCCTGATGTTCAAATTTGGCAATTCTGATTTTGACGACGATTACAAAGCACCCAGATGGCCAAGTCTTTCAATTGATATGATCCTAAATATTCTAAAAACCCAACCATTCCTTTTGACCTAAGCCAAAATGACCGGTTATTAACCCAGAAATCCGTAAAGAACTGGAAATGTTGACCCGCGAAATATTGTGAACATCAGGTCAAATACCGGGGCATGCTGCTTTTTTGGCTGGCGTTAACCAGCCAATCAAACACAAATTCCTGAACCGAGGAAAAACAAACCAAACCAAAACTGTCAGGGCTTTCTTGGTCTTGCCAAAATGCCACAGCCACCTGCCCTAATCGGGTTCGGCGAAAATCATTGGGTTTGAATGCCTCGTGAGACAAATCAATCGGGGCACCTTTGGCCAGAACTTCGCGTGCGCTATCGCCTTGCAACGCAAAAACCGCGCGCGAATGGCTGACGTCAACCACCAGAGCATGGCCGGATAGGGCGGCGTTAAGGGCTTTGACCAGCGCAGCGGGATCAATGCAAAAACACAGCAACTCATCCGGTGACATCCATGCCAATCCATTGGTGACATCGCCGTTAACCTTGCGTTGCTCAGGAACAGCATGGCCAGTAATTTTTTCAATCTTTTTCGCCATAGCACCATCCGATAAATCTGTGCGAATGGTTACCATTCCCACAAATTGATGTTGTAAAACAGTAACTTCGCCGGTGCTGTCGATGCGTTTGGGATCAGACATTTTGCCGTGCTCCTTCTTTATCCAAGAAAACCGGATCAACCACTTTGGCTTGCACTTCCTTGCCGTCAATTACAAAAGTCAGGATTTCATCCATACGTTTCGCACCACCCTTAATAAGCGCCATGGCAATAGAATGGCCAAGCGTTGGGGAGAAATACGTGGAACTGACATGGCCAATAATTTGCCCATCCTCAACCGCATGTGCGCAATCGGGCAGTACATATTCTGGATCAATGGTTGTCAGACCAACCAGTTGTTTGCGGTTCGGGTTAATCATATGGCTGCGTTGCTGTGCACGTTTCCCCAGAAAATCATCTTTCTTTTTGCTGATTGCCCAGCCGAGATTCAAATCTTGCGGGATTACTGTTCCGTCAGTTTCATCCCCAATCATAATAAAACCTTTTTCAGCGCGCATAACATGCAGGGCCTCGGTGCCATAAGGCGTGATATCAAATTCCGCACCAGCCTTAAGGATTTTTCCCCACATTTCCTGACCTTGATTTGCAGGAACAGCGATTTCATAAGATAGCTCTCCGGAGAACGAAATCCGGAAGGAGCGTGCCCGGATTCCGGCCAGTTCACCCTCAGAATAGGCCATAAATGGCAGGGTTTCATTGCGGACATCCATGCCACCTAGCTTTTCCAAAACCTTGCGAGCATTCGGGCCGACAACTGCGATCTGGGCGTATTGTTCGGTGATATTGGCGGTATATACCTGAAAATCCCACCATTCGGTTTGCAGCCATTCTTCCATCCATGCATGCACACGATCAGACCCGCCAGATGTTGTATGGCACAGGAACTCATCGTTCGATAGGCGCACCACCACGCCGTCGTCAAACAAAAAACCGTTTTCAGTGCACATCAAACCATACCTGCATCGCCCCTGTTTCAAGGTCGACATCATGTTGGTATAGATCAGATCAAGGAATTTCCCAGCATCCGGACCTTTGACAAGAATTTTGCCAAGCGTGGAGGCATCCAGCAAACCAAGACTGCTGCGCGTGGCATTGATTTCACGGGTCACAGCCTGCGCCGTGGTTTCATTTTTGTGACGATAAGTATAGGGGCGGCGCCAGTCTGCCACAGGTTCCCACACTGCGTTATTGCTTTCCTGCCATGCATCAATGGGTGATTTCCGAGTGGGTTTGAACAGTTTACCACGGGCCTCTCCAGCGATGGATCCAATCGAAATCGGGGTATAAGGCGGGCGAAAAGTCGTTGTGCCTACCTGTGGTATTTCAGCATTGAGGCTATTTGCAAGAACCGCCAGACCGTTGATATTGCTCAATTTACCTTGATCTGTTGCCATGCCAAGCGTGGTATATCGTTTGGTATGTTCAACGCTTTCATAGCCCTCGAGTGCTGCCAATTGTACATCTGAAACCTTTACATCATTCTGGAAATCCAGCCATGATTTTGAGCGCAGTTTATAGCTGGCATTCTGGGGCATCGACCATACAGGCAACATCGGTTTTTCATCTTGAACGGTATCAATAGCCGCGACTTCCTCGGAGGGGGTGAACCCCGCCTCGTCAGCCGCCTGACGCCCTGCCAGCATTGCATTTTGAAGGCCAGCATTGTGCAAAAGGGCGCCAGAAGCAGCGCCTGCCGTAATCACAAATCCCTCTCCGTTATGATCGGTTGGCGGGCGATTTGGATCAGGGGAAAACATCGCATTTGCGTCATCCCAGTTCAGTTTGCCACCGCAATGAGACCACAAATGCACCACTGGCGACCAGCCGCCGGACATGGCCACACAATCACAACTGATGGTCTGTAACTTACTGTTCTCATCCATCTGGTCGCAGATCGTGATACTGGATACGGCTTTCACGCCATTAACCATTTTCACAGCCTTGCCGTTAAGAACCTTGATTCCAAGGTCGCGCGCGTGCTGGGCTAGCAGCCCTCCGCCATCCATGCGCGCATCTATTATTGCCGGTATACTCAAACCAGCTTTTCGCAGGGTGATTGCGGTGCGGTAAGCGTCATCATTATTCGTAACAATCACGGTTGATGTACCCGGGCTAACCCCCCAAAGCACCACGTAGTCACGTACAGCCGAGGCCAGCATAACGCCGGGAATATCATTACCAGCAAAATTCAGCGTGCGCTCAATCGCGCCGGTTGCTGTAATGATGCGTTTTGCGCGAATGCGCCACAGGCGATGCCTCGGGCCTTCAGTTTCTGGTGTATGATCGCTGATACGCTCATATGCCAATGCATAGCCATGATCATAAACGCCAGACCCCATGGTGCGGGTGCGGATAGTGACATTCGGCATTGTTTCCAGTGCTTTATGCTGTTCATCAATGCTCTCAGCATCCACCAGCGCCCTGCCCCCGAGATAGCTGGTTTGTTCAATCAGCAATACTTTTGCGCCGGTTTCACCCGCTGCGCGTGCGGCCTCAAGGCCCGCAGAGCCACCACCAATTACCAGCACATCAACATAGGCATAGAAATATTCATACCGGTCGGCATCTGGTTGCTGTGGAGCATTCCCCAAACCTGCGGATTTGCGGATAAACGGTTCAAACAGATGTTTCCACGCCCAGCGCGGATACATAAAGGTTTTGTAATAAAACCCGGCCGGGAACAGTTTTGGGAGCTTGTTGTTAATCGCACCAATATCGACTTCAAGGCTCGGCCAATGGTTCTGCGACTTGGCGGTTAAGCCATCAAATAATTCTGTGGTTGTTGCGCGTTGGTTTGGTTCAAATCGCGCGCCCTCGCCCATATTCATTAAGGCGTTTGGCTCCTCAGCGCCGGATGCCACCACCCCGCGCGGGCGATGGTATTTAAACGAGCGGCCGAGCAATGTTTGGCCATTGGCCAATAAAGCCGAAGCCAGCGTATCGCCCTCAAACCCGTCAAAAGATTTACCGTTAAAGGTAAATTTAATAGGTTTTGAACGGTCAATCAGGCTGCCGGCGGTATCAATACGATGGCTCATTTTATGGCCTCCCAATCGGGACGTTTCAATTTGATAGCCTTGATTATGCTGGGTGGTGGTTCAAATATTTGCGCACTATAAGTGCCAAAAATCTCCAGCGTGGCAGAACAACGCGCGGCGTGAAACCATTTTCCACAGCCATAAACATGGCGCCAACGCTCAAAAACCACGCCGCGCGGGTTTTTTTTGTCAAACAGATATCCGGTGAAATCAACGTCATCAGAGCCAGCGGCGAAGCGTTTTATGTGCGCCTCTCCACCGCCGTGAAATTCGGTTTCTTCGGCGGTTACGCCGCAATATGGGCAAGTAATGAGCAACATTCCATCAGCCTCCGTAAATAAATTCCATCACAATGCCGCCAAATCCCCATTGCAATGTACCGACCAGCGTGAAGAACAGCTCGGTTCGAAACCGGTCCAGCCCGCGTTCGGCTGCCTTGGCTGCCAACAAATCATTAAAATTAATAGTAATTTGATCACGCAAAACCGCCAATGATGTTGGGTCGTTGGCTCCGCGTCCCAATTCCGCGTTTTGGTAATAGCGCCACATCATGCGAGATTGGGTCAAAATTTCAGAATCCCATTGGCGGCGTGTTTCTTGACTGACATGGCGATCAGTCAAAAATACAGCAAAGCTGATACATAGCGAAAATGACCCCATCGCCGAAAATAATGCCACATTGATTGTGGCAAAAGACCAGAAAGTCGCCAACAGCCAAACCAGCAAAGCAACAATAACGAATCGGCGTTTCCTAAGTGGTAGATTTTTCAACATTTTTGCAAACCTCGCCTTATTTCCGCCACATTTCCGGAGACTTTTTGCCATAAAGTAAAAACTACGACCTGAACAATTGCCATAAAAGCAGCCGCGACTTGCTGCATATCAGCGCATTTTATTGAAGCAGTTGATGCTGTTACAACACCTACAAAGAAATTGACCACCTGCCGCCTTAACCAAAAACAAACAATTTGGTAAAAATTTGCATTCATTTGCGTTAATGTGCTATTCTTCCAATCAGTGAGTGGTGTTATTGTATTGTTTTTAAAAGGAGTATTATGGTGAATGATTTTTTTGATACATTGGCTATTTACTGGAATGCGTTTAGCCTCCTTGGCCAAACTGGTATTACAAAGATTGTTGAAATAGCCACTGGCAAGGAATTGAGCAGCGACGTTTCGCACTGGATTTTTTACGGAATACTGCTGTCGATTATGGCTTTTCTGATCCAAGCTCGGCGTGCAAAATTGCGCAACCAGCTTGAAACCAGACAGCGGTTTGACATCTGAATTAAGGCGAAATACGGCAAAACCCAACATTAGTGGGCCACCCCTGCTGCAACACTTTCGTCTATAAACCGCCCCTCGGCAAAGCGGTTCAAACCAAAAGGTGCCGCCAGTTTACCTGACGCACCATCGGCGACAGTTTCGGCCATCGCCCAGCCCGACCCGGGAATAGATTTGAACCCGCCGGTCCCCCAGCCGCAATTGATAAAACACCCCTCCAGCGGCGTTTTCCCGATAATTGGCGATCGGTCGCCCGTCATATCAACAATTCCGCCCCATTGGCGCAGCATTTTTAGGCGCGAAACTATCGGGAATGTTTCGACCAGCGCCCGTACGGTTTCCTCAATATGATGGAAGGACCCGCGTTGGGTGTAATTATTATATCCATCCGCGCCACCGCCGATCACCAATTCGCCTTTATCCGATTGAGACATATACCCGTGTACGGTGTTAGCCATAACCACCACATCAAGACAAGGTTTTACAGGTTCGGTTACCATGGCTTGTAATGAAACCGATTCAATCGGCAACCGGAAACCGGCCATTTCAGCCAGCAAACCAGAGTTCCCCGCGACCACAATCGCCAGCTTTTTGCATTTGATCGCGCCGCGCGACGTTTGCACACCAGTTACAACACCCTTCGCCTGATCAATCCCCGTTACCTCGGTCTGTTGGATAATATCTACGCCCATATCTGACGCCGCCCGCGCATACCCCCACGCAACCGCATCATGGCGCGCCGTACCACCACGCGCCTGCCACAATGCACCCAACACCGGAAAGCGCGGGCCGTTGATTTCCATAATCGGCACTTTTTTCTTTACCTGCGCAGGCGTCAACATTTCGGTTTTGATGCCCTGAATGGCGTTGGCATGGGCAGTACGTTTAAACCCGCGCAATTCATGTTCGGTCTGGGCCAGCATCATTACGCCGCGCGGGCTGAACATAATATTGTAATTCAGGTCCTGCGACAGGGTTTCATACAGCCCGCGCGCCTTTTCATAAATTGCGGTACTTTCGTCTTGCAAATAATTTGACCGGATAATCGTGGTATTGCGGCCGGTATTGCCGCCGCCCAACCAGCCTTTTTCGATCACGGCCACATTTGTAACACCGTGGTTTTTTGCTAGATAATACGCAGTTGCCAGCCCGTGCCCGCCGGCCCCCACAATCACCACGTCATATTCGGGTTTTGGCACAGGTGAGCGCCATGCGCGTTCCCAGCCTTTGTGGTGGCGAAATGCTTCTCGGGCGATGGCAAAAGCTGAATATCGTTTCATCGGATTCTCTCACGGCTATGTTATGTGTGATATGCTACTTTCACTGATATATCAAAACATCTATCCGGCGTTTTATATCGGATAAGCGACATATTTCTGGCCTGCCAAGCTGCATCAATTTCACCCGTTGCAGGCTGGGGTATGTCGGGGGTACTGTGCGCAAAAATAAGGGATGGTTTTACATGGCTTTTTGGATTTCAATTGCGTTGATTACGCTGATGCTGCTGGTTTGGGTTTTGTGGCCGTTGCTGCGCAATCAAAACTCTGGCGGAGAACGCCGCGCCAGCTATGATATGCAAGTGTTCAAAGACCAGCTGCTGGAGGTCAACAAAGACGTCACCAAAGGCGTTTTATCCGAAGCCGAAGCCCAACGGAGCCGCGCAGAAGTATCCCGACGTCTGCTCGCGGCAGCGGATGCAGAACAAGCCGAAAGCGCAACAGCAGACGCGCCGCGTTGGCTAAGTCAGGCGGCGTCCATCGTTATTGTCGGCATTATCGCTGGTGGCGGGCTTTTGATGTATAATCAATATGGTGCCCCCGGCGCACGGGATTTTCCGCTGGTGGATAATATCGCACTTCAGGCACAAATGCGTGCAACCCAAGAAGCCCGCAACGCTAATCGCCCCTCTCAGATTGAAGCCGAAGACACCGCTGAGCAACGGCGCCAAGCCATGCAAACCGGCCAATTGCCAAGCATTAATCCTGCCACCACGGAGCAAAATGAACTGGTTGACCAGCTTATTACAGCACTGGAAACCCGCCCCGATGATTTAATTGGCCATCGTATGCTGGTCAGCAGCCTTGCCAGTATGCAACGTTTCACCGAGGCCCGCCACGCTCAGGACAAAGTCATGGAAATCCTGGCAGATGCTGTAACGCCGGATGATCTGATCGCCCATGCGGAAATCATGATTTATGCAGCAGACGGCTATGTCTCGCCCACCGCTTTTGTGGCTTTGGCACAGGCATTGGAACAAGATGCATCCAATCCGCGCATTCGGTATTTTGCCGGTTATGCTGCCAATCAATATGGCTATCCTGAACAAGCCTATCGTTTGTGGGCCGGATTGCTGGAAGAAGGCCCAGAGGATTCCCCGTGGATACCGTCAATACGTGCCCAAATCGGCGCCGTGGCTGAGGCCGCAGGGATCACACGTCCCGTTACATTAAATGGCCCGTCGGCTGATGATATCGCCGCCGCAGGCGATATGACCGCCGAAGAGCGCGACGATATGATCAGGAATATGGTTGCCGGCCTTGCATCTCGTTTGGCCAATGAGGGCGGCCCCGCATCTGAATGGGCGCGTCTTATTGGTGCGTACGGTGTGTTGGGCGAAACTGAACATGCCGCCGAAATCTGGGCCGAGGCCCAGCAGGTTTTTGCCGAAGACGAAGGGTTGGCCAGCATTCGCGCTGCTGCGATTTCAGCGGGTGTTGCAAGCGAATGACCACCGATGACATTGCTGAGTTTCTGAAATCCGCTCGGCCACGCACTGCGTTGATGGGCCTGGATCTTGGCACCAAAACCATTGGTGTGGCAATTTCCGACACCAGACGCCGTGTCGCCACGCCGATATTAACCGTGAAGCGTACCAAATTTGGCAAAGATGCTGAGGCCTTGCTGGCCATCATTACAGACCGGAATATCGGCGGCATTATCCTTGGGTTGCCAATGAATATGGATGGTTCCGAGGGCGCACGCTGCCAATCCACCCGCGCTTTTGCCCGCAATTTCGAACGGCTTTGCCCATTGCCGATTTCATTCTGGGATGAGCGCCTGTCTACTGTCGCTGCCGAACGGGCCTTGTTGGAGGCAGACACATCGCGCAAACGCCGGGCGGAATTGATTGACCATGTGGCCGCTTCGTATATCCTGCAAGGCGTGCTGGACCGCATTGGATATTTGGAACGAAAACCATGAAAATGGATGAGCTTTGGCAACGAGACGAGATCGATTCGCCATGTGTTAAGATTTGCGTTATCCATGAAGAATCGGGGATTTGCATTGGGTGCAACCGCACCAGATTTGAGATCGCAGGGTGGTCAAAGATGACCGTCGCGCAACGTGCAGAAATAACAGCAGCACTGCCGGAACGGGCGGGATTGCTTAGGAATAAACGCCGTGGAGGCCGAAAAGGCCGGCGCGGCAATAGTGAGTCTTAATAGTCACAGTTTGTTAAATATCTTTAATTAGTGTGGATGTAGAATTCAAAAAGGGATATGTTTTCCCTAGCTGAAAAGGATGCACTATGCGCTTTCTAACTCTGGTTTTATTGGCTTACGGTACGGGATTGCTGATGATGCGCGGCCCGATCAGTGCCACATTAACATTGCCGGGCGGTGTTATTTGGCTGGATATATTAATTTCGGCATTTCTCGCCTCGGCTTTTGGGTTGATCCTTTTGCAAAGATCCCCAAGAACCCCTGCTTCTGCGAATGCTTCGGTGCTGGCCACCACATTGGTCGCTGGCGTTACCATTCTGGGCGTTATGCAAATTGCAGCTGACCGCCGGCCAACGCCTATTGCTGCCCTCGCGACGATTAGCGCTGCTGAGGCGCAGCTTGACCGTGCATGGGATGGTCATTTTCGTGCGATTGCCCAGATCGATGGTGTTGATGTTGGCTTGATGGTTGATACAGGCGCTTCGATTGTATTACTGCGGTATGATGATGCGATGCGTATTGGCGTTGATCCAGCGAAGCTTGATTTCTCCATTCCATTGACCACCGCTGGCGGGCGCTCCTATGTTGCGCCAATTACGTTTGACACCATCCAGATTGGTGACATTATCGTCCATAATATCGAAGGCGCAATCGCCCAACGCCGTGCGCTGCATTCTTCTCTGTTGGGGATGAGCTATCTTGAGCAGTTGACCGAAACGGTTATCCGCCGGGACGAAATGATTTTTCGTCAATAATCAGCCAAACAGGGCTTTTCGCAGCATATTTGCAGCCATTACCGTAATAAACACCGCAAATATCCGCTTTAGCGGTTTTGGGTCCATCGCATGGGCAATGCGCGCGCCAAGCGGCGCAGTTAGAGTTGTCATCGACACAATCACGCCAAACGCCACAATATTGACCAGCCCAATGGTAAAGGGCGGTTTGTTAACCAGATGATTGCCACTGAACAAAAATACGATCACAGATGGCACTGCAATCAGCACGCCAAACCCTGCCGCTGTTGCCACCGCACGGTGAATTGGCCGCCCATAAAGCGTCATCATAGGCACGCCAAAACTGCCGCCGCCAATGCCCATCAGCACCGATAAAAACCCAATAACCGGTGCTAGGTAAAGACGCACGCAGGGGCTGGGCATGGCTTCGCCTAGCCGCCATTCACTGCGCCCAAACGCCATATAAAGCCCAACCAGCAAACCAAGAACGCCAAAAACCAACATCAAGCTGGTGGATTTCAGCCCCGCTGCGATCAACACGCCAAGCACAGCGCCAATGGCAATGCCCGGCGCCCATTCGCGCAGGATATCCCAGTCAACAGCACCTTTTTTATGGTGGCTAAGAACCGAGCGCAGTGAGGTCACAATAATGGTCGCCAAAGATGTTGCCACGCAAATCTGCATCAACTGCGGGCTGTCATAACCCATTGATGTAAAAGCATAATAAAATGCAGGCACCAGAATAATACCGCCACCAACACCCAATAATCCGGCGGCAACCCCGGCAAACCCTCCGATCACCAGCATGATCAGCAAAAGCGGCAGATACTCGATCATAGGCCCTCCATGGCTTTTAGGATCAATTCCGGTCCGGCACCTTCCAGATGGGCACCCTCTGATATTACCCGCCGCCAGCTTCGCGCCCCGGGTTTTCCAGCAAACGCCCCCAACATATGGCGGGTAATCTGGTTTAGCCGCGCGCCGCTTGTCAGCTCAAGCTCAATATATTCCAGCATATTTTCAATAGCTTGGCCTATATCGGTCTCTGTAGGCCCATCAAAAATACGTTTATCGGCTGCACAAAGAATATCCGCCGGATTGTGATAAGCCGACCGCCCGATCATTACGCCGTTAATGCCATTGGCCAAATGCGCCTCGGCCTCGTCCAATGATGTAATTCCGCCATTTATACAAATCTCCAATGCTGGAAAATCCCGTTTCATTTGGTAAACCAGCGGATAATCAAGCGGCGGCACATCCCTGTTTTGCTTGGGGCTAAGCCCTTTTAGCCATGCCTTGCGCGCATGGATCGCAAAACTGCGCACCCCTGCGGCGGAAACTTTTTTCAGAAAATCCGGCAGAACATCTCGCGGTTCCTGATCGTCCACACCAATGCGGCATTTCACTGTGATTTCCGCATTTCCAGCAACCGCAATCATCGCTGCTACACAATCTGCCACCAGTGCCGGTTTTTCCATCAATACCGCGCCAAAGCTGCCGCTTTGCACACGGTCCGAGGGGCAGCCGATATTGAGATTCACCTCTTGATACCCATATTGAACGGCTGCCTGCGTGGCACTTGCCAGCAAGGCCGGATCAGACCCTCCCAATTGCAAGGCCACTGGTTGTTCTGCCACATTAAAACCCAGCAAACGGTCTTGGTCGCCATGCACCACCGCCGCTGCGGTTACCATTTCGGTGTATAGCAGCGTTTGCTTGCTTAACAACCGATGGAAATACCGACAATGACGGTCGGTCCAATCCATCATCGGGGCGACAGATAACCGGCGGTTTATGGGAATCGAATTGCTCATGCGGCGTTATCGCAATTGACCTGACAACTTGCAATAACGCAGAAAAGCCGTGAAGCTGCGAAAAACCAACGGGAACCCAAAATGAATCTATTAAAACCAAGCCGCCGCGATATTCTGAAAATGACCGCCGCCGTCCCTGCCCTGACAATATCAGCCACCAAAGTTGCCGCATTGGGTGGCCCATCGGGCGCACAAGCCCCCGGTTTTTTCAAATTCACTTTGGGAGACGCCAAGCTGACGGTAGTGTCCGACGGTAATTTCAGCCTTGCAGCAACGTCGGTGGGCATCAACGCAGACCCCGCCGAGGTTGAGGCGTTTCTTTTGCGGCATTTTCTGGGGCCGGATCGCCTTTTTGCCCATACCAATCATGTGGTTATTGAACTTGGCGACGCGGTTGTGCTGGTTGATGTTGGTTCGGGCCACCGGTTTCTCGAGACTGCCGGCAAAATGCTGGAAAACCTTGAAAAGGCCGGTATTGATTACGACAGCATAACCCATGTGGTGCTAACCCACGCCCATCCCGACCATATCTGGGGCATCCGCGATGATTTCGACGAGGCGATTTTCCCCGATGCGCAATATTTTATGGGCGAAACCGAACATAGCTGGTGGATGACCCCCGACCGCATCAACATGGTGCCCGAAACCATACAACAACTGGTGGCAGGCGCGGTCAATTCGCTCAACACCGATTATTTGCAACTGGAACAAGTGCAAAACGGGTTTGAAGTTGCGCCCGGCATTACCATGATTGACACGCCGGGCCACACGCATGGCCATATGTCGCTACATATTGAAAGCAACGGCGAGCAGATGTTTGTTTTGGGGGATGCCATCCGCAACGTCTATATTGATTTTGAGCGCCCCGAATGGGTGGGAACGCCCGATATGAACCCTGAGCAAACGGTGGCCACCCGTCGTAAATTGCTGGATATGGCCGCCACAGATCGTATTACAGTTCTTGGCTATCACTTTCCGTTTCCCGGGGTGGGCCATGTGATGAATGAGGGGGATGCCTATCGCTATGTCCCGGCTCTTTGGCAATGGGAATAACCATTCACTCTTTTGGTTAGCGATAGGAAAATGATATAACCCGTAGGGTGCGTGGTCTCCACGCACCACACCAAAGGAACCAAAATGCTGGAGCTAAGACCAAATTGCCAACTTTGCGATTGTGACCTGCCGCCGCACTCACCAAACGCGATGATTTGCACTTATGAATGCACTTATTGCGCCGCCTGCGTTAAAAAGTTGCACAATGTCTGCCCAACCTGCGGTGGTGGCTTTGAGCGCCGCCCCGTCCGGCCCGCAAAATCATGGCGGCCAGAACTAAACCTAGGGCTTGGCAATCACGCAGCTTCGGCCAAACGCAGGTATCTGAAATTCAGTGCTGAGGATATTGCCGCGCATGTTGAACTAATAAAAGGTATTGCGGCTGATGAGCGCTAAAAAATCTGCTGACATAGCTAAAGACAGCACCCATAATGAAATCCAATGGCTGGTTCCGATTCATTTATACGCAACACTTTTTGTTCTCGCCGTTGCGGAGATTGTCTGGATACTGG
Organism: uncultured Rhodobacterales bacterium; assembly: GCA_964497195.1. Lineage (GTDB taxonomy): Bacteria > Pseudomonadota > Alphaproteobacteria > Rhodobacterales > Rhodobacteraceae > UBA3077. The sequence continues at coordinate 28,938 of CAZCDC010000007.1, read as the reverse complement.
CATACCCTTTGACGATCATTTCAGATACTAAGCTTTTGATATTTATACAGTTTACCATACCAATAGCAGCATTGATAATAATATCCTTTAAAATGAAAGCCAAAGATGCCCATCCGATTTTTCGGCCCTTAAGGTTCATATTCGAGGCCATTCTGATTTTGACCATTGGCTGGATAATACTACGCTTGTTCAACCACATAATTATGACTACCGGATTTCCATACCAAGATAAGTTGTTAATTTCGTGGGATGGATATCTAGGATCGCCATGGCTAAGCTATTTTAATTATGTTTACAATAATTTATGGCTTCGAGAAACACTGGATATGGCTTACGGCTCGCTCACACCACTCAGCGCAATCGCATTGTTTTTATTGCTTTTTCTAGGTAAAATTCGCAACGCACAGTTTTTCATTGTGGCCTTTATTTATACAGCAATAGCCTCAACCTTTATCGGAGCTTTCTTTCCTGCATTGGCAGCGGTAGCAACTTTGATTCCAGACTTCGACCAATATCAGGCGTTTGGGTATGCACCGGGCACTTATCATATCGAACATTTGCAAACACTACGCGCATCCGCTGGCGAAACTATTATTTTCCTTGACAAAATGCCTGGACTAACAACTTTTCCGTCTTTTCATACGTCAGCAGGAATTATCCTTATCGCGTCGTTTTGGCGAACAATAATTTTTGTTCCCATATTAGCATACGCGGTGTTGATGATCGCATCCACACCAGTATTTGGTGGGCATTATTTTGTAGATTTAATTGCTGGCACGACTTTGGCTTTATGCGTTATTGCGATGGTAAATCGGTCATACCGGAAAAAATACCTCCAGAAATAGTCAGCCGCCAATTCCCTCCAACTCCTGCGCTGTTTTCTCAAGCAATGCCATGGCTTTGGGCAAATCAGACCCGTCAAATAAATCACCACCACTGCTTTGCTCTTGTGTTGCTGCCAGCTCTACCGTCAGTGCGGCGGCTTTGGCCTCGGATGCCCGCAGGCGATCCTCCAGCGTTTTGGTGCGCTCATCGCTGGTTTTGCTGTTCCATTCAAGTTCTTTGGTGCGGTCGGCCAACATCAAACCAGCCATCAGCAACATACGCGATTCTGGCACACGGCCAATGGCGGATTGCAGGGTTGTGGCCTCAGTGTCCAGCATTTTGGCGGCAGCTTTTAAATGGGGTTCTTCGCCCTCATTACACACAATTTGAAAAGGGCGGTCGCCAACGGTTACGGTAATCTCAGGCATTTCCGGCCTCCTCCAGCATTGGTTTCAGTTTGGCAAGCAATGTATCCAGTTCAGCCACGTCTTTTTTGCGCTGCGTTTTCAAAGCCGCCAGTTCAGCTTTCAAGGCGGTATTTTCCGCTGTCAAATCCGTCCCACGCGGAAGGTTTTTAATCGCTGCCGTCAGCCGTTTTTCAAGTTCGTCAAATTTGCTCATACCCAGCCCCAAAAATTTCACCGCAATTGAATCGCATTTCGCGGGGATTTGCAACATATTAGCGCAGTTTCTTCAGATTTACCCGCACCAATCGGAATTTCTGGGCACATTCGCTTGACGGCCCAAATTTTCTTGGTCAAAACATGGATCAAAGCCCGTAAGCCAGCCTGTAATTCAGCCCATAACTCAGAAAGTGACCTCAGTGGAAATTTCCGACCTAAAATCCCGCCATCCCAATCATTTTGCCAAAGCTACTGCGCTGCGAATACTGGCGATTGACGCCGTTCAAGCCGCCAACTCTGGCCATCCGGGTATGCCCATGGGCATGGCTGATGTGGCCACGGTATTGTTTCAAAATCACCTGAAATTTGACGCAAGCGCGCCAAATTGGCCAGATCGGGACCGGTTTGTTTTATCAGCAGGCCACGGCTCAATGCTGATTTACGGATTGCTGCACCTGACCGGTTATCAAGACATGACCATCGAGGAAATCGCCAATTTCCGCCAGACCGGCGCAAAAACTGCCGGCCATCCCGAATATGGCCACGCTTCGGGTATCGAAACCACCACCGGACCGCTGGGCCAAGGCCTTGCCACCGCTGTTGGCATGGCTATGGCCGAACAATCCATGCAGGCACGCTGGGGCAAGAAAATCGTTGATCACCATACCTATGTGATCGCTGGCGATGGTTGCCTGATGGAAGGCATTTCCCAAGAGGCCATCGGGCTGGCAGGCAAACAAAAGCTCGGCAAACTGATTGTGCTTTGGGATGATAACGGCATCACCATTGACGGCAAGGTGTCTATGTCTGACATCACCGATCAACTAACACGGTTTGAAGCCTCGGGCTGGTCGGTTTTTTCCTGTGATGGCCATGACCCCGATGCCATCGACAAAGCAATCACCCAAGCAAAACAATCACCCCTGCCCTCCTTGATCGCCTGTCAAACCCATATCGGTTACGGCTCTCCGGCCAAACAAGATACAGCCGGTGCCCATGGTGCGCCACTGGGTGCTGATGAAATCGCCATTGTGCGCGGCATCTATGGCTGGCCCCACAAACCATTCGTAATTCCGGCGGATATTCAGGCAGATTGGCGCAATATTGGCGCGCGCGGCCAGACTGACCGTTCAGCATGGGAGACGCGTAAGGCCGCGCTTTCGCAAACCAAACAAACCGAGTTTGACCGCATTATCGCAGGCGACGCCCCCAAACGCCTGTCAGCGGCAATCAAAGCATTCAAGAAAAATATCTCGGAAACAGCGCCAAAGGTCGCCACCCGAAAAGCCTCGCAAATGGTGTTGGAAGTTGTGAACGATATCATGCCAGAAACCATCGGCGGCTCGGCTGATTTAACAGGGTCCAACCTTACCCTAACCGATGGGTTGAATGTATTTGATGCCGATAATCGCAAGGGTCGTTATGTTTATTATGGCATCCGCGAACATGGTATGGCGGCGGCCATGAACGGGTTTGCGCTGCATGGCGGCTGTAAATCCTATGGCGGCACGTTTATGGTTTTTGCAGATTACATGCGCGGCGCGATGCGGCTTTCTGCCTTTATGGGTATTCCGACCACTTATGTTTTGTCCCACGATTCCATTGGCTTGGGCGAAGATGGCCCCACTCACCAACCTATTGAACATCTGGCGATGATGCGCGCCACACCCAACATGAATGTGTTTCGCCCTGCTGATACTGTTGAAACCGCCGAGGCTTGGGAACTGGCCATGACCTCAAAATCAACGCCCAGCGCAATTGCCCTGACCCGTCAGGGCCTGCCAACTGTGCGCACGGAACACAAAACCAAAAACCTGACAGCCCAAGGCGCGTATGTTCTGGCCGAGGCAACCGGCAAACGCCAAGTTATCCTGATGGCCACCGGTTCCGAAGTTGAAATCGCCCTGAATGCCCGTGATATTTTACAAGCCAAAGGCATTGGCACCCGCGTGGTTTCCATGCCGTGTTGGGAGCTGTTCGAGGCCATGGATGAAAGCTATCGTCGGCGCGTGTTGCCAGCTGGCCCTGTTCGGGTAGCAATAGAGGCCGGTGCGCGCTTTGGCTGGGATCGTTGGTTATGCGGCGAGCGTGGCAAACATAACAAAGCGGCGTTTGTCGGCATGGAGGGTTTTGGTGCCTCTGCGCCCATTGATGCGCTTTATGAAATGTTTGGCATAACAGCAGAAGCGGCCGCAGCCAAAGCCGAAGCATTGCTGTAGTTTCTTAACCCATTCCATTCTATCATTATGCGCCGCGCTCGAATCATTTTCGGGGGCGGCGATTTGCAAAATTGCGTATTCCCCGCAGCTATTGCGTAAATAATAGGCAGACCATGCCCAAAACCGTGTTAGGTGCGACATGAACAACCAATCGGCGCTCGGAACTGCCCTATTAATCATCGGTTTTTTTGCGTTAGATCATTTCTATCTGGAATGGCAAGCGCCGCAGTTCCTATTGGTTCAGCTCATTCGCATCATCGACTGGCTGGCCTTTTGGCGCTAAGGCGACAATTGGGAGAGTTAAAATGAGCTGGAAAACCTTGGACGATATGGATCTGGCGGGTAAAACCGTTTTGATCCGCGTGGATATTAACGTACCTGTTGAAGCAGACCGCGTCACAGATGACACCCGTATTCAACGGGTTCTGCCCACTATACGTGATATTCTGGCGGCTGGTGGCAAACCTGTTTTGATGGCACATTTTGGTCGCCCTGGCGGCAAAGCTGTGGCTGAACTCAGCCTTGCACAATTGCGCCAAACGGTTGAAACCGCCCTTGGATCGCCCGTTGTATTTTGCCCAGAAACCACTGGCGAAGTTGCAGCGGCTGCGATTGCCGACTTGCCAACAGGCAGCACTTTGATGCTGGAAAACACTCGTTTTAATGCTGGCGAAACCAAAAATGACCCCGAATTTGCCGCCGCGCTGG
>CAZCDC010000007.1:0-24463 GCA_964497195.1 uncultured Rhodobacterales bacterium | reverse complement strand
ACTCGTTTTAATGCTGGCGAAACCAAAAATGACCCCGAATTTGCCGCCGCGCTGGCCGCGCTCGGCGATGTTTATTGCAATGATGCGTTTTCCGCGGCGCACCGTGCCCATGCTTCTACCGAAGCACTGGCGCGTTTGCTCCCGTCTTGTGCGGGTCGTTTGATGGCGTTGGAACTGGGCGCACTTGAAAAAGCCCTCGCAAATCCGCAACATCCGGTTGTGGCTGTTATAGGTGGCGCAAAAGTATCGACTAAACTGGAACTGCTGGGCAATCTGCTGGATAAAGTTGACCAAATCGTGATTGGCGGCGGTATGGCCAATACGTTTTTGGCAGCCCAAGGCATCGATGTTGGCAAATCGCTTTGCGAACATGACTTGGCGGAAACCGCCCGCGAAATCACTGCGCGCGCCAAAGCAGCCGGGTGCGAATTGATCCTGCCGATTGATGTTGTGGTCGCCCGTGAATTTGCAGCGAATGCGGCAAATGAAACCGTGGCCGCGGATGCCTGCCCATCTGATGCAATGATTTTGGACGCAGGCCCTGCCTCGGTTGCGGCTGTTGGCAAAGTATTTGAAGCCGCTAAAACATTGGTTTGGAATGGTCCGCTTGGCGCGTTTGAAATTGAACCGTTTAATATGGCCACCGATGCCGCCGCGCTAAAAGCTGCCGCGCTGACCAAAGCGGGCAGCTTGCTGTCGGTCGCGGGCGGTGGTGACACGGTTGCGGCCTTGAATAATTCCGGTGCAGCCGCTGATTTTACCTATATTTCCACCGCAGGCGGCGCATTTCTGGAATGGCTAGAGGGAAAAACCCTGCCGGGTGTTGCCGCATTGGAAAGCTAAATCGGCTGGTGCGACAGCACAACATCATCCAACAGCATTACCGTAGCCCCATCGGTTGCGGTGATGCCAATTTCAAATGAATTATAAAGCGCGCTGAGGGTCGACATTGTCTTCATCTTGTCGTCAATAATCAGCGCACCATCTTGCCAAATGCGCACCTGGCCCGCTGTATCATCCAACTCCACATGCATTGTTATTTCAAACCATCGGCCAAACGGAACTTCTGTATCGGTTTGCTCTAGCTTTGGTTTACGCCCTGCTTTTAGCTCCAACCCAATAAAGCGACCATCATTGATAACAATCCGAATTCCGGGGTTGCCCTCGGTATTGTTATCTTCAAAATCAACCAAAGAATACGGTACACCCTGCTCAAGAAAAAACCGCGCCTGAAACCATAGATCATCGCCATTAATAAACCACATGCGGGTGGTTACGATATCAGCCTTGCTGGTGGTCATTCCATCAACCGGCCCTAACGCTTCAAAGCGCGCCGCGCCATTTTCTGCGCTTATGCGATTATCAATAAAATATGCACCATTGGTAATAATATTTTGCCCCAGCACAACTGCCCCCGCCGCATCTTGCACAGCAGGCGACTGCAATGTCATGGCATTAAAACCCGTTTCGCCAAACCAATCGCTGATTTGTGGCGCGTCAAAATCAAAAGAAAACTCTTTATAAAGCCGCCCGATTTCATCGCCTGCTTTTATCAGAACATGGCTGTCGGTTTCCTCCAAAACTGTTAACCGCCCCAGTGTATCCGCGCTTATTGGATTTCGAACAAACAAATAGATCAATCCAATCAGAATAACCACGATACCAAATAGCTGTGCTTTAACGGTCAAAATAATGCCTCTTTGAGTGAAATTATGCGCATTGGCGATACTTACCCGAGCCATAAAGAAAAAGAAACCGATTCAAGGATTCACAAAGCGAATCACCTGTGCTAGAATCATCTTATGCCGCCGCAAGAGCGGTTATTTTGAGGCAGAACACATGGAAATTGTCACCCGCAAACGCGGTCTCGTTGGATATATAGTATCGCTAACCGTGATTGCATTAATCGCGTATTTTTCCTATGCGGCCATTCAAGGGCCAAGCGGGCTGGTAAGCCTGTTTAAATATCAGGCCCAAGAATCACGGTTGCAAGATGAACTATCGGCGCTTCAGGTTGAACGCATGGCCGCCAAAAACCGAGCATTGCGCATGTCGGACCGGTTTCTCGATTTGGATTTATTAGATGAGCAAGCCCGAAAAGTATTGGGATATGCCCGTGGCGACGAAATAATCTTCCAGTAATACCTCGGAAAAACAAGCCATTCACCTAACGCATACCGCCTTGCAATAATCCCCTGTGACTTTCTGTCATCTTCCTGTATTATGTATAGTTGAACGTTAAACTATGTTTTGGGAGGGCCCGCATGGCCGCTGCAAAGAAACGCAAAAAATCGAATGTATCCAAGGAAGAATTGCTTGGGTTCTACCGTGAAATGTTACTGATCCGTCGTTTTGAAGAAAAAGCCGGGCAGTTATACGGCATGGGTCAGATCGGCGGTTTTTGCCATCTTTACATCGGACAAGAGGCCATCGTTGTCGGGCTGGAAGCCAATACGATTGAGGGCGACCAGCGCATTACATCTTATCGTGATCATGGCCATATGCTGGCCTGTGGCATGGACCCAAAAGGTGTTATGGCCGAGCTAACCGGCCGCATCGGCGGATATTCGCGCGGCAAGGGCGGCTCCATGCATATGTTCTCGAACGAGAAAAAATTCTATGGCGGTAACGGTATTGTCGGGGCGCAGGTGCCGATTGGCGCGGGGCTGGCATTTGCCAATAAATATCGCGGTAATAACAATGTCAGCTTTGCCTATTTTGGGGATGGTGCGGCCAATCAGGGGCAGGTTTACGAAACCTACAACATGGCCAGCCTGTGGGAATTGCCTTGTATTTTTGTGATTGAGAACAATCAATATGCCATGGGCACCAGCCTGCAGCGGGCGTCCTCAACGCCTGATCTGTACACCCGCGGAGAGGCCTTTGGCATCCCGGGTGAAGCAGTTGATGGCATGGATGTGCTGGCGGTAAAAGAGGCGGGAGCCAAGGCACTAGCGCATTGCCGCGCGGGCAAAGGCCCGTATATTTTAGAAATGAACACCTATCGGTATCGCGGCCATTCAATGTCTGACCCTGCAAAATACCGCACCCGCGAAGAAGTTCAGAAAGTCAAAGAGGAGCGTGACCCGATTGACCATATTCGTGATATTTTGGTCACTGGAAAACACGCAACCGAAGACGATTTGAAAGCCATCGACAAAGACATCAAGAAAATCGTGATCGAGGCAGCTGATTTTGCAATCGCCAGCCCCGAACCGGATGCCTCGGAACTTTGGACAGATATTTATGCGGAGGCCGAATAATGGCTATTAATATTCTTATGCCCGCCCTCTCGCCCACGATGGAAGAAGGCAATCTGGCCAAATGGCTGGTTAGCGAGGGCGACACTGTGCAATCCGGCGATGTGATGTGCGAAATTGAAACCGACAAAGCCACCATGGAATTCGAAGCCGTGGATGAAGGTATTATTGGCAAAATCGTCATTCCAGAGGGCACCGAAAATGTCAAAGTTAATGCTGTGATTGCAGTGTTGATCGAGGAAGGCGAAAGCGTTGACGATGTGGCGACAGAGCCTGTTTCTGCGCCCGTCGCGGCGCCAGCGATTGTTACGGCGGCACCCGAACCTGTCGCGGCGGCTCCGGTATCGGTTGTTCCGGTTGAGCAAGATTTCCCCGAAGGCACAACCTTCAAATCAACGCCAGTGCGCGATGCAATTCGTGACGCCATGTCTGAGGAAATGCGCCGCTCTGATGATGTGTTTCTGATGGGCGAAGAGGTCGCCGAATATCAGGGCGCTTACAAAGTTTCGCAAGGAATGTTGGCAGAGTTTGGCGCGCGCCGCGTGATTGACACGCCAATAACCGAGCATGGTTTTACCGGCATCGCTATTGGTGCGGCCTTTGCCGGCCTGAACCCGATTGTTGAATATATGACATGGAATTTTGCCATGCAGGCAATTGACCAAATCATCAATTCAGCCGCCAAAACCCGTTATATGTCGGGTGGCCAGATGAGCTGCCCAATCGTTTTTCGCGGCACCAATGGCGCAGCGGCCCGGGTTGGCGCGCAGCACAGCCACGATTATGCGACATGGTATACGCAGGTTCCGGGCCTTAAAGTCATCATGCCTTATTCGGCTGCTGACTATAAAGGCCTAATGAAATCAGCCATTCGTGACCCGAACCCGGTGGTATTTTTGGAAAATGAAATTCTCTATGGCCGCTCGGGAGATGTGCCGGAAATTGAGGATTATACCGTGCCGATCGGCAAGGCCCGCATTTGGCGCAAAGGCGATGATGTAACCATCGTCAGCTTTGGCATCGGTATGCAATACGCGCTGGAAGCAGCGGATAAACTGGCAGAAGATGGGATAAGTGCGGAGGTGATTGACCTGCGGACCCTGCGCCCGATGGACACTGAAACCGTGGTGAAATCGGTTATGAAAACCAACCGTTGTGTAACGGTTGAGGAAGGTTTCCCTGTGTGTTCAATTGGCAACCATATCTCGGCTGTGTTGATGCAGGAGGCGTTTGATTATCTGGACGCTCCGGTGATCAATTGCGCTGGCAAAGATGTGCCAATGCCCTATGCGGCCAACCTCGAAAAACTGGCGCTGGTAACCACTGACGAAGTGATCGCCGCCGTTAAATCTGTAACGTATCGTTAGGAGCAGCCCCATGCCAATTAATATTCTTATGCCTGCTCTTTCGCCAACAATGGAAGAAGGCACACTGGCCAAATGGCTGGTAAAGGAAGGCGACACCGTGCAATCTGGCGATGTGATGTGCGAGATCGAAACCGACAAAGCCACCATGGAATTCGAAGCCGTAGATGAGGGCATCATCGGTAAAATCATCGTGCCCGATGGCACCGAGGGCGTAAAAGTCAACGCACCGATTGCGGTGTTGCTAGAAGATGGTGAAAGCATGGATGATATCTCTGACACGCCCACTACTGCACCTGCTCCAGCAGCTGCGGAATCTGCACCCATTGTCGAACCCCCACAAGCAACCCCTGCCCCGGCGGCGGCACCTGCTACCGATGGCACGCGAATATTTGCGTCACCTTTGGCGCGCCGTATCGCGGCTGACAAAGGTTTGGACTTGGCAAATATCACAGGCTCCGGCCCCAAAGGCCGCATTGTCAAAGCTGATGTTTTAAACGCCCAGCCGCTAACTGCACCTGTTGCAGCGGCCCCCGTTGCCCAAGCAGTCACAGCCGCGCCAAAAAGCGCAAGCTCTGACCAAGTGAAAGCCATGTATGCAGATCGTGAATATGAGGAAGTCGCGCTGGACGGGATGCGTAAAATCATCGCTAGCCGCCTGACCGAAGCCAAACAAACCATCCCGCATTTTTATCTGCGGCGTGATATCCAGATAGACGCATTGCTTAAATTCCGCTCGGAAATCAACAAAGGCCTGGCGGATAAAGGCATTAAACTCTCGGTCAATGATTTCATCATCAAAGCCTGCGCCAATGCCCTGCAAGAAGTCCCCGATTGTAACGCTGTCTGGGCAGGTGATCGCATTTTGAAACTAAAACCATCAGACGTTGCTGTTGCGGTCGCTGTTGAGGGTGGCTTGTTCACGCCGGTGCTGCGCGATGCTGATAAACGCACACTTTCCAGCCTCTCGATCGAAATGAAAGACCTCGCTGCCCGTGCCAAAACCCGCAGGCTTGCGCCCCATGAATATCAAGGCGGCAGCTTTGCCATTTCCAATCTTGGCATGATGGGAATTCAGAATTTTGATGCCGTCATCAACCCGCCGCATGGTTCTATTCTAGCCATCGGTGCCGGGGAAAAGAAACCGGTTGTCAATGCTGATGGCGCACTGGATGTGGCCACAGTAATGTCAGTAACCCTATCCGTTGATCACCGTGTTATCGACGGTGCATTGGGCGCGCAATTCCTTGCAGCAGTCAAAGCAAATCTCGAAAACCCAATGGTAATGCTGGCCTGAATTTTTGAGCAAAAATCGTAGGATGCATCGTAGGGTGCATCCTAGGGTGCGTGTCTCCACGCACCGCTTTACCCACCCAATAGCTGATTCATCTCATGGGATGGCTGTTCACAACCTGCTTCGCCAACAATTTTGGCTGGCACCCCCGCAACAGTTTTGCATGGTGGAACAGCCTTAAGCACCACCGACCCAGCCGCAATCCGCGAGCAATGGCCAATGACAATATTACCCAATACCTTGGCACCAGCCCCTAACAAAACACCATTGCCAATTTTTGGATGCCGATCGGTTTCACCTTTGCCTGTGCCGCCCAATGTCACAGAATGCAGCATTGATACATTGTCACCAACCACCGCTGTTTCGCCAATTACAATTGAGTGCGCGTGATCAATCATCAACCCACGGCCCACTTTTGCATTAGGGTGAATATCAACACCAAATACTTCAGAGGAGCGCATTTGCAAGAAATACGCCATATCCTTGCGCCCTTGCCCCCAAAGCCAATGCGCCACACGATAGGCTTGAATCGCCTGAAACCCCTTAAAAAACAACAGCGGCTGAATGCTGCGATGGCATGCAGGGTCACGATCAAGCACCGCAACAATATCAGCCCGCGCAGCTTGCACCAAGTCAGGTTCTGCCAGATAGGCTTCGGTGCAAACCTCATTCAAAACGCTTTCGGTCATTTCCCCCGATGCCAGTTTTTGCGAAATACGATATGCCAAAGCCGAATCAAGGGTTTTGTGGTGCAAAATCCCGCTATAGATCAGACCGGCCATCACAGGCTCTGCGCGCAAAATCTCTTTTCCTTCAGTCAGTATCGCATCCCATACCGGATCAACCGACGTGATATTTGCTTTCAGGTTTTCCATTCCGCGCTCCGATGCACTGATTTATTTACCCCTATAAATCAGCATGAGTGCATATAAATCAAGTGTTACCACGCATTTTATGCACCTTCCTCCAAATTTAAAACCCAATTTATTTGGCAAAAACCAGTAAATATATGCAGGGCCAAGCTCTAAACAATCCGCGGGCGAACAAGCTCGAAATAATGCACTGCCAATCGAACGGTTCCGCTGGTGAAACTTCCAGAATCGGTTGATAATACTATTGCCGTATCTGAATAATAAGTTATCGGCGTTCCCGTCACACCGTGGGCAAATGAATTTTTGCCAAGCCCAAGACCAAAACCATATCGTGTCGGTGCGCCCGGAATTCCCAGCGTCCAGGTTGATACACCTGTGCCGGTTAATGCGACCTCGACCCGCGCCGTGATCCCGTAAACCATTGCGTTTTTCGGAATCATTGTCGCAGTTGTAGACGAGGACCCACCGCCAACCACATGAACCAGCTCGGCAATTTTACAGATTGTCGCCGCACCACCGCCAGATACCGCCAAAGCATCCGGTTGCCAGTCAACACCGTCATACAACATTTCAGCGGCGGTTGTTTCATTCCACGCCTTCCAGCCGATTTTAGGCGTCAGAAAAACCCATCCTCCATTGCTAAATATCGCAATATCGCCATCTTGGCCTGCCCAGCCACCCGTTGCCGCGACGCCAACACCATATGCAGCACCATCAAGGGCCGTTGGCGGAGACAAAACATCAATGTCAATCAACCGCATTTGGGCAATGGCATCCATTCTGGCCAGTGCTTCATTTACGGTCACATGTTTTTGTGCTTGTGCGGCCTGAACAAGCGGCAGTGCAAAATTGTAAGTATTAGTCATTGATATCAATCCTTTGATATGGGCCATTGCCAAAACTAGATGATGTTTGTGCAACATGAATTTCAAATGGTGCCACAGCGCCATCGCTTGTTTGTTGAACCGCAGAATATGTCCAGCTAGGTGATAAAACCGAAGTTTCAAACAGCGTAGCGCCTGCCTTGATCACCTTAATCCAATAGGCCTCGACCTCCTCGGACAACGGCACATCAAGCCCCGTCCAGCTATCTCCATCAATCCGAGTGCGCCGCACCCAGTTAATGCCAAGATCAGCCGCGCCATCACTCCGCAAATGCGCCACCGGATAGGGGCGCTGCCCGACCCCGCTAAACGTCTCAATCAGATGTTGATAACGATCACTGTCATAAGAAACACTTGCCGGACCAATCCGGTAATGTCGTTCCAGATCACGCTGATTAACTGGCAAATCCAACTGCACCTGCGCGCCATCCAACAGCACAAAATCAGCACCAATCGGCCAAAAATCAGGCATAATGCCATCCGTCCCGGCTTGTCCGCGCAATAACCCGCTAAGCTGGTATTCATTTGCGCCTGTCAGCACGGCATTGCGAAACTGGAAAACCTCCCAATCGCTGTCGGTTCTGATCGCCGCCACATTGGCACCGTTTAAAACGTCCAGCTCACTGCGCGATTGCAAAACCCCGGCATCAAGCCGCACCAAAACAGTGTCACCAGACCAGCGCGCCGGCGCAGCCTTTGGTAATTCCGCCAACAATTGACCCGTTGTTGCCTTGCTTGGCACTGCACCCACCAGTGCATAACCTGTGTCACTCGACGCTGAAAACACCGCCATTTCACCGGGCCACGGTGTTGCCGTAACCGCAACATGGGGTGCATGTGGAATTTCGGTTCCGCTCAGCAATGGTAGATCCATAAACAGCGTAAATACCGGCCCCGAAGAAACCAGACCATCGCGCTCAAAGCTCCGGTCATCATTGGCAACAGGTTGATAAACTCCTGCCTCAACACGGGTTGCGCTTACCTTGCGAATGCCCATTTCTTCAACACGATCAATGCGATAACGCGCTTCTACATCATTGGTCTTTAGCCCAACAACATCCCCGGCGCCCAATGCCATCTGACTTGCAGGCAAGGAAAATTCGATCACATCTCGTGCAATCCTAGCCTCGGCCAACCAGCGCGATGCAACCCCTTGCGCCATTCCGCTCGATAACGAAATAGGTAAGGATGAGCTGGTAATACGCGGCTCATTCTCGTCGGGAAACGCTGCTTCAGCCGCGCCCGATTGATAATCATTATTGCCATCAACATAGCTAATGCGCACCGTTGCCGCCGTCTCGCTTTCAGGATTGCGGGTTAGGCTCACCGCCGCCTCTCCCTCCTCAATCGCCAGCCAATCAACAGAAATATCCGCAGCCTTTTTGCCATCACGATTAGCAAAAACCATGACTCCACCACGCTCAAAACACTCAAACCCATAGGCAAGCATCAGCGGTTGCAGCGTCTGTCGTGCTGTTTCATTCTGGCTCAAAATAAACCCTGAAACCACACCATACAGCTCCGATACATCCACATAATTCAGATTTGAACGCGCACAAACCTCCAACACCACACTGGCCAGAGAAACACTGCCAGAACGCCCCGAAATCCAATGCCCGCGCGCAAAATTACCGCCGTCAGACCAAACCGATAGCCGCGCCGGAAAATCAGGGCTAGGCCGCGCATCCCACGCCCAGACATGGGCGCGCGACATATCCACCATGCGCCCGACATATTCCATGCTTTCGGGGTTGTTTGCCGGATCATTCCAAAACCCGTACATTGCCTGCAAATACCGCATTTGAATAAAATCATCTCGCCCGGCATTTGAAAAATGCGGCAAAGACGACTCGCTGGATTTAGGGTCAACAAACACATTTGGTTCATTGGTACCCTTGTTCACAGCAGGGCAGCCAATTTCCGTAAACCAAAACGGTTTTGACCGCGGAATCCAGTCCGTATACCCCACCTCTTGCACCCCGGCAATGCGATTAGCATGACCATGCGTCCACCAGCTCAGCAAATCCTTTGCGCGAAAAACCCAATCCTCGCCATATGCTCCATCAGAAATCGGACTACGAATTTGCAACCGCCGCGCCTCGTCGCTGGCGTAATACCAATCAAAACGCTCACCGCCCATAATGTTGCTTTTCAGATAATCCAGATCATAGATTGACCCGAAATCCGCATCCAAATGGTCCTCGGAATCGCGCCAATCTGACAGAGGCATATAATTATCAATGCCGATAAAATCGATATTGTCATCTGACCAAAGAGGGTCAAGATGAAACAAGACATCCCCCGATCCATCTGTCGGCTGATACCCAAAATATTCAGACCAATCAGCAGCATAGCTGATTTTTGCGCTCGGCAATATCAGCCGAACATCGGCTGCCAACGCGATCAGCGCATCCACTGCGGGAAAACTGTCAACACCATCGCGAAGCGTCGATAATCCGCGCAATTCTGATCCAATGCAAAATGCCTCAACCCCGCCTGCCAGCGCGCATAAATGTGCGTAATGCAGGATAAATCGACGATAGGACCATTCCGCAGGGCCAGTGTAATTAACGCCATCAGCTGTCGCCGTAAAATCCGCCACTGCCGCCGTGCCAAAAAATGCCGTTACCTCAGCCAACATTGCAGCAGTTTTGTCCGGCGTCCCCGCTTGCCCCGGTGCCAATGATGCCGTGATACGCCCGCGCCACGGAAATTTACTCTGCTCAGCCCAGCCATACGGGTCCGTCAGCCCGTTTCCCTCGGGAATATCCATCAGAATAAATGGATAAAACATAACATCTTTGCCGCTGCTTTGAATTTTTGAAATCGATTGCAAAACCGATTTATCACACGGCGTGCCACCATAAACAGGTCGGTTGTCATCGTCTCGCCCAATCAGAGGCGCAGCAGCGCGGCCAACCCCCGAAACCTCCCAAGGCATCGGGACACCGTCGACGTCACCCTGTTCAACCCCTGGATAAATCTGGCAAGTATCACAGCGCAAATCATCGCCAAACCAGCTGACAATCAAAGAAACTGAATCGACCTTGGGCATATCAGCCGATAGCTGGTCAAGCGACAGGTCTAAATCCGTTAACCCGCTCAAATTATTGACATTTGCTGAACGGTTACTGCCGCGCCCTTCTGCATAATATACTGGTTCAGTGGCTAAAGAATACTCGCCCGTCCCCGGAATAAGCGCAACGCCTTGCACCAAATCGCTCGGCTGGTCCTCAGCGCCATTTGCAGCCCGCACCACTTCAAAATTGAATTGCGGCACCCGATTACCAAATTGCGTCAGGTCCAGATCTTCAAAAACAACGTATGCTGTTCCCCGGTACGCCGGTGCGTTTTGCTCAATTGCATCAATCGCAGGATCAGGCATTTGGGTTTCATCACCTGGGTGCAATCGCATAGAAATGCCAGTCATATCCAGCCGTTTACCATCGGCCCATATTCGGCTGATCCGGTTAACTTCACCCTCACAAAGCGCAATTGCAATGCTGACAGAATAGGAATATTCACGCACCGTTGGCCCGCCAATTCCTTTGCCACCACCGCTTACATTTTCCTGAAACCGGCTGGCCCAAATCACATTGCCGGCAACCCGCATTTGTCCATAAACCTGCGCTACCGGCTTACCCTCTAGGCTGCCCTGCACACGCAAAGTATCAATTCTGCCATGCTCCACAGCGCCAGAACCACCCAGCAAACCATTGTCAATAACATTGCCGATCACGCCGCCAATCGCGCGGCCAATCACAGCCGTGCCAAGCCCGAGAACGGACCCCCCAATAGAGGTCCCAAGCGCCCCGCCAACTGCTGATAAAAGTATCGTCGCCATTAAATTCTCCGTTCAGGAAATCTATATTGTCCGGCAATCCGCCGCGCCCAAGCAGGCGTTAAAGGCGATAAAATCACCCCGCGCCCAGAATAAGCATGAATTATTTTTTGCGTGCCCGGGGTTGCATCCACCAAAATTGCCAAATGTTTTGCAACCGCATTCTGGCGCATTCGGAAAAGCAAAACATCACCGGGTTTTGCCAAATTTACAGGCGTTAACCACCGCTCCGCAGCCTCAATCATCCGCTCCACCTTGTCGGTTTCCGACCAGTCGGGGGTATAGGCAGGAATAGCCTCAGGCTCCGCGCCCAGCACTTCTCGCCACACACCGCGCAGCAAGCCAAGACAATCCGCGCCTGCACCTTTGCAACTTGCCTGATGCTGGTATGGCGTGCCAATCCAGCTGCGCGCAGCGGTTACAAATACGTTATCCATTCACCAATGAACCGCCGCTATTTTGTCCATCGTCGCGTGGAATACTGCCTACCCAATCTTCCCCCGGAATATGTGGAAAACCGCGAAAATTCAACAAGTTATCAAATTTCTCTGCACAGGTTTTGTTACGCTTATCGCAGCCGACAACCAGCTCCGCTGTGTCGCCAATTTCAATCAACCCGCGCACTTCTTCCCACAGCTCAATTTCGCGCGCTCCCACTGTTGCAAAATCCAGCTTGATCAAAGAGGTTACCCCCGCATTAGCCCCCGTAAGCCAGCGCACATATCCGCGTTCAAACCAACCTCCATCGCTGGCAGGAACAGCCGAAAACGACATTCGCCGCGCGTTGTTAAGTTCCGTAACAACAACGGGCACAATTCCAGCTACCGTAAGGTCATAACCACATTTTGCATCACCTAATATCCGGTCACATGTCGGCACATACCCCCGTCCGATCGGTTGGTTTAACAGCTCCGCCAACGACCGCAGTTCAACCTCGAATGCCGCGCTACCCCGTCGAATTTCCCCGAGAAAACCACGGAAAATCTGCACCTTGCTTGTCGGGTTTTGCCAATCCACCAGCCATTGTTGCACTTCTGCGCGATCATATTTCCCCGCAAGAATATCACCATCGGTCAGGCCAATCGCGCTAAGCGCCCCAACCGCTTGCCCGTTATCCACGGCCAAGCCGGTGCTGCTTTCAAGCGCACTGGCATCCATGCCGCTGCCGGCTTGAAAAACATGACCATCAAAATTTATATCACGATCATGGTCGGTAAACCCGTACTTTATACCATCGCGGCGCTCAAGCAGCCAGCAACGGCATATTGTTGTCGCGCCGCTGTCCAGCAAACTTTGGAAATCACTCGGAATATCGCGCATTATACCCGCACCTCCACAACTGGAATGGACGGAATTTCGCCTGCGGAAAAAGCGCCGGAACTGGCCTCGATCCGGTCCGCATCAAACCGCACCGGCACGTCAAATTCAAAGCCGGCAGTCAAGGTAGCACCCATGCCGGGAGGGTGAAAAAACGTAATTTCTCCGCGCTCCAGATCCAATGAATAATGCATGCCTTCAGCCAAAATATCGCCAGCCAAAGCCACCGAAACACGGCCCTCGACTGGTTTGGAAATTTGGCGTGTATAAATGAAATCACCTGAGCGGTAATTTTTCACCAAAGAAAAAACTGTCGTAACCTCATCGCCCACACCAAATTCTTGATCCAAAGGCCCAAAATCCTGCGACGGTGCGCAAGATTTGAAATCGGTCCAATCTTTCCAGCGAAATCCAAAAAGCTGCCCGTGACGTGCCTCGAAAAACGCCATGGCATCCGCCAAATCGTCTAATGACCGCATGCCAAGCCCGGCATCATAGCGTCTGCGTGATTGCGCCCATGGCGAATTTCTTTCCTCGAACCCATTGGAAAGGCTGATAATTTCGGTGCGACGTTCCGGCCCACCCACAGACCCAAACGACAACGCCGTTGGAAATCTTACGTTATGAAAATTCATGTCTTCCCCCTAAAGATTACGGCCACCGCGTTGCAATGCGCGCTGAATTCCCGCCGCAACCTGCGTGCGAGATCGCTGAAAACTTGCAGCATCCGGCGTGGTGATATTCATATTCACTGTCACAGCGCCGCCGCCACCGCGCACCCCCAATTTGCCGTCAGCACCTCGTGCCAACGGCATAATTGCCTCCGGCCCAGCCTCGCCCATCAGGCCCGTACCGCCGCGCATCGGAAATGCTGTCGCACTGCTAACAATGCCGCCCGTTGCAAACGGCGTGACACGTCCGCCAGAAAAAGCCGCACCATTTTCAAAGGGTAAAATTCCGTTGATCAGGCTTTCCAACCCGCCACCCAGAATATTCCCGAAATGAGAGGTCACAGGGTTCAAAACCTTATCCAGCGCCGAATCCGCAATGGACAAGCTCAAATTCCGCAGCACATCCCCCAGCTTTGCCCCGTCAAAAACCAGCGCATCAAACGCGCTGCGTAGGCTTCCGCCAACACTTCGCGTAAATTTTGTTGCCTGTTGCCCGGCTTGTGCCAAAGCGGCCTCCGTGCCTTTTAGTTCGTTCTGAAAAGCAATTGTCGCGCTTTGCGTGCCGGCAATGCTGGTTTCCAGGTCCCCAAGAACCAGGTCCAAATTCTCTAAGTCTTGTTCGGTTTCAGCCATCATCATTCCTTAAGTTTTCATCGGGATATTGGGCCATCAAATCACCAAGACCGGACCGCGTCAGCACCTTTGCCGCTGCCGCATCCGCACCGCTGATCAGCACCAGTTCCGCTGGAGTCAGCCCCCAAAATTGATCGGGTGTCAGGCGCAAATGCGTCATGCCCAGACGCATCAGCTCCACCCAGTTAAACTGCATCAGGCAACGTAAACGCACGTTTTAGCAGCAGCGCACCCGCCTGCGCCGCCGCCACTGCACCGCCGTCAATTTGCGCAGAATTCAGCCCCGCACGGTCAATATCGATGCCGCCCGCACGCAACCCGGCCAGCAACAATGCGACCAAATCACCCGCAGAAAACTTGCCAGTCTCAAACCGTTCTACCAGCTCCAGCAACGATCCGGTTTTCAGATCGGTTTCCAGCTCCGCCAACGCGCCAAGCGTCAGCCGCATCACCTGCGTTTCGCCGTTTATGGTCAGCGAAACCTCCCCCCGATGCGGATTCATCAAACATCCGCCGTAAATATCAGCTCGCCGCCTGATGCCAAAGCAATCTCATAGGTCGCCTCGCCGTCATAATTGCCCGCATATTCCAGCGAAGTAATTTGAAACGGCCCCTGCAACGTGCCCAATTCAGGAATAATCACCTGAAAATCCGGGATATCCGCCGCAAAGAAAATCTGTCGCGCCCGCTCATCCGTGTAATCATCCAAAAACACACCCGAGCCGGAAATCGAGGCCGAACGCACGCCGGTGCCAGCCAATAATTCACGCCAGCCCCCGGCCGACACCATGTTGGTCACATCAACCGTTTCGGCGTTAAATGATATTCGCGTGGCGCGCAGGCCTGCAAATGTCATAAACGTGCCGGAACCGGTCATATCAATTTTAATCAGAAGGTCTTTGCCTTTTTGAGCAGCCATTTTTTAATCCTTAATAAGAGCCATCATCCAGAATCGCGCGGAAAACCAACGTGATTCTGCGTTGTTCGGGTGAAACCCCGCGCCGCGCGCGCGATTTTAGAAATTTCATATTCACAAGCGACCCGCGCGTTAGCGTCAAGTCAGCATCAATCAACACGTCGCACACCGCGCCAGCCACTTGTTTGGCAATATCAAAACCCGGGATGTCGCTATAAATATTGATCTCGAAATCCAGCGTAACCCCCTTGTGCGAACCACTAGATCTATCCTTCGCCTCATCCTCGCCCAGCAACACATATGTCGATGCAGGCGAAACCGGCGGCGCGTCATAAACCGCAGAGCCAACCAATGCCACAACCGCAACATCACTGGAAAGCGCATTAAAAACAGCGCCTTGCAAGGCAGAACTCATTGCATAACTCATGGCCGCCCCTCCTCTGCCCAAATTTCAAGATACTGTGCCGCCCCGTCCATTTCAGCGACAGCCAAGATATCAAACACCCGCCCAGCCTCAACAAACCGTTGCTCGGCGCGCGGCCTTGAAGCCGCCCCAAACGGCGCAGAACGTGTAATAATTTTGAATTTGGTAACAGGAAGCAATTGCCCTGCAATCAACCGTTCAGCCCCGCCCTGCGCATCAATACTGGCCCAAATCACACCCATTTCTGTCCAGGTTTCGACAACCCCGCCCATGCTGTCAGCGCTGCGCACAGCCTCCTCCAACACCAGTTTCCGGTTCAAATTCGGCACACTCATGCCGCACCCAAACGTATGTCGCGATATGGCTCCAACAACGCCAAAACCCCAAAAGGCATCTGGCCGCTAGCCTTTACCAGATCATTACGATTCTCGTAATAATTCGCCGCCAACAGGAAAACCGCTTGGCGAAGATCGCTTGGCACATCAACCCAAATGCCATAACCGGCATCAAAGGTAATCACCGCAGACCCGTTCACCGGCACCTCTGGCAAATTGGTCGCCATTGGCATCACGCGTGGCCGCGCATTGTCAAATTCCAGCCGATAAACGCTTGGGTCTACCACACTAGAAACCCCCAAATCATCAATCATCATAATCTGGCTAATCGCATTGATCGGTGCCACAGGCAGAACCTGCGCACGCCGATCGCGCCGCCAGATATAAATCTGCCAGTTAAACCCGCGCGCAATCAAGATTTTGCCGACCCGCTTTTCGATCGCGCCCATGGCTGCCCGCAAAACTGTTTCCAGCAATACATTTTGGCCGCCATCATCGGCAAACCCACTGCCAAGACGCATAAAGTCGCTAAATTCCGCCACCGGAATATCCGCCGTTAGCAACGGCGTTGTTTCAGTCAATTTCATGGAACGCTCCTGAATGTTCATCGCCCGAAATCCGCAAGATCACCGCGCGCTTCAACACCCGCCCTTTGTCGGTGCCAATGGTGCATGTCAGCAGGTAAACCTGCCCCGACACGCCACCAATCAGCACCACCTTGGATCGGTGGGTTGAATGTGTTTGTTCGATTATTTTCAAACAGTTAGGGTCATCATCCACAGGCTGAACCGTCCAGCCCAAATCATGCTCTACTGTTTCATTTTTACTCAGATACCCCAGTCGCCAGTCAAAGCAGAATTCAAGCTCGGATTGCGGGTCTTTCAGGATAGTGCCGTTCATATTATTCCAGTCCATAATTGCAAAAAATGGCGCCCCCGCACCGCCCGAGCGGAGGGAGAAACATCAAACCAGAATGATGCGAGGGCATCCGGTGCGGGGCCAAAACCCCGCACCATCACAGCGTCAGCGCAAGCGCTTAAGACACCGCGAATTTCAGCAATTTGATCGCGGCAAAATCCGAAACATCGCCACCAACACGCTTGGTTGCAAAGAACAACACATGTGGTTTAGCGCTAAACGGATCACGCAAAATACGCAGATCAGGGCGTTCGGCAACCGTATAACCGGCGCCAAAATCACCAAACGCAATCGCCGTAGCATCGGCTGCGATATCCGGCATATCTTCGGCAATCAGCACCGGATACCCCATCAATCGTGCTGGCTCACCAGCCGCCAAACCATCAGACCAAAGGAAACGGCCATCCGCGTCTTTCATCTTGCGCACCGCGCCGGCGGTTTTGGAATTCATCACAAATGCCGCGTTGGAGCGGTAACGCGCACCCAGCGCATAAACCAGATCAACAATCGCATCCGCAGGGTCAACACCGTTGAAATCACCCGCAGCACCCGTGGCCACATAACCCAGATCACCCCAAGCCCAGCTGGCGTTATCAACAGCCGTATAGGTCAGAAAACCGGTTGGTTTATCAATGCCGTCACCGCTAATGAATGATAGGCTCTCGGCGCGGCTAAACTTGTCAGCAATACGACCAGCCAGCCAGCCCTCAACATCAAACGCGCTGTCATCCAACAAGCGTTGCGAGGCTTTTGGCAGCGCCGAAAGCTCATGCAGCGGGATCGAAATACGGTCAATCTGCGGCGTGCCGGTTTCAGCAGTCGCCGTGGTTTCATCCGCCCAGCCAGCACCAATATCGGTATGGTCAACCAACACGTCATAGGCAGTAGATTCAACCTGCACGACGTTGGCGATTGAACGGATGCTAGAGGCACCGCGCAACACGCTGGTAATGGTTTCCGCCGTTTGCGGATCCACCAAATAGCCACCATCAGCCGAAACAGCCGTTGAAAGACCTTTTTCCTCAATGGAAAGGCCGCGCATTGCGTCATCATCGCCACGGCGAAGATAGGCTGAGAACGCCTTTTTATGGGGCAGCTCAACATCAGCAGCCATGGAAAGAGCCGGGCGATTACCCGCGATAGATTTACGATCAAGCATGTTCAAACGATTTTCCTGTTCTTTGAGTTTTAATTTAAGTTCAGTCTGGAACCCACTGAATTCAGTGAGAAATCCTTGCAGTGCAGCTTTAACTTCCACAGCAGGGCCTTGACCTTTGGCATCGCCAAAGGATTTGCTTTCGGAGTTACCCATTGATTTTCCTCTTGGTTACAAGCGTTTCGAGATCAATAAATTTGGTATCGTTTTTTCAACAAGGCAGCGGATGTGAAGCATCCGCGTTTGTTTTAAAAACGATTCAATTAAACTCGAAACGATTAACTGGCGTTAAGCCAGCAAGTCTCTGGCCGCACGAAAAGTCTCGGCCAGGTTTTGCGCCAACGCTTCCTCGCATTCAGAAGGCTGCACACGCGCCTCGGGGAGCATAGGAAACGTCACAAGCGACACTTCCCAAAGCTCAATCTCATGCAGCAATCGACCGCCACCGGCCTTTTCGCTGCGTTTGGTGCGGTAGCCAATCGACAAGCCGTCAATCGCCCCCGCTTCCAATAATATCTGCGCCTCACGGCCCGCCTGAACCTCGGTCAATAACCGACCCGTCACGCGCAAGCCTTTGGAATCCTCAACAATTTCATCCCAAACACCAATTGGCTGATGGGCATTATGTTGCCATAACATCTTGACCTTGCCGCCCCGTTCAGCCAGCCGTTTCAGGCAGGCGTCATAAGCACCCTTTTGGACAATATCGCCGCCCTGATCGCTGGCCCCAAACAAGCTGGCATAGCCGCTGATAACAGCCCCATCCACAGCCTGATCCTCAAGCGCACAAAATTTGGTTTCATAGGATGGCCCCATGAAATTTTGATAATTCATCATATTTCCTTTCCAACGGGTGCGTGGTTTTCACGCACCGTTAACCAACCCCAAAAACCGAAATCGCTACATCAGCCGCAAACAGGCTCGCCGCGCCATACACTGCCAGCCAAATGCGTTTTTCCAGTCTTTCCAATGACTTCTCAATCATTGCTAACCTTCTTTCCAGCGCCATCCAGCGCTCATCGGTAACCCGCTCATGGGCGTCAATCCGTGCCGAAGCTGCGTCAAATGGTTCATATAGATACTTGGACCCACCGCGCGGCTTACCCATCGGCAAGCCTCGGCAAGCCCAACATTTGGCGTTTTTCCGCATGGGTCAGAAAATCAGCCCCAGAGACCCGCCGCCATTGGCTTTCGCGCTCAATACTCAGCGCCGGAACACCATCCAGATCAGCCCTAAGCGCCAATTCCTCAACATAAAAATCTGACATCCAATTGCCAATGGCGCCCATCACACGCCCCACCAAGGGCAGCACCGTCAGGCGGAAAAACGCGCGGTTAGCCTCGGCATAATTCGCATAAGTCGCATCACCCGGCAGCCCCAGCAACATTGGCGGCACCCCAAATGCCAGCGCAATTTCGCGCGCCGCACTTTCCTTGGTTTTCTGAAATTCCATGTCTGAGGGGCTAAACCCCATCGGCTTCCAATCCAATCCGCCCTCAAGCAACATCGGACGCCCAGCATTTGCCGCGCCCTGATGATGGCTTTCCATCTCGGCAACCAACCGTTCATATTGATCATTGGCCATCGACCCCGATCCATCCGCGCCCTTATAAACAATAGCGCCAGATGGCCGCGCTGCATTATCAAGCAATGCCTTGCTCCATTTGCTGGCGGAATTATGCACATCCATCGCACTGGCTGCGGCCTCCATCGGAGACAGCCCGTAATGGTCGTCGGACGGGTGAAACGCTTTGACATGCAATATCGGCTGCACCTCGCCGCGCATATCAAACCGGTGTTTTTTAGCCCCCACCGAATATTCATACGCTACCGGCCACCCGTCATTGCCAGGCACCACCCGCATCCGGTCCGATCGCAGCACAAACAGCTCGCGCGGCGCACCGTCATCAAGGCCAGCAGCCTCCAGATACCCATCGCCAGACAGTAACATCTGGCCGTATAGCGCTTCCAGCAAATCCGCTGATCCCTGCGCCCCGTTTGGCCGCGCCAACAGGCTTAGCAATGGATGGTTTTCATACCGCCGCTCCATGTCCTGCAACGCTAATGGCACAGATGCCGCGGCCTCGGCGATCATCTTAACGCATCGAAATCCAACCGGATTACCAATAAAGCCGTTACGCGTCAGGCTGGCCGTATCACGCCCAGTCCATGCCGCGCGGCCACCACTATGAAAGCTGACAACCCCAGCAGCCGCGCTCGATTTTGTCTCTGAAACATCCGCCTTGGATGTCTTAAAAAGCTGCAAACCCATAGAGTTATGCTCCTTTGTTGAATAACAGTGCGTGGAGACCACACACCCTATAATTTCCATATATCCGTAGGGTGCGTGGTCTCCACGCACCGCTTACAATCCGCGCACTCTCGGTGCCAAAAACACCCGTGCCGGATCAATCATCAAATCCGTAATGGCCCAGACCAGCGCATCAACCCGATCAGGTGAGCCTTTGCCAACAAACCCCCGCGCCGTCATCTCGCACATCTGGTCTTCCAGCTCCGGCATTGCCTTGCCATGCCCAACGCGCCCTTGTTCATACAAAGCCGACACAGGCTCGGCGCGCGCCACTTTCCCGCGTGATGCCCGCACCGCGCGGTAGGAAACCAGCGGGTCAATCTGCCTAATCAGGCTTTCCACCAGCTCACCGCCCTGGTTGACCTCTGCCACCAGCCGGTCCGCCTTATATTCGTGATATATCCGGACAGCCTCGGCCGCCCATTGCTGCGGGCTGGCCCCCTGAATACTGGCATCATGCAACACCGTTGCCCGCCAATTCACAGGAGGCCCATCGCACACCACACCCGCCACAATAATGCCACAAGTATCCGCCGCGGTGCCAGTTGTGACCGGCGGATCAACCGCCACCACAATCCGGTCAAATTCCCCAACATTAGATACCCGCAAAGCATCCAGTTGATTAAGCGACCACAAAGCCCCTTCTTCCGATGTCAGCAATTCGCCTGATAGCTCTTGCCGACCCAAACGCGTGCCTTGATATTTACCCGTTACATAGGTCAAAAACGACGCCGCCAGATTGGCGCGGTTGGCTTTTGTCGGGGCCGATGTCTGCACACTGGCAGCATCCGCCAAAATCTCTCTTAACAGCCGGTTGTTACGCGGCGTTGTTGTTACCACCTGCTGTGGTCTATCGCCCAGTCGCAAGGCAAATTGCAGCATATCCCACGCATCCTGCCCTTGTTTCCACTTGGCCAACTCATCCACCCAGGCGCAATCAAATTGCGGGCCGCGTAGGCTCTCAGGATTATGCGCCGAATATATCTCGGCCACCGCGCCGTTGGGCCACAGCAATCTTTTGCGTGTTGCCTGCCATTCGGGCCGTCGATCCGGCGGACAACAAGCCAGCAGCCCGCTCTCGCCAAACACCATCACCTCGCGGGTCTGGTCAATGGTTTCACCCACCAAGGCCACCCGTTTGCATTTGCCTGCATCCAAAGGTCCGGCGCCCTCAACTTGGGCACGCACCCATTCAGCCCCGGCACGGGTTTTGCCCGCACCGCGCCCGCCCAGCACCACCCATGTTGTCCAGTCGCCTTTGGGGGGCAACTGATGCCCCAGCGCCCAGATATCAAATATCCAGGGCAAGGACATCAGCGCATTAGAACTCAGGCCAGATAACGCTTCATTCAGCGCATCCGGCGTCAGCCCGTCTAGATAGTCGATCACAGATTTCGCGTTTTGCCGCGTCCAGGTCGAGCGCAGTAATTCCTGCTGCTTCGCCCCCTGCACCACGTTTGTCAAAAGCGTTCTCCATATCCACAATCTGGTTTAATAATTTCATATGAGCATTCATTGACTTGCTCTGTTCAGCCGTTGCGTCCACAGACCCCAACCCGGCTTCCAGACGTTCAATAAATATCTGCAAACTTCGCGCCAATCGGCGGTATATAAACCGCGCCGAACGCAAAGTGTCCTTACTGGATGTGCCAGCAGGTGTATTTTTCGATGTCATAAGTGTTAAGCTTTCACTGCTCCGCATCGGGGCAAAAACGAAAAAAGCGGCCAGTCTTTCGACTTAACCGCTTGCCCATTTCTTCCAGCTTGCACAACTTATACTTTTAAGCGCACGCAAAGTCAACAACTAAATTTCAGGTTGTGCGTCCGCAGGGTGCGAGATTCCCACGCACCGGCCCTCAACCCATTGAATAATAATACTATTGCTCAGCTTCAATCGCCCGCCAGCGCGCCACATTTTTTCTATGATCATCATAATTGGTTGCAAAAGCATGGCCGCCAGTGCCATCCGCGACAAAGAAAATATACGGTGTATCATCAGGATTCGCGGCTGCCTCTATTGCTGCGGCCCCCGGATTCGCGATTGGAGTCGGCGGCAGCCCGGAAATGATATAGGTATTATAAGGCGTTTCACGGTCCAGCTCGCTACGCCGCAAGCCACGGCCCAGCTTTTCAAGCCCCAGCGTAATTCCGTAAACCACCGTCGGGTCGGTCTGCAACCGCATACCCTGACGTAAACGGTTTACAAAAACGCCGGCAACTTGGCGGCGCTCCCCTGCCAATCCGGTTTCTTTTTCAATGATTGACGCCAAAATCAGCAAATCCTCAGCTGACTGTACCGGATGATCAGCTGATCGCCCATCCCATGCTGCCGTCAAAATATCCAGCTGCGCTTCTTGCATTAACACAATAATTGAATCCCGCGAAGCGCCGCGCCCAAACAAATACGTATTTGGCGCCAGTGACCCCTCAGCCGGAATATCCTCAATTTCACCGGTTAGAACCGTGTCAGCCAACAAAACCTGCACAACTTCATAGCTGGTCAAACCCTCGGCGATTGTCACTTTGTATTGAATGGACCGGCCAGAGGTCAGCACCAACAGGATTTCCTCCATCGAGGCCCCCGCCGGAATTTCGTATTCGCCAAACTTGAGCTGAGAATCCAGACCAGAATATCGCGCGCCCAGCCGAAAAATCTCGGCGCTGGAAATCGCGCCAGCCTCAACCAAACGCGGCGTTACCCGTGTTAAAGTATCGCCCGAATTCACCGTGACCAGCACAGGCTCGCTCAAAGGCCCAACCGCATAAAACTGCGCCCGCCCCCAGCTAATGGCGCCGCCAAAAACAATGGCAGCCAAAATAACAAATGTCAGCGCATTTGCGGCAATTGCTTTACGCATCAGTCAACTTTCCGGAAAATAATCGAGGCATTAGTGCCCCCAAACCCAAATGAATTGCTCAAAGCAACATCAATTTTGCGTTTCACAGCCTTGTTTGCAGCCAGATCCAGCTTGGTTTCAACATCCAGATTGTCCAGATTAATCGTCGGTGGCGCAATTTGATCTCGGATCGCCAACACCGAGAAAATCGCCTCAACCGCGCCAGCAGCCCCCAGCAAATGCCCAATGGCTGATTTGGTTGATGACATCGTCGCGCGGCTATTCTCACCCAACAGCCGTGTAACAGCACCCAATTCAATTGTATCGGCCATGGTCGACGTGCCATGCGCATTAACATAATCAATGTCATCGGGCGTCAGCCCAGCGCGTTTCAACGCAGCACTCATAGAGCGGAAACCACCGTCACCATCGGGCGCAGGTGCGGTAATATGATACGCATCCCCCGAAAGACCATAACCGACAATTTCGGCGTAAATCCGTGCGCCCCGCGCGCGCGCGTGTTCGTATTCTTCCAGCACCACAACGCCAGCACCCTCGCCCATGACAAACCCGTCTCGGTCACGATCATAGGGTCGGCTGGCCTTGGTCGGATCATCAGACCGGCTGGTGGACAACGCCTTGCACGCATTAAACCCAGCAATACCCAATTCACAAATCGGGGCCTCAGCCCCGCCAGCAACCATAACATCCGCATCATCCAGCATGATAAGGCGCGCCGCATCGCCAATGGCATGGGCACCCGTAGAACAAGCCGTAACAACCGCATGGTTCGGCCCTTTAAAACCAAATTTGATCGAAACCTGACCCGAACAAAGATTGATCAATGATCCCGGAATGAAAAACGGCGAAACCCTGCGTGGCCCGCGTTCCTTTAGGATAATCGCCGTTTCAGCAATCAACCCCAAGCCGCCAATACCAGACCCGATCATTACGCCGGTGCGCAGCCGGTCTTCCTCAGCCTCGGGCATCCAGTCAGCATCCTGCACTGCCTGCGTGGCTGCACACATCGCATATAGGATAAACGGATCAACCTTGCGCTGGTCTTTCTTTGGCATCCAGTCATCGGGGTTAAACGTGCCGTTGCTGCCATCTCCACGCGGGATTTCACACGCATAGTCGGTGACCAGATGGCTGGCATCAAATCCTTGAATTGTCCCCGCCGCGGATTGCCCATCCAGCAAACGCACCCAGGTTTCCTCAACCCCGCATGCCAGCGGAGAAACCATTCCCATTCCGGTTATCACAACGCGCCGCATGCTCTTCTCCCCCGCAAAAATATTCTTGTCTTTTCTACCCCAAGCCATTGCCAAGGAGCAAGCGATACCGTTACGGAATTTGAATAACTGCGCGGTCAAACGTAACACGGGTGACCGGCCCGTCATCATATTTCACATCCGCCGCGATGGCC
>CAZCDC010000006.1:53823-56813 GCA_964497195.1 uncultured Rhodobacterales bacterium | reverse complement strand
ACCTGACAATGGACCACTCGCATTATTATCGCCAATGGTGGTATTGGGGCGGCGAAGCCGACCTGCGGGTAAATGGCCCCAAAATGGAACTGACCTCGGTGCCCGACGAAGAATGGCAACAGGTTGAGGACGCCGCACTGGAATTCTGGGACGAAATCGCCGAGGAATCCGAAACCAAAGCCAAAGTTGTGCAAATCTTCAAAGATTACAACGCCCTGATGGCCAAGGCTGGCAAACCCTACCGTTATTAGGTTATAAACTGAGTCGCGGGCCATTACCGGCCCGTGACCACACCCCTTATTTGTGAGCAATGATATGTCCGGCACTCTATCCTTTGATGATCTGAAAACAGCCGTCACCGCTGGCGAAATCGACACGGTGCTAACCGTTTTTGTCGATATGCAAGGCCGCCTGATGGGCAAGAGGTTTTTGGCGGCCCATTTTATGGATGGGGCATATAAAGAAACCCATTGCTGCAATTACCTGCTGGCCACCGATCTGGAAATGGCAACGCCCGACGGCTATGCCAGCACCAGTTGGGAATCGGGTTATGGCGATTACGTTATGAAACCTGACATGAATACCATACGCCGTGTAACTTGGCTCGAAGGCACGGCGATGGTTTTGTGTGATGTGCTAGACCACCACGGCCACCCCATCCCGCATTCGCCCCGCGCCATGCTGAAAAAACAGATTGCCAAGCTGGAAA
This sequence comes from uncultured Rhodobacterales bacterium, assembly GCA_964497195.1. Classification (GTDB taxonomy): domain Bacteria; phylum Pseudomonadota; class Alphaproteobacteria; order Rhodobacterales; family Rhodobacteraceae; genus UBA3077. Next base: position 56,104 of record CAZCDC010000006.1, on the reverse strand, counting down.
CCATGGGTTTTACAGCGATCATGGCCACCGAGCTGGAATTTTTCATCTTTGAAAAATCATTTGATGAAATCCGCAAATCCGGTTTCCGCGATCTGGCGCCGATCTCGGGCTATAATGAGGATTACCACATTTTCCAGACCACCAAAGAAGAGCACATCATGCGGCCAATCCGCAATTTGCTTTACGCCGCCGGAATCCCCGTTGAAGGCACCAAGGGCGAGGCAGAGGCAGGCCAAGAAGAGCTGAACATCAAATATGACGAGGCCTTAAACACCGCCGATTACCATAGCATCGCCAAACACGCGATCAAGGAAATCGCCTGGGCCAAAGGCCACGCCGTGACTTTCATGCCAAAATACGACCATACCAAAGTCGGGTCATCCAGCCATGTGCATCAATCCCTGTGGCGCGATGGCAAACCAGCGTTTTACGACAAAAACGATGCTCTCGGCATGTCGGACCTGATGAAGCATTATATGGGTGGCTTGCTGAAATACGCGCCGGATTACATGTATTTCATGGCGCCATATGTAAACAGCTACAAGCGTTTCCAAAAAGGCTCCTTCGCGCCCACCCGCACCATTTGGTCGGTTGATAACCGCACCGCAGGGTTTCGGCTTTGTGCGGCAAATTCCACATCGGTGCGTATTGAAAACCGCGTAGGCGGGTCCGATTTGAACCCATATCTGGCCATGGCTGCACAACTGGCGGCGGGCATCAAAGGTATCGAGGACAGTCTGCCGCTTGATCCGCCAACCATTGGTGACGTTTATAAAGGCGATACCGGCATGATCCCGCAAAACCTGCGCGATGCAATGGAAACGCTAAAAGGTTCCAAAATGCTGCGCGAAGCATTTGGTGACGATGTAGTAGACCACTACACCCGCGCCGCCGAATGGGAGCTGGAAGAATTTGACCGCGTGGTAACCGATTGGGAAATCGCACGGGGTTTTGAACGGGCGTAACTGCCCTCACTGGAGTAATGGAATATGACTACGATCAAGTGTATCTCACCGATCGACGGCTCGGTTTATGCGACGCGTGAAGCATTAACGTTGAACGCCGCCGAGGCGGTGGTTGCCAGCGCGCGCGCCGCCCAAAAAGCATGGGGCGCACGCCCGTTGGCTGAACGCATCACACTGGTGCAGGCCGGCGTAGCCGAGCTTGGCAAAATGAACGATATCATCGTGCCAGAGATTGCCCATATGATGGGCCGCCCCGTGCGCTATGGCGGTGAATTTGGTGGCGTTGAGGAACGCGCCTCCGGCATGGCCGCCATTGCAGTTGACGCCCTAAAGCCCATTATCGTTGAGGATAGTGATAATTTTGAACGCCGCATTGAGCGCGAACCCCACGGCGTTGTCTTGGTTGTCGCCCCGTGGAATTACCCGTATCTAACGGCGATCAACACCGTTTCACCGGCGCTAATCGCAGGCAATGCGGTGGTGTTAAAACACGCCAGCCAAACCCTGATCGCAGGCGAACGCATGGTTGAGGCCTTTACCAAAGCCGGCATTCCGGCAGAGGTTTTCCAAAACGTATTTTTGGATCACGCCACAACATCCGCGCTCATCGCAGGCAATAATTTTGGCTTTGTCAATTTCACGGGATCAGTGGGTGGCGGCCAACAGATGGAGCGCGCCGCCGCAGGCACATTTACCGGCGTTGGCACCGAACTCGGGGGCAAAGACCCCGGTTATGTGATGGAGGACGCCGACCTAGACGCAGCGGTAGACACCTTGATTGACGCCGCAATGTTCAATTCCGGCCAATGCTGCTGCGGTATTGAGCGGATTTATGTGATCGACACTCTGTTCGACAAATTCGTTGAAAAAGCCGTAGCCATCGTCAGCCAATCGGTGCTTGGCAACCCGATGGACGTCGAGACCACCATGGGTCCAATGGCCAACCAGCGTTTTGCTGACGAAGTGCGCGCACAAACATCCGAAGCCATCGCAATGGGCGCAACGCCGCACTTGAAAATCGAGGATTTCCCGATGGATGACGGCAAAGGCACCTATCTCATGCCGCAAATCCTAACCGACGTGACCCATGAAATGCGGGTGATGCGGGATGAGAGCTTTGGGCCGGTTGTTGGCATTATGAAAGTATCGTCAGACGCCGAGGCGATTGCGCTGATGAACGATTCCGAATTTGGCCTGACCTGCTCGCTTTGGACCGCGGACACAACCCGCGCCGCTGAAATTGGCGCACAACTGGAAACCGGCACCGTATTTATGAACCGCGCTGATTATCTTGATCCCGCGCTTTGCTGGACGGG
>CAZCDC010000006.1:0-53723 GCA_964497195.1 uncultured Rhodobacterales bacterium | reverse complement strand
GCACCGTATTTATGAACCGCGCTGATTATCTTGATCCCGCGCTTTGCTGGACGGGCTGCAAAAATACCGGACGCGGCGGCGCATTATCCGTGCTTGGCTTCCAAAACTTAACACACCCAAAATCATACCACTTCAAGAAAGCAACATCATGAAATTATACGGCAACTGGGGTTATCCCACCCCGATCAAATTTGGCGCTGGCCGCATCAAAGAGCTGGCGGATGCCTGCAAAACAACGGGCATGAAAAACCCGCTACTGGTCACCGATAAAGGCCTCGCCAATCTGCCGATCACCCAAAACGCGCTGGATATCATGGATGCAGCCGGTCTTGGCCGCGCCATGTTTTCCGAAGTAGACCCAAACCCGAATGAGCTGAACCTCGCGGATGGCGTCAAGGTTTTTAATGCTGGAAATCATGATGGCGTCATCGCTTTTGGCGGCGGCTCCGGCCTTGATCTTGGCAAAATGGTGGCCTTTATGGCAGGCCAAACCCGCCCGCTTTGGGATTTTGAAGACGTAGATGATTGGTGGACCCGCGCCGATGCCGATAAAATCGCCCCCATTATCGCAGTGCCCACCACCGCCGGAACCGGTTCTGAGGTAGGCCGCGCCAGCGTCATTACCAACTCGGTCACCCATGTCAAAAAGATCATCTTTCACCCCAAAGTCCTGCCCGCAATCGTGATCGCAGACCCGGAATTGGGCATCGGTATGCCAACCTTCATCACCGCAGGCACCGGCATGGATGCGTTTGCCCATTGCCTCGAGGCTTATTGCTCGCCGCATTATCACCCCATGTCACAAGGCATCGCGGTCGAGGGTATGCGCCTTGTTAAGGAATACCTGCCGCGCGCTTACAGCGATGGTTCGGATATCGAAGCCCGCGCGCATCTGCTTTCTGCGGCTGCGATGGGTGCCACTGCCTTTCAAAAAGGCCTCGGCGCGGTTCATGCCCTGTCGCACCCGATCGGCGCGGTTTACAATACGCATCATGGCACCACCAATGCTGTTGTTATCCCGCCCGTGCTGGATTTTAACCGCGCCTATATCGAACCGCGCATGGATGCGCTGAATGGATATCTTGGCCTGACGGGTGGTTTTGACGGTTTCCGCGCTTATGTTGTTGAGCTGAACGAGAGCCTGAATATACCAAAAAACCTAACGGAAATGGGGGTCAAGGCTGACCGTCTGGATGATCTAACGGCAATGGCATTGCAAGATCCAAGCGTGGGCGGCAATCCGGTGGCGATGACAGCCGAAAACACCAAGGCGTTGTTTGAGGCCTGCCTTTAAATGTTTGCCCGCGAAGGCATAGAATACCAAGCGCTGCCGCTACCATTCCGTCACGATATGACGGATAACGAGATGCAAATGGCCGCGCTTGAATTCTATAATTTCATGCAAAAACGCCATTCGGTGCGAGAATTCACCCCCCGCGCCGTCCCCCGCGATATCATCGAAAACTGTGTGCGCGCCGCTGGCTCTGCGCCCAGCGGTGCCAACCACCAGCCTTGGCATTTTGTCGCTATTTCAAACCCTGAATACAAACAACACATTCGCGAAGCCTCCGAGGAGGAGGAGCGCAAATTTTATGCAGGCGGGGGCGGCGATGAGTGGCTCAAGGCGCTAGAACCCATTGGCACCAATGACCACAAACCGCATTTAACCATCGCGCCGTGGCTGATTGTGGTTTTTGCACAACGGTTTGGCCATTTTGAAGACGGCGAGAAATTCAAGAATTATTATGTGCCCGAATCGGTGGGTATTGCCACCGGATTTTTGCTGGCGGCGCTGCATCATGCGGGGTTATCCGCGCTGACACACACCCCTAACCCAATGAAATTCCTCAATGAAATGCTGGGGAGGCCAAAGTCGGAAAAACCTACAATGATCATCGCGGTGGGCCATCCGGCAGATAATGCCACCGTGCCCGAAGTGGCGAAAATCAAAAAACCGCTGGCAGATATTTTGACAATTTGCGACTAATGCGCATGGCTGCGACATAATATATCCGTGAAACCTGCGGTTTTTTGCATTTGTTGCCCAAAGCCAACTTCCCAATCCAGTAATTAACCGCTAACTTAAGGTTCTGACTCGGGGGTTAACCCCCGAAATGCTGGAGGAATGTTATGAAAATTGGTGCGCCAAAAGAAATTTTTGCAGGCGAGGAACGTGTTGCGTTAACCCCTGCATCAGCAAAATTGCTGCAAAAGCGCGGCTATGATTGCGTGGTTGAAACCGGCGCAGGGCTAGGCGCTGGCATTTCCGACAAAGATTACAAAGACGCAGGCGTTAGCGTGGTAAAAACCGGCGCCGCCCTATGGAAAGCCAGCGATATTATCATCAAAGTCCGCGCGCCTGAACCTGTGGAGCTGAAACGGTTCACCAAGGGTCAAACGCTGATTTCATTTATCTGGCCCGCTCAATCTGAAAAATTGCTCGACGCGCTGAACGCCAAAGGTGTCACAGCCATGGCCATGGATATGGTGCCGCGTATTTCCCGCGCTCAAAAAATGGACGCCCTTAGTTCAATGGCCAATATCGCGGGCTATCGCGCTGTGATCGAGGCCGGTAATAATTTTGGCCGCTTTTTCACAGGGCAAATCACCGCTGCTGGCAAAGTGCCCCCCGCCAAGGTTTTGGTTGTGGGCGCTGGTGTGGCTGGTCTGGCCGCGATTGGCACCGCCACCTCGCTTGGCGCCATTACCTATGCGTTTGATGTGCGCCCCGAAGTGGCCGAACAGATCGAATCCATGGGTGCTGAATTTGTGTATCTGGATTTTGAGGAATCGCAGGCAGATGGTGCCGAAACCGGCGGTTATGCTGCGGTTTCCAGCCCTGAATTTCGCGAAAAGCAGCTTGAAAAATTCCGCGAACTTGCGCCGGATATGGATATCGTTATCACCACAGCCCTGATTCCGGGCCGTGATGCGCCAAAATTATGGCTGGCGGATATGGTTGCCTCGATGAAATCCGGCTCGGTTATTATTGACCTTGCAGCCGAAAAAGGCGGCAATTGTGATTTAACCGTGATGGATGAGAAAATCGTGTCCGATAATGGCGTGACTGTTGTGGGTTATACCGATTTTCCCAGCCGCATGGCGGCGCAATCCTCGATGCTTTATGCCAATAACATCCGCCATATGCTGGATGATTTGACCCCAAAAAGCGACGGCAAGCCAGATCATAATATGGACGATGACGTTATTCGCAGCGCCACCGTTACCCATAAAGGCAAAATAACCTTCCCGCCGCCGCCCCTTAAAATTCAGGCGATCGCGGCGCAAAAACCAAGCGCGCCAGAAAAAACCGCCGCCGAAATCAAAGCCGCAGAATTTGCCGCCATGAAAAAATCCGGCGCTGACCAGACCAAATTGCTGGTGATTGGCGGCCTGATCATGTGGATTATCGGCATGTATGCCCCCGCCAGTTTTATGCAGCATTTCATTGTGTTTGTGCTGGCAGTATTTATCGGGTTTCAGGTTATCTGGAAGGTCAGCCACGCGCTGCACACCCCATTGATGGCGATTACCAACGCAATATCCGGCATTATTATCGTCGGGGCATTATTACAGGTCTCGGGTGGTGGTTGGTTTGTCACCATTCTGGCCGGCATTTCGGTGCTTATTGCCACCATCAACATCGTCGGGGGCTTTATGGTCACGCGGCGTATGTTGGCTATGTTTCAGCGCAGTTAAGGGATTGATGATATGAGTTTTGGTTTAGTTCAGGCGTCTTATGTTGCCGCATCCGTTCTTTTTATTCTGGCACTGGGTGGCCTTTCCAATCAGGAAAGCGCCAAAAGGTCGGTCTGGTATGGTATTGTTGGCATGGCGATTGCCGTGCTTGCCACGGTTTTTGGCCCCGAGGTCCAAAGCTATTGGCTGCTAACCGTTGCCATTGCCATTGGCGCGGTGCTGGGTGTCATGGTGGCCCAGCGGGTGCAAATGACCGAAATGCCACAATTGGTTGCGGCTTTGCATTCATTTGTCGGCTTGGCGGCGGTTTTCATCGGGATCAATTCTGAAATTCACCCCCACGGGGAAATGGCCGGCATAATGGCCGCAGCCGAAATGATGAAAGATACCACGATCGGTGCTGACGCCATTGCGGCGCAATTTGGCCCCGAAATGTTGAAGATCTTTCACGAAATCGGCGCGCTGGCTGCTATTCATAAAATCGAGGTGTTTTTGGGGGTGTTTATTGGCGCCATCACCTTTACCGGCTCGATCATTGCTTATGGCAAACTGGCAGGGAAAATTGACGGCAAAGCCATGATTCTACCCGGTCGGCATTTGATGAATATCGCGGGGATTGTGGCCGCGTTGCTGTTGCTGGTGCTGTATATGAATGGTGCCGGTATCTGGACATTGATTATCATGTTGCTGATTGCGCTGGCGATTGGTGCGCATCTGGTGCTGGCAATTGGCGGCGCAGATATGCCGGTTGTTGTCTCGATGCTGAATTCCTATTCCGGCTGGGCCGCAGCCGCGACCGGTTTCTTGCTGGGCAATGATTTGTTGATTGTGGTTGGCGCCTTGGTTGGCTCGTCGGGTGCGATTCTGAGTTACATCATGTGTGTGGCGATGAACCGTAAATTTCTGAGCGTAATTCTGGGCGGCTTTGGCGGCCCTACCGGCCCTGCCATGGAAATGATCGGCGAGCAAGTCGCCATCGACGCTGACGGTGTATCCGCCGCGCTGGATGACGCGCAAAGCATTGTTATTGTTCCCGGTTATGGCATGGCTGTAGCCCAAGCCCAGCAATCCGTTTCCGAGCTTACCAAACGCTTGCGGGCGCAAGGAAAATCCGTGCGTTTCGCCATCCATCCGGTGGCCGGACGCCTGCCGGGCCATATGAATGTTTTGCTGGCCGAGGCCAAAGTCCCGTATGATTTTGTGTTGGAAATGGACGAAATCAACGCCGATTTTCCGACCACGGATGTGGTTATGGTGATAGGCTCAAACGACATCGTAAACCCCGCCGCCCAAGAAGACCCGAACTCGCCCATCGCCGGAATGCCGGTGCTGGAGGTCTGGAAAGCCAAGCAGGTGTTTGTGTCCAAACGCGGCCAAGGCACCGGCTATTCCGGCATCGAAAACCCGTTGTTTTACAAGGAAAATACGCGGATGTTTTACGGCGATGCCAAGGCGTCAGTCGATGCATTATTGCAGCGGATAAGTTAATCGTAGGGTGCGTGGTCTCCACGCACCGCCCGCACCCCAAACCACCCGTTAACCAATCCCTGCTAAAACCCTAACTGCCGGACAAAGGGCCGAAAGGTCATTAGGGATATTCGCGTCGGGCATTGAATATTTACGCGCTTAGCGGTCCGATCAATATCAGAGGGCTAGCCCGGCGATTGTTAATAATTATTTCCGGTTTGGGCATGTTGCTCAACGCTTAACCGACGCGAAAACCCCTGCCTATCCCGCATCTTGTTGCAAATCCCTTGCAACATCACAGGTTGATGCCCTGACCCGACACCAAAACACCGGAAAACGAAAGTTTGCCGCGTTTCAGCCTGCCAGCCATTCGGGTATTTCGCCAATATCGCGCAAAACCACATCGGCCAGTGGCGCCAATTCTTTTCGCCCTGCAATTCCGGTCAAAACAGCAATGGTTTGCATACCTGCCGCGCGCCCAGATACCAGATCATAGGCGCTATCGCCAACCATCGCAACACTTGCCGGATCAAGGCCCAAAGCCGCGCAAAAACCCTTTTGCATGCCCTGCCCGGGCTTGGCCCCAAAGCCGCTATCGCATCCGGCGATAAACGAAAATTTATCTTTAATTCCAGCGGCTTCCAGCTGTGAAATCGTGGGGACCTCATTATCATTTGTGGCAATCCCCAGGGTGATTCCCATCGCAATAAGCCCCTCAAAAAAACCCGCGAGCGGCAACACCGGAACCTGCCGAACATGCCCGGTTTTATGCAAAACATGCTGCGCCAATTCAGCATAATTCCAGTTTGGCAGCATCGGCAAAACAATATCCAAAAACTGGTCAGCAGTGCCATGGATTAGCACCGATTCGTCACCAAACCGGCCGGATTTCAAGTCAAAATGAACCGCAGCACCAATCCGCACTGCATGCGCTTCATCTTGCGCCAATTCTTGCAGCAAATCCGCATACCACGGCCCCCAAGACGATTCGAAATCAAACAACGTGCCGTCTTTATCAAATAAAATTCCGCTAATCATTTGTCAGGTCCAATTCGGCATATCGCCGGTCAGCGCGATACGCGCCTGTTGAATACTCTCCGGATTTTGGTTGGTTTCTTGCGAAAAATCCATAATATTCTGGTCATCCAGCATCATAAAATCCAGCACAAACCCAAGGAATTCAGGCTCTTGCGCACGGGAACGCAGATCATCCGGCGCTGCGCCGCTGGCATTCAGAAAGTGGCCCAAACGATCAGAATCACCTGCCAGCCATGCCAGTGCCTGAATGGCCAAAACCTCTGCTTGCTCCCTGTTCATTTGTTTTTCCTTTTTGGTGAAGGATTCGTTAACCTTTTGGAGGCAATGTAGGGCTATATTATTTATAGGTGAGCAATGCCCGGCCGAATCTTGGTTGTCGATGATGTAGCAACAAATCGACTTATCCTCAAAGCAAAACTTTCCACCGCCTATTATGAGGTGATGGAGGCTGATTCCGGCCTGAAAGCATTGGAAATGGCGCGGGCCGAATTGCCCGATATTGTGTTATTGGATGTTATGATGCCCGGTTTGGATGGGTTTGAGGTATGCCAACGCCTTAAATCTGATCCCGAAACCTCCCATATTCCCATTGTTATGGTCACCGCGATGGGCACCTCCGAGGAACGGATTCAAGGTCTTAACGCTGGTGCAGATGATTTTTTAACCAAACCTATCAATGACTTGGCCCTGTTTGCGCGGGTGCGTAATTTGATGCGGGTCAAGATGATGTTTGATGAATTGCGTATGCGCGATTCCACCTCGCGCGATATGGGCTTAAGCGATTTTCTGGATTCGCTGGATAATGAGGAAGCCGAGCAAGAAACTGTTATGCTATCGCCCTGCACCTGCTCTGAGGGGTTGAAATGGCGACAGTCTATTTTGGATACGCTCGATGTTCAGGTTATCGGCACCGGAAGTGAACGCGAGGCGCTTAATCTTTCCAGCCTAGAGCTGCCCGACGCCTATGTTGTCAGTCAGGAATTGATGGAGGATGGCGACGGTTTGCGTTTGGTTTCCATGCTGCGCTCCAAGCCCGAAACCCGTCAGGCGGCAATTCTGTTTGTGGTTACGGATGGCAAGGTCGAAACCGCGGCGCGTGGCCTTGATTTGGGTGCCAGCGATTATATCATGGCCCCGTTTGACCATAATGAATTGGTGGTCCGGCTGCGTTCACAATTACGGCGCAAAAAATATTCGGATCGTTTGCGCACCAACATGCGCGACGGCTTAAAAATGGCGGTCATTGACCCATTAACCGGGCTTTATAACCGTCGTTATGCCACGCAGCACATGACCAAAATCGTTGATCGCGCCGTTGAATCCAAAGGCGAATTTTCGGTGATGATGATGGATTTGGACAAATTCAAACTGGTTAATGATACTTATGGCCATGATGCCGGTGATCTTGTGCTCAAGGAATTCACGCGGCGGCTTCAGGAGAATGTACGCGGCGTTGATCTGGTGGCCCGTATGGGTGGTGAGGAATTTTTGGTTGTTATGCCCGACGCAGGTAAATTTGTCGCAGAAAAAGCGGCTGAACGCTTACGTGATTCGGTTGAACGCGAACCATTTATCCTGGCCACAGGCGAAGAATTGCGCGTAACAGTAAGCGTTGGTGTTGCCATTGGTTCAGCTGATAACGCGGACCCAGCGGATTTAATCAAGCAATCAGACTTGGCGTTATACAGTGCCAAAGAAAAGGGCCGAAATCTGGTATCGTTTTTTGCCGCCGCCGCTTAGTCTTGGCGCGCAGGTCGGGCATCCCGCTGCAATGACCTGATGTAAGCGGCGCGTTCTTCCGGGGTCAATACGGCAATACGGTTAAGCAATGCGTCATGCGCCAGCTCCCCGAGCGATAAAAAATGGCCCCGCTGGCGTTCCAGAATCACAGCGACCTTCGCAAGATCAAAGTCTTCTTCTTGCAAAATCTCGATCATCTCGGCGCGCAATCCATGTAAGGCATTGCGATTGCTGCGCAAAGCCTCTCGATGCGCTACCATCTCACGGCGAATTTCACGGCGATGTTGTTTGGGCAACGCATAAGACAGGAACGCCACCGCATCCGAATTTTGCAGCCGCGCCCGATCTGGCGGGCCTTTGATTGTAATGCCAATTACAAAACTGACCACCGCCAGATTAAGCCCCAGCGATAAGATCAACACCAGTTTGACCCATTTTCCGGATTTTGGTTTTTTAGCTTCGCTTGTCATATTTTCAGCTTTCTGACATCAAAAAATCAAGAGTTTCATACGGAGATCCAGCAGAATCCTCCTCCGAAAAAGTTGCGAGAATATCGCCCATAACCGGCAGATCATACAAGACTTCAGAATCGCCAAGCCCGACAATCAACCCGATACTGGCAAATGCACCCAGCGCAAATGCACCGCCAATGCCGCCAATCGGCGAGAAAAACTGCTTTATCCAGCTTTGGGTATTAACCGCAGGCGCAATTGGCACAATAAATCCCGCGCCAATTTCCCCTGCATCCGCCAGTACCCGTGCCATTAGGTCCGGCGAAACTTCGGTTGCCGGCTCTGCGGCGGTTGCCTCAAAAAAGACCGCTAATTCATCATCTGATAATTCTTCAACCATTGTCTTTTCCTTTCATCCGTTCTGCGCCAAGCCAAGCTCAGCACGTTTTGGGGCCAATATTTCCTTAAGACTTCGGCGCGCCCGACCAAGCAAGCTTTCAACCGCTTCCACACTTGTTTCCAGAATTTGCGCGATTTCAGGATTTGACAGCTCCTGAAAGTGCCGCAAATTTAGCGCCAGTTTTTGGCGTTCTGGCAGTTGGTCCATAGCAATGCGCAACGCAGAAGCGCGGTCATTTGCGATCAAACTAGCCTCAACACTTGGGCTATCATCTGCCTGTTCTGGTGCTTGGTCCAGCCCGATAGTGCGGCGTTTGCGCAAACGATCCGTACATAAGTTCGCCACAATCCGGTACAGCCAGGTTGTCACCTTTGCCTCGCCGCTGCGCCAATCCGGCGCGATTTTCCACAGTTTTATCATTGCATCCTGGGCCACGTCCTCCGCCTCCGAATTGTCTTTTAACATACGCCTCGCAAGCGCAAAAACCCCGGGCAACACCCGCGCAGTTAACGCTCGCGCCGCCGCTTGATCCCCTTGCGCAAAAAGCGCCAAAAGCGCTGCGTCGCTGTCAATCGATTGGGGTTCAGTTGCCATTGCCATCCGTTCTTTTAGCGCAGCCATCGGTTTTTTACACCTAAAAATCACCCCTCCCCGAGACAGCAGGAAGGGGCATAGTATTAGCCGTTATCGCAATTTCCGTGCCCGCGCCGACCTTTTTTGCCAAAACCGCCTTCGCCAAGGGTTTCTTTGGCGACGTCAAATTCAGCCTCGGAAATTTCGCCGTTACCATCTGTATCTGATTGCTCAAAACGATCTGCGGCCTGCCCGGGTTTCATTTCCTCGGGGGAAAGCAGCCCGTCATTATTGGCATCCTGACGTTCAAACAGACGTTCAATCATCAAGGCTGCACGTTCAGCACGCTGGCTGTCCTCTGCCTCAGCATTGTCGCCACGATGCTCTGCCATACGGGCTTTGCCAGCCGCCAAAATTTCCTCAACGCTCAGAAAGCCGTCATCATTTGCGTCACCCGCGTTAAACCGCTGCATAGCTTTGGCGGTCATTTCCGCAGCGGTAATTGCACCATTGCCATCTGTGTCCAGCATCTCAAATGTGATTTCCGGGCGGCATTGCCCACCTTCACCATGGCCGCGCGCGCTGACGATACCTGCGGTCAAAGTCATTGCGGTAAATACGGCAAGCGTTGTGCCCAATAGTAGTTTTTTCATGTTTCTGCTCCATTTTCAAAACAAACCTTCTTGCCTGCTTTCAAATAACTAAACGTGTCACAGTATGGTTTCCGTCGTTTTCCGTAAAAATATTTTTAAAATCGTGACATCCCGCCGCATGGCAGCTTGTCTCACTGTAATTCTTAGCCAAAAGCCCTAGCTTGCATACAGTGATAGACCAAATTGAAATTGACCAAATATGCCACAGGACCGTCCCGTAAAACCCGCTTTGCTGCGCGGCTGGAAATGCAAATGCCCGAATTGCGGCAGCGGCCCTTTGTTGCGTGATTATCTTAAGGTGCGCGATGAATGCATCGTATGCAGCGAAGAATTGCACCACCACCGCGCTGATGACGGGCCGGCTTGGGCGACCATAATGATTTCAGGCCACATTCTGGCGCCGCTTATGTTGGTGATTTTCACCACCTTCCGGCCAGAGGGCTGGGTAATGGCGCTTGGTTTTTCGGTAGTATTTCTGGCGCTGGCACTGTTTTTACTGCCGCGCGTTAAAGGCATGTTTGTGGCTATTCAATGGGCCAAACGCATGCATGGTTTTGGCAAAATGCACACCCCGCAGCCGGGCGAATAGCTGGACAGTTGCTGCAACGCAGCCCATAATTCCCCCATGGACAAAAGCAAAATTATTCGCGATGCCGCAACGGTAATACTGTTGCGTCATGACACCTCAACCCCGCAAGTTTTAATGGGCCAACGCGGCAGCAAAGCTGCGTTTATGCCCAATAAATACGTGTTTCCCGGCGGGGCGGTGGATGCCGCAGATTATGATTCCACCGCTATTTCCATGCCACCAGAAACGCATTCTCTATTGTCCTGCCAATCACCAAATTGTGCTGCACAGGCGTTATGCACCGCCGCCCTGCGGGAGCTGTGGGAGGAAACTGGCCTAACCCTGACAGGCGATTTGCGGTTTGTTTTTCGTGCCATCACCCCGCTGGGCCGGCCGCGCCGTTTTGATGCGCGGTTTTTTATGGCTGATGCGTCGGGTATCGTTGGCGATATCGATGATTTTTCAAACGCCTCGGATGAGCTGAGCCATTTGCACTGGATCGATCTTTTGGAAGCAAAATCGCTTGATCTGCCTTTTATTACCGAGGTGGTTTTGTCCGAAGTCTTGGCCATTCTGAACAACCCCGCCAAATCAACCGATGTGCCGTTTTTCCGGCATGATAATGGCCGCGCTCATTTCAGCCTTTTAACCGCATAACCACTTGACTCTGGCCCATATGGGTATAAAACGCGATTTTGAGATTTAGGGCAATCTGCCCCCCGTTTGGAGAATGAAAATGGCGAAGCCAGCAACTATTAAAATCCGCCTGAATTCCACAGCAGGCACTGGCCACTTTTATGTGGCGAAAAAGAACGCACGCACCATGACCGAAAAAATGGTCAAAAACAAATATGACCCGGTTGTGCGCAAACATGTTGAATATAAAGAAGGCAAAATCAAATAGGGTTTTGCTACTGTTGAATTAAAAAAGGCCTGAGGTTTCCCTCAGGCCTTTTTGATTCGTATGTCTTTAATCTACCTAGTTGCGGTTGCCCAAAAAGTGCAGCAGAAACATGAACAGGTTGATGAAATCCAGATAAAGCCGCAGCGCGCCCTGAATGGCCATCTTGCCTGCAATTGCTTCGCCGTCAGGATGATTGCGCACTTGCAAATACTGGGTTTTGATTTTTTGCGTATCATAAGCGGTAAGGCCGGCAAAAATCAGCACACCCAAAACCGAAACAGCAAACTGAATCGCCGGGCTTTGCAAAAACATGTTGACGATCATGGCAATGATCAACCCGACCACACCCATGATTAAAAAGCTGCCCCAAGCGGAGATATCTTTTTTGGTGGTATAGCCATAAAGGCTAAGGCTGGCAAAAGCGATCGAGGTCACAAAAAATGTGGTGGCAATCGAAAGACCGGTATACATCGCAAAAATTGAGCTGATCGACAGGCCCATCAACGCCGCAAACGCATAGAAAAACATCTGCGCGCTGGATTGGGACATTTTGTTAACGGCAGCGCCAAACAAAAATATCATTCCCAGCGGGGCAAACATTATGACGTAAACCAATGGTGCCGAGAACATGGCTGAAATCATGCCGGGTGATAACAGGCTAGGCTGTCCACCTTGCATAAAGGTTTTCAGATCGGTGCCAACAAAATAGGCCACCAATCCGGTGACGATCATGGCAACAGACATCAGCCCGTAAACCTTGTTCATATGGGCGCGCAGCCCGGCGTCGATCTCGGCTGAGCGGGTGACTGCACCAGCGCGGCGAACTGTTTGGTTATCGGCCATATGACCCTCCATTAAATTAATCCAACGCGTTCAACACGTTTTCCCCAGTAATATTGATGTTTTTAGGCGCAAATTCAAGTGGTGGTTACAGTTTATACGTTCAAAGTTGCGTTAATTGCGCGTTTCCAGCCGGAATACTTGGTTTCGCGGGTATCTTGCGACATTTCAGGGCTGAATTGTTGTTGCAATGCCCAAGTCTTGGCAAACCCAGCTTGGTCAGGGTAAATTCCGGCCCGCATTCCCGCCAACCACGCCGCGCCCAACGCGGTTGTTTCCAGAACCGCTGGCCGGTCAACCTTTGCGTCTATAATGTCCGATAAAAACTGCATAGCCCAGTTATTGGCCGACATGCCGCCATCAACCCGCAAAATATTTTTGCCCACGCCGTCCCAATCCTGCATCATTGCCTCCAGCAAATCGCGGGTTTGAAACCCTACGCTTTCCAATGCCGCGCGGGCAAATTCCGCAGGGCCGGAATTGCGGGTCAAACCATAGATCGCGCCACGACATTCCGCGTTCCAATAGGGCGCGCCGAGGCCGGTAAACGCTGGCACGATAACAACCGATTGCGTGGGGTCGGCTGCCTCGGCCATGGCCTGTGTCTCGCTGGCATTGCTGACAATTTCCAGCCCGTCACGCAGCCATTGCACCACCGCACCGGCAATAAAAATAGAACCCTCCAACGCATAAGTCGTAACGCCATCAAGCTGATAAGCAATCGTGCCCAGCATCCGGTTTTTGGATCGCACCAGCTTTTCACCAGTATTGAGCAGCGCAAAACACCCCGTGCCATAGGTTGATTTCATCATGCCGGGGTCAAAACACGCCTGTCCGATAGTCGCAGCCTGTTGGTCACCGGCCACACCCAAAATCGGGATTTCAGCACCAAAAACCTCAGCCGGAACCGTGCCAAAATCTGCGGCGCAATCCTTGACCTCGGGCAGCATTTCCATCGGGATATCCAGCAAATCACAAATCTCGCTGCTCCAGTGACCTTTGCGAATATCATACATCAACGTGCGCGCCGCATTGGTGGCATCGGTCAGATGGTTTCCGGTCAGTTTCCAGATTAAAAAGCTGTCCACCGTGCCAAAAAGCAGATTCTCGCGGTTGGGGGTTTCCACATTTTCCAAAAGCCATTTCAGTTTTGTACCTGAAAAATAGGGGTCGAGCAGCAGTCCGGTTTTTTGCGTCACCATTTCCTCATGCCCGGCCTCGCGCAGCGATTGGCAGTATCCAGCCGTGCGCCGATCTTGCCAGACAATGGCATTATGGATGGGTTTACCGGTGGTTTTATCCCAGACAATCGTGGTTTCGCGCTGGTTAGTTATGCCGATGCCGGCAATATCGCTGGCGGTGATCCCCACGCTGGAAATCACATCGCGACAGGTTTTCAGCACTGTTTCCCAAATTTCGGCGGGGTTATGCTCCACCCAGCCCGATTGCGGGAAAATCTGTTCGACTTCCTGCTGTGCTATGCCCGCAACCTGCATATTTTTATCAAAAAGAATAGCGCGGCTAGATGTGGTGCCTTGATCAATGGCCAGAATATATTGCATGGTTTAAGAACTCCTCGGCTTCGGTTATTTTTGAAAACTAATGCTGTGATTGTCAAACATATTTGAAAAAGAAACATGCGTATATTTCTTCAAACCATAGCTGTCGGCAGTATCGGCGCAGCGATTGCCTAGGCGCCGAGCATTCCGGCACCATTTCTGACCGGCCTGAAAAGAGCCGGCATTTGTTGCCTTTCACCACATGGCGCATTTGTTTTTCTTAGTATCTTTGTGCCGCTGGCATTATCGTGGAAATCCGCTTAGCGGCAAATTTTAAGGTTTTATTGGGCCGCATGCCGTTATAAAACAAATTCATATTTTTGGGGGTGCTATGGCTAATTTTCTACATAAAAATGATCTGCCCGATGGGCTTGATCTTGGCAATATTGTTGCGATTGATTGTGAAACCATGGGCCTGCACCCACACCGAGACCGGCTTTGCCTTGTGCAATTATCCAGCGGTGACGGCAATGCACATATGGTGCAAATCAACCAAACCCAGACCGAAGCGCCAAATCTGGTGGCCATGCTCACCAACCCTGATGTGCTGAAATTATTCCATTTTGGCCGGTTTGATATCGCGGTAATGCTGCACCGTTTTGGCGCGGTTACTGCACCGGTTTATTGCACCAAAATCGCGTCAAAACTGGTGCGCACCTATACGGACCGCCACGGGCTAAAAAACCTGCTTCAGGAAATCCTGGCCATCGATATTTCCAAACAACAACAAAGCAGCGATTGGGGGGCTGATGATTTAACCAAAGCCCAGTTGGCTTATGCGGCGTCTGATGTGCTTTATCTGCACAAACTGAAATCAGCGCTGGATATTATGCTGGCCCGCGAAAACCGCGCAGAAATGGCGATAGCCTGCTTTGATTTCTTGCCGCATCGCGCCGCGCTTGATCTGGCGGGTTGGCCGGACGTGGACATTTTTTCGCACTAATATGGCGATGAAACATCATACTTATACAAAACTGATTGGCGTGCTGAAAATCATTTTGCCGCTGCTGGCGCTTGGGGTTTTAGGCACGGTATTTCTGATCACCTCGGATGATGGTTTTGACCCCGGTTTTACGTTTTCGCAGGCCGAATTTGATGCGTTGGAAAGCGGCAGTTTTCTGGATAATCCACAAATTAACGGCCGCACCGGCAAGGGCGGGATATTCAGCCTGACAGCGGATCGGATTGAACCCGAAACCAACCAACTGAAACATATCACCGCGATAAACCTGACCAGCCTGTTTGAATTCCCCTCTGGCGAAAGCGCGAAAATCATCGCAGATACCGCCCTGATTGATAACGAAGCACAATTGCTGATTTTTACTGACGGCGCGCATATTACCACCTCGGATGGTTATGAGGGCGTGCTAAGAACCCTGACAGCTAATCTGCGTAATGGTGAGATTTCAGGCGAAATGATAGAGGTAGACGGGCCGCTTGGCCATATCTCGGCGGAAATATTCCATATTTCCAGCGTTGTTAAAGGCAGCCGCGAAAATCGGGTGCTAAGTTTTGAAAAAGCGGTTAGAGTAACCCTTAACACAACGGAATAGGGCGGGATTTCATGAATTTACGGTTGGTTATTGCCAGTTTGGCACTGTCGGTTTTTGCCAGTTTAGCACAAGCCCAAGGCGTACAATTGCCTTTTGCCGGCCTCGCCAAAGGCGAATCCCAAACCGTTGAGGTCGCCGCAGATGGCCTTGAAATTGACCAAGCCTCAAATTCAGCGGTATTTAGCGGCAATGTGGTGATTGGCATTGGTGATTTGCGCCTGTCAGCCGACCGCGTAGAAGTAATTTATGCAACAGGTGACGACGCCGCCGTTGGCGCAATCCGCGCCCTGCGCGCTAGTGGAAATGTGGTGTTCGCCAGCGATGGCGAAGCCGCTGAATCAGATACCGCGATCTATGAGATCGAAGACGGAAATGTCTTGATGGAGGGCAACGTGATCCTGACCCAAGGCCCAAACGCCCTGTCGGGTGAACGCCTGCGCATCGATTTAAACGCTGGCACCGCCGTAATGGAAGGCCGCGTGCAAACCATTTTTCAAACGCAAGGCAATGAATAGTGCCTGAACTTTCTGTAACAGACGGCAATGGCGGTCTGGTGATTCGCAACATTTCCAAGGCCTATAAGCGCAAACCCGTGCTGCGCGACGTATCACTTGAGCTGCGCCAAGGCGAAGTTGTTGCACTTTTGGGGCCAAATGGCGCAGGTAAAACCACCTGTTTTTATTCCATCGCCGGCTTGGTAAACCCTGATTCCGGCAGCGTTTGGGTTGACGGAATTGAGGCCACATATCTGCCGATGTATCGCCGCGCCAAACTTGGCATTGGCTATTTGCCGCAAGAAGCCTCGATTTTTCGGGGTCTTTCGGTTGAAGACAACATCCGCGCGATACTTGAACTATCAATTAAAGACAAAGGTAAGCGTCAGAGAATGCTTGACGAATTACTTGCTGAATTCTCGATCACCCATCTGCGCCGCGCCTCGGCATTGTCGCTTTCGGGCGGTGAGCGTCGCCGCGTCGAAATCGCGCGTTGCCTTGCCAGCCAGCCCAAATATGTGCTGCTTGACGAACCGTTTGCGGGTGTTGATCCGATCGCGGTAAATGAGATTCGCGAACTGGTGGCCCACCTAAAAACCCGCGGCATTGGGGTTTTGATAACCGATCATAATGTAAGAGAGACCCTAGAGATTGTCGATCGGGCTTATATTTTGCACGATGGTGTAGTATTGATGAGCGGAACTCCCGCTGAAGTAGTGCAGGACGATAATGTTCGCCGGGTATATCTGGGTGAACAGTTTAAAATTTGACGTAAGGTTTTGCGTCGTTAAAGGCGTAAAATGGCACTGAAGCAAAGCATATCAATCAAGCAAGGCCAGCGGCTGACGATGACGCCACAATTGCGCCAAGCGATTGAGATTTTGCAACTTAACCAACTTGATTTGCAAAAACTGCTTGAGGAAGAAGTGGGGAAAAACCCGCTGTTGGAATTGAAACAACCCAAGACCTCGGTATCAATGGGTGGTGTGGCAAATTCCGATTTTGACCCGCTGGACCTGATCAAGGCTGAACAAACCCTGATCGAACATCTGGCGGCGCAAATTACCCTGATGGATATCCCCGAAAATATCTGCAAAATTGCCTTAAATCTGCTGGGTGAGCTTGACGAAAACGGTTATCTGACCGCTCCGGTTTTTGAGCTGACAGATCGGCTGAATACCAGCACACGCAACATCGAAAAAGCGCTGCAAATTGTGCAATCCTGTGAGCCGGTGGGCATTGCTGCGCGCAATCTTCAGGAATGTCTGACCCTGCAATTAAAGGATGCTAACCGTTTTGATCCGGTGATGAAAATGGTGTTGGAAAACCTGCCATTGGTCGCCAAAAACGATACAGACGCCATTGCAAAAATCATCGGCGAAGGTGGCACGGAAACTGCGGAAATACTGGCGGAAATCCGGCATCTAAACCCGCGCCCCGCGTCGGAATTCAGCAATAATCCGGTGCGCGAAGTGCGCCCTGATGTGCGTATAAAACGCAGCGATATTGGCGATTGGCGGGTGGAGCTGGTTTCCAGCGCATTGCCAAAGGTTCTGGTAAACCATGAATACGCCGCCGAGATTGCCAGCCACGGCGATGACGCCTTGATTTTTGTTCATAATTGCGAGCAATCGGCAAACTGGCTGATCAACGCGCTTGATCAACGCGCCCAGACTATTTTGAAAACCGCCACCGCGATTGTTCAGCATCAACATGCGTTTTTTGAGCACGGCCAAGCCGCGATGCTGCCCCTAACTCTCGGCCAGATTGCTGATTCGATTCAGGTGCACGAATCAACCATCAGCAGGGTCACAAACGGCAAATATCTGATTTGTGAGCGTGGTATTTTTGAATTGAAATACTTTTTTGTGTCAAAAATCCTGTCAATCGACGGATTTCGTGAATATTCCTCAATGGAAATTCGTTTGCGTATTAAACACCTTATTGATGAAGAAAACTACAAAAAACCACTGTCAGATGACAGAATTGTAAATATTTTGAGAGATGACGGCGTAGATATTGCGCGCAGGACAATTGCGAAATATCGTGGTTACATGAGCATCCCTTCATCCGTCACCCGACGCAAAATCAAATCCCAAAATTAGGTTTCAGGCCTGGTTGACATGAGGGCTGTCTGCTCCTAGGTTCCGCGCTCCGCGGGGCTGTTCAATGAAACCCAATGCCGGATTATATTTTCTGGCAGTATGCGGGGAGAAGAACATGCATATACAAGTTAGTGGAAAAAATCTGGACGTAGGGTCGGCTTTGACGACCCATGTTGAAGATCGCCTGTTGGAGATCGTCACCAAATATTCCGAACGCCCGGTTGAGGGCAATGTCACCTTTTCAAAAGATGGCCATGAATTTGTTTGCGCTGCATCCGTGCATCTTTCCACGGGCTTGCATACCCAAGCCAAGGGCCGCGCGATCGATGTGTATGATTGCTTTGATGGGGCGTTGGCGCGCATGGAAAAACAGTTGCGCCGCTATAAACGCCGCCTAAAAGACCACCACAAAACCCGCGCTGCCCCGATCGAATTCAGCGGTGAACCGTCTTATGTTTTATCTGCCTCCCATGACGAAGAACCAGAAACCTTGCAGCCCATTATTGTGGCTGAGATGGAAACAAGGGTGCAAACCCTGTCGGTCGGTGAGGCCGTGATGCAAATGGAATTATCCGGCGAAAATATGCTGGTATTCCGCAATGTTCAGCACGGGGGTGTCAATGTTGTGCATACCCGCGCCGATGGAAATGTGGGTTGGATTGACCCGCGCAACATCAAATAACTTAACCTGTTAGGGCTGATAAGATGGAACTGCACGATATTCTATTGCCTGATGCGGTTTTGGCTGGCGCCAAAGCCACCAGCAAAAAACGCGCGTTACAAGAAGCGTCGCTTTTGGCTGAGAATGTCTATCAGTTGCCCTACAAAGAAATCTTGTTGGCCCTGCAAGAACGCGAAAATCTGGGGCCAACAGGCATGGGCCACGGGGTTGCCATTCCGCATGCACGCCTGAATGAAATTGACCGGGTTTGGGGGCTGTTTTTGCGGCTCGATACGCCGGTTGATTTTGATGCGGTTGACCGCCAACCCGTTGATCTGGTTTTTGTGCTTTTTGCCCCAAAAGGCGCGGTTGCAGACCATTTAAAAGCGTTGGCGCTAGTGTCGCGCACTCTGCGTGACGAGGCGATTTGTGCTAAAATTCGCTCAACGAATGATCCTTCGGCGATTTATTCGATATTAACCGAAAGCCAAAAAGCCAAAGCCGCCTAGCGCCAATTCTGGAATTTGAATCTGTCGTAATCCTGCGCATAGGCTATGCGGGTCAGTTTTTCGATTTCGGGTGAATAAATATCAGCCAATTCAAATAACCACTGGTTTTTTTGCGCCGGAATGGCATTTGGCATTTTATTTAGCGCCAGTCGATTGGCAAAGTATCCGGTGGCAAAGTCCAAATCGGTTTCCTTGATAGCCTCACATTCACCAAACAGTTTTTCATACGCGGCAATCAGGTCTGACTGGCTGCGCCACCGCCCATCGGTGCGAATATCGGTTTGCTCATTCAAATTATGGTGGATAAACAGCAAAAATTGCGAAAACGCAGCGCGGTGGGCAGATTTATCATATCCTAAATCTTCTAATGATGTGTCTAAATCAGGCAGAAAAACCCCGAACTTAACTTCTAGAGCCTCACGAATTTTAGCGAATCCGCCAGCATTTTTAAGAAAAATTTTGCGCATAAAAACGTCATATGCGCGCTTAACCGGATGTCGTAAAACTGCAAAAATAATCGGGTTATTATGCTCGTTTTGCCAATTTTTATATGCATCCATGCCAAAATTATTAACCGGCGCAGCCCCGTCGACCTCCGAAAGCCATTGACGAATGCGCCCATCCGGCGCGGATGGAATAGGCGCAAAAATGACATTTTTTTCACTAAGAAAGTATGCGCGCGATAAATCTGTGCCCTTTTCCGATGCAAAAACCGGCAAGCCCGGCCGTAAAACTTCAGGTTCTGGTAAACCCAATTGCTCAAATACTTCTGCATAATTAACGATCTTGTCATTCAGCGCACCGGGATTCTGCCGCTTGATTATTTCTTTCAAGTCTTGAATCGGCGTTTTTGCCCCCAAAAATGCCGCGAGCTCGTTGATTTTGCCAGCATCATTCAATTGATCAAAATGGATATTGAAAAATTCTTGACCGCTGGCTTTTAGGATTGCGATAATTTTGTCAGAATAAGCCTGTCGAATTTTGCGGTATTCCTCAAACTCGGAAATATCAAAATAAATTTGTGCGGTTTTGCGATGTAATTCATCATGAATTAGCCACTGATCTGTTTTTCGCGCAATTTTTAACGAGGTAAATGAATCAATTGGATCTCGTGACAAAATAATTTTGGCGCAGCTTTTATCCTGCAAAAATTGCTCAATCGCATTTTCATTATGGTCACGAAAAATCCGAAATCCGGGAATGTTTTCAGCATCATTCGCCAGAATTGCATCAACCAACTGCCCCGGTACAGCATCTCGTGCCGCTTTATCCACCCCAAGATAGGATTCCTGCCCGGACCAGCCGATAAAGGCCGGGTTAAAAAGCTCTCCGTGGCATTTTAGACCGTCAAATTGGTTAATATAGCGTTCCAACAAGTTAGAACCACTGCGCATTGCGCCAAAAATGGCAAAACTACGGAAATTATCAGCAGCCATTTATTTCGCGATCAAAACAGGTTTGGTGTTTTGGTCTCGCCATTCAGGCTGTTTATTTTCGCTAAGGTCAAATTCAATATTCATGCCGTTATTCTTAAGGAATTTAGCAAACATTTCCAAGCCCTGCCAATCCATCATTTCTGGCAATTCTCGCGGTTGAGAACGGGTTTGTGGTGATAAGTCCGAAATAAGGCCATCTAAAATTGGAGCAGTTTTACCTATTACATCGCTCAAACTATAGGTTTTGTAATTAGCCAAACCAGCCTTTAGAAGCTCTAATCGCTCCCGATCCATCTCAACCAATTCACTAACCCGAGATTTAAGCGCTGATAGATTTGTAATATTTTCCCGCATCACATCCAAAAGCCACGCAGCTTGCAAATAGTGGATCGTTGCATTTTTATCCCGTGTTAAAAATTTAAATAGTTTGGTTTTTTTCGGGGACCAAAATTGAAAGGCGATCAGGCTATTTCGATTGTTCCAGATAAAATTCATCAAAAAATTATCAGGCGCGTAATCGCGTATTTTGCCATGTGTTGTTAAGTTACCAGCCGACCGCACTGCGTTATTGGCCAATTCAACACCCCCGTGGGCAAACAAATCACCTTGTACATCCTGGCCGATTTGGCATGAAAGCCAAGAATCGACTGACGGAAAGATTTTGTCAAACCCAATTAAGACTGTGTAGGCAGCAGCAGTTTCAGTTTGATTATTATGATGCCTTAAATATCTGCTTTGCATCGAAAGGCCGGGGCGCGCATTATTCCGCCGCCCTTCCAACCGTTCGGTTTGGGCTTCAAATGCCAACCGCATTTCGGGATCACGTTTGTTAACCCGAAAATCCGGCGCCAATAAATCATTATAAAGTTGATGCGCGCCATGCCAAACTTTGCGCACAAAAAATCCATCCAAATGTTCCAGATATTCGATATGGTCATCGTAAAACAACATCGGGTTGCCCTGCCGGTCAAACCGCGAAAAGGTCAAGGAGCGGGATTCAATGCGTTTGCCATGTTTGCGCACCAATGTTTGGAAATAGGATTCGTCTGGTATCCAGCATTTTGAAAAATACCTGTCATTTTTCAAACGCGCCGGATCATTCAAAATTGCCAGCAATGTATCACGCGACAAAGCCCACCATTGAGAGCCAATATGCGCCTCAAGCCCTTGCGGAATTTTGCGTGTTACGCCAATTTTACGCTGCATTGCTACAGAAAGATCAAAAAGCCGCCTCTGACGTCGCCACGAAAAAGGGAAAAACAGCGAAAACCGTTCCAGCTCCAATCCGCCTTTGATCCAGTTGCTTTGCCCCGCCACAACCGATTCTATAAAATCCGTGCCACGATTTGCTTCTAGAAATTTTTGCAGCTCTTTGATAGGTCGGGTTGGCAAGCATGATCCACTTAACTGCACAACATGTGATATGTCGGAAAAATTATCCAGAATTTCCCGAGCAACAATAAGTTGCGCCCGAACCAGCGAATATGTGCCCCACTCGCACTTTATGCGCCGAGTAATGATCAAATTTGACTGATTGGCGAACTCATCGATATACTCTCTGATAAGTTCGTCAGGTGATTTTGCATCGATATGCACCGCAATTTTGCAGCCTTCGCGCAATAATGCCCGGGTTAATTCAGCGGCACGGCCAAAATCCTGATGCAATAACAGTGAGATTCCAATGCTCATGCCCACCCCCCCGAAGAAATCAGGCCAAGGTCTTCCAGCTGTTGCCAGCTTTTGTATTTGGTGGATTGAGGGGTACAGAAATTGATTTTCGCACTCGTCTCCGACCCATAGGCTTTGTATTCTTGACTACTAGCGTAATGTTGCTGGCGGTTTTTTTCTTCGGTTAGTTTTACCGCAATATCAGGCAAAAATTTGCTGTGCATCAGGCAGCCACTGATTTTTTCGCCACCATTATCATCAAATGTCAGGTTTAAGCTGCGCGGCAACATTGAATGTGTGGAAGACGTGTAAACATAGCTCGACTTCCATTTAACCAGCGGAATTTTGTTTAAGGCCGGCGCATTGCCCGGGTTATTTGCAAAAAACTTGCGCTGCCGAGGGCCGCCTTGAATCCACAAATTTCCGTATTGACCGCCGGGTTTCTGGGTATAATTCCCGGAATCAAAATGCGTCAGCAGCTCAAACGGATCTTGACCGGTTTTGTAATCCAGTTCGCCAAGGTCTTTGCGCGAATACATATCCAGCAACATCGCTGGAAAAGACCGGATTGAGCGCGCATCAAGCCAATCCGTCAGGGCACGAATCGGGCGTTTGGAAACATGTGGATAGACCAGAAATTCATCACAATCGACGCTAAGACACCAATGTTTTGACCCATATTTCCGCAATAAATTATTCATCCATAACACACCAAATTTGGCTTGTTTATAGCTGGCGGATGTATGCCAAACCGAAACATCATGCTGGCTGGCTAAATATTCGGCGGTACCATCGCTGGAATCATTATCAACAACAAAGAAATGGGTAATGCCCAGATTACGGTAATATTTCAGGAAATACGGCAAACGCTGCCGTTCATTTCGCAGAGTCGAAAATGCAAAAATGCCGTACGGATTATCAAATCCATCAGCCAATCGCACCAGATTCAGGTCTTTTTCCTTGCGCAATGTCCGCAATTGCCATTTTTTGCGCATTAAGCGTAGCCGATATGAACGTATTAATTTCATTACAAAGCACCAATTATTAAATAATTACTTACGTTTATCTTAAAGAATTGTGTCAATTTTATGAAAATGTTGTGTCCAATTTGGCGCCTCAAAGGCGGTTTGGCAAACCTCGTCAATTTCTGTACTGGCCTTACGAATTGCATTTTCCCATCCCTTTTTGTCCGTCATTGACAAGTATGTTGGCAAATCTCCTGATATTTCCTGAAAACAGGGCAGGTTAGAACAAATTACAGGTATTTTTTTCTGGAGCGCCTCAGCGAGCGGATAACCAAACCCCTCCGCAAAGGACGGGAACAGCAATGCGCGGCTGTGGATCAGCAGTTTCGAGAGGTCTTTGTCGTCTAGATTATTGTGTTCAAAAATACATTTGCCCATAAGCGGGCTGTTATCAAGCATATCAAAAATCGCATCGTTCAGCCAGCCGCGTCGCCCGACAATATGCAAATGCGGGAGGGTTTCCGCCGGTTTAGTTTTGGCCATGCCCCCCCAGATATCCAGCAAAAGCTGATGATTTTTCCGTGGTTCAATGGTTCCAAGCACAACAAAATAAGGGTTTTCATCGGGGTCGTGGCTGATTTTATCCGGCAAAGGATCAACCCCCAGCAATGCCGTAATCGCACCTGTTTTCAGGCTCCATTTATCTAGCCAAAACTGGGTACGCTCTGCGGTATGGCTGGAATTATAGATCAATGTATCGCAATTTTGCGCGGTCAGTCGTAATTCCTGTTCAAACCTTTGCAAGGTATCTGGTCGCGAAAACTCGGGAAAATCGAGCGGGATAACATCATGAATCATCGCCACCATCCGCCCGGCACCACCCAATTTAACCGCTTCCCATAAAGGTTTTTTGCGGTTGGAATGCCCGACATTTACATATGTAAAACCTTCGGGAAGTTTTTTCAGCAACCCCGCCAACCCCGAATTTCCCACATTGCCCAGCGCCAACCGCCGCAAGGTTGATTCGGCCAATTGGGTTTGCAGGGGTTTTTTGCGGCCAAAAATCCGCGCGATCAGGTCTTTGCTGTCCCATGGTTGTTTTCCCAAAATCATCGGAAAAATCTGTTGCATCGCGGGTTTGTCCAGCAACGCATAACCACCGGCGATTCGCGACAAAAACCAGACTGGCCGGTCAGAATTCAGAAATTCTTTGATATAGGCACGCTCAACCCTATCTATTCCGGTGGGAATAGGGTGCGGCGCGCGCGAAATTGTGCGGCTGATATCACATAAAACGGGAGTCATTTTTCCTGCCAATCTTTGGCAGTTTTCGCTCATTCGGCGGCGTGGTGCAACCCGGTTACGCCATCCAAAAATGCGCTGAATTCATCACGCAAATCTTCGCGCTCCAATGCAAAAGCAACGGTGGCCTGCAAAAACCCGGCTTTGGAACCACAATCATACCGTGCCCCGTCAAACCGATAGCCATGCACAGGATTACCCAATGAAATTTGCTCGGAAATAGCGTCGGTTAATTGAATTTCACCGCCCGCGCCTTGGTTAAATTTACCAAGTGATTCCATGATTTGCGGCGTTAAAATATAACGACCAATCGCTGCCAGATTTGATGGCGCGTCTTTGGCATCGGGTTTTTCAACCATACCTTTGACCGAAACCAACCGGCCATTTTCGCCAGATTTATCCAGAATCCCGTAATTTTTTGTTTGTTCTTCAGGCACATACATGGTTGCAACCATATTGCCGCCCACCTCATCATAGGCATCAATCATTTGGCGCAAACAGCCGCGCGGCGCTGAAATAACATCATCAGGCAGCAGCACTGCAAAAGGTTCGTTGCCGATTAATCGACGGGCACACCACACCGCATGGCCAAGGCCACGGGCCTCGCGCTGACGGATATAAGCAATGGTGCCGCTTTCCATATCGGTCCGGCGTAGCTCCTTCAACAAATCGGTTTTGCCTTTTTCTTTCAGGCTTTTTTCCAGCTCAGGAGCGCGGTCAAAATAATCTTCCAGTGCGCTTTTGCCCCGTGCGGTCACAAAAATAAAATCGGTAATGCCTGCTTCGCGGGCTTCGTCGATCGCGTATTGGATCAATGGCCGGTCAACCAATGTCATGATTTCTTTGGGGATGGATTTGGTCGCAGGTAAAAACCGTGTGCCAAGCCCGGCAACAGGAAAGATCGCTTTGGTAATTTTTTGTGTCATTTTATGTTCCAGTTTCTAACCATAACAAAGAATCATCTAAGACCCTATAGCCATTTAATGAAGACATCCCAAATGTTTGAGGCAAAAGTGAGGCGTCAAATTGGCCCGGCTCAAAAAAGGTTAATAAATCTATGGGCCGCATTTTGGCCAGTCGCTGGCATTCGCTCAGCGTTTTTTCCTTAAACGAGGCTTTATGCCAGAGCGGATCGGAGCGCTCAATTTTGCCAAATTGCCCGCCTTTATGGTGCCAAAACCCGTTATTTGAAAAACCCACCTGCATGAACATCGCCGAATAAGACAGCTCCAATAAAGTAACCCGATGGCCGTTTTTACAAAGATCGCTGATGATATTTTGGATGGATTCGTTAACTTTTCGCGTGGCCAGCACGATATGTTTAGCCTTATTCAGATCAAAAACCGGCGTTTCAGTGCTGGTTGGCCATGGTTGTGGCACAGTTTTGGTAAGCGGCAGCGCAGCGCCTTCTATATAACCGTCATCAAGCGACTGCATAAGTTCTTTGAATTTTGCCGCCTCTAGCTGGCCCAGTAAAAACATTTTTTCAACGCGCTGGTGCTGGGCTTTTTTAAAAGCCTTCAGAATATCAGCTGCGTTGCGGGCGCTGGCGTGTTTACGGCAAAAATACGCTTTGCTGCGGCCCAAGGGTTTCAAAGATTTGGGCACAGCGTGGTGGCTGCGCTGCGCGCTCGGGGCAAAGCTGTGATGGACTTGGGCATTGGGCAAAATCACCTGTTTCCAACCGGATTTTGACAAGCGCAGCGAAATGTCGCTATCGTCCAAATAATAGGCAAATGCCGGATCAAACCCGCCAATGTGCAGCAGCGCCGATGTGCGAAAAGCACAATTTGTGCCAATCATCACGGGGCTGGTTTTTGGATCGGGGTCAAAAACCGTGGTTTCAGTCAATGTCACCCGGTTTTCATTGGCAAAATCATCGGTAAGTACCGCACCCCATTGCCGACTGATGCCATTGCTGCCACGCGTAAATCCAGCCGCACCGCCAACCTGCGGATCATCAAATGGCTGCATCAGTTTTTGCAGCCAGCCGGGGTCTGGCAGGGCATCATCATCACAAAAAGCAATAAATGCGCCGCGCGCTGCCTCAATGCCAATATTGCGTGCAATGGCGATATTTGGCTGTTCAAACGGAATGACCAGCAGGCCCGTTGCTGGAATCACTGCATTTGGCGTGTTTGTTACAACAATGGTCTGAAAACCTAAAACATCCTGAAGCCGCAAACACGCCAGCATTTTGCGCAAATATTCCGGCCTGTCATGGCTGACGATAATAACCGAAATATTGCATGAGGCAGTCAATTTTTAGCCTTTGACCAGATCAATGCCCGGCGCATAAGCAATGAAAAACGGATTTTCATAGATGTTTTTGCCGTACGTCAGTGGGGTATGGTCATCAAAGCGCACAACTTTGCCGCCCGCACCGCGCAAAACCGCGTGGCCTGCGGCGGTATCCCATTCCATAGTGCGGCCTAAACGCGGGTAAATATCAGCCTCGCCAGTTGCAACAAGACAGAATTTCAAAGAGGAGCCTGCGGCGCGCGATTCCCCGACACTATATTTATTGATATAGTCATCCGTGGCCTGATCCCGATGAGATTTTGATGCAACAAAGATCAGCTCAGACGGGTCGGGGGTGGAAACATTGATCGCATTCAGGCTGCCATCTTGCATTTCTTCAACGCTTTGGCCGGTTTTATCGGTATAAAACAACCGACCTTTGGCGGGGGCATAAACCACACCCAAGACCGGCAGGCCATTTTCAACCAGCGCAATATTAACGGTAAAATCCCCGCGCCGATGGATGAATTCTTTGGTGCCGTCCAATGGATCAACGATGAAAAATCGGCTGGCCTTGATGGAATGACTGTCGGATTGCTCCTCGGTGACAATGGCAATATCGGGAAATGCGGCCAGCAATCCGGCATGGATCAGCTTATCAGCGGCCTCGTCAGCCTCGGTCACGGGGGAATCGTCAGATTTAGTGCGAATGTCAAAATCAGCCCGCGCATAGACTTCCATGATGACTTTGCCCGCCTCAAGCGAGAGTTTCCGCATCACATTTACGATATTTTCATTCTGCATGGGGTATGCCTTTTAATAATGGAGTGTCCTAGTATGGACATAGGGGAATATTGTCGGCAAGTTGATACTTGGTTACAGCATAGAAAAATCGGGGGCTTGGCTGAAAAATGACGATTGGTAACAAAAAACCGTCTTTGATCGTCGCTGCAATCGATTTTATTGAATTGATCTATCATTCAATTGTCCATGACGTGCGCAAACAAAGCGGCAGCGCCGTTTTTGGTATATTTCAGGCCATGTCCCAGATCGGAACGTTTTTTCTGATTTTCTATCTAATGTACGCGATGATGGGCCGATCAGTTGCAATTCGCGGCGATTTCTTTCTATTTTTGCTGTCCGGTATATTTTTAATGGTTGTACATATGGCAGCGATTTCTGCCGTAATGGGAACTGCTAATGCTGTTTCTCCTATCATGCAACATGCACCAATGTCGGTAGTTTTATCAATTTTGGCAAATTCTCTTGCATCGCTTTATCTGCAAATTGTTGCAATATTACTAATTATGACGGCGGTGTATTTGCTGGGAGACGGCTTTGAGATCTATCGACCACAAGGTATGTTTCTGCCTTTTATATTTTCCTGGGCCAGCGGTATTGCAATTGGCCTACTATTTATGCTGGCTAAACCACTGGCACCGGCGCTTGTTAACCCTGCTTCTAAAATTTATATGCGCGCCCAAATGATCACCAGCGGCAAATTTATGCCTGCCGCTTATTTGCCTGCCAGCATGGTCAGCTGGTTTGACTGGAACCCGCTTTTTCATTGCATTGATCAAATGCGGTTGGCAGTTTTTATCAATTATACCCGCGAAGTCAGCAGCATGTCTTATCCGATTTATTTTACCATGATTTTTCTGGTGCTTGGCCTAATGGGCGAATTCTGGGTGCGTAAAAACCTTAGCAAATCAAAACACACCGGGGACTAAAATGGAAAAGCCAATAGGTGATATTTCCCTGCAAACCATTGCCATGCCAGCCGATACCAATGTTAACGGTGATATTTTTGGCGGCTGGCTGATGGCGCAAATGGACCTTGGGGCCTCGGTTCCGGCGCGTATTCGGGCGCGGGGGCGGGTGGCGACCATCGCGGTGGAGGCCATGACATTTCATAAGCCGGTTCATGTCGGCGATCTGGTTTCGATTCACGGCAGTATTTTATCCGAAGGCCGCACATCAATGAAAATCGGGGTTGAGGTTTGGGTGTTGCGCCAACCCTCTGGTGATCATCTGAAGGTTACCGAAGCCACCTTTATTTTTGTAGCTGTTGATGAAAATGGCGTCAAAAGGCCACTTCCTTAACCCAAAAACCTGTAAAACCCCCATTATTTTTGCAGAATCGCAAAAAATATTCAAAAGCCTCTATGCAAGTGGTTGCAGCCCCTAAAAACCGCTCCTATATACCCTTCAACCATACGGGATGGGACATCGGTGCTGCAACCGCAGGCCGCGTCCCAATATCGCCAAATTGAAAGGACATCATATGTCAAAAGTAATCGGAATTGACCTCGGGACCACAAACTCCTGCGTTGCCATCATGGATGGATCACAACCAAAAATTATCGAAAACTCTGAGGGCGCGCGCACCACGCCGTCTATTGTTGGTTTCACCGACGAGGACCGCCTCGTGGGGCAGGCTGCAAAACGCCAAGCCGTCACCAACCCTGAAAACACCATTTTTGCCATTAAACGCCTGATCGGCCGTTCGGCCAATGATCCGTTGATTGAAAAAGATAAATCCATGGTGCCCTACAAAATCGTTGAAGGCCCGGGCGGTGACGCATGGGTTGAAGCTAACGGCGAAAAATACAGCCCCTCACAGGTTTCTGCCTTCATTTTGCAAAAAATGAAAGAAACCGCCGAAAGCTATCTGGGTGAAACCGTTACCCAAGCGGTTATCACCGTTCCGGCCTATTTTAACGATGCCCAACGCCAAGCCACCAAAGACGCCGGTAAAATTGCCGGTTTGGAAGTGCT
This sequence comes from uncultured Rhodobacterales bacterium, assembly GCA_964497195.1. Lineage (GTDB taxonomy): Bacteria > Pseudomonadota > Alphaproteobacteria > Rhodobacterales > Rhodobacteraceae > UBA3077. The sequence goes on along the minus strand of CAZCDC010000006.1, from coordinate 24,118 downwards.
GCGTATTATCAACGAGCCAACAGCGGCGGCGCTGGCTTATGGGCTAGAGAAAAAAGAAGGCCAAACCATCGCGGTTTATGACCTTGGCGGTGGCACATTTGATGTTTCGATCCTCGAAATTGATGATGGCTTGTTTGAAGTAAAATCCACCAATGGTGATACATTTCTTGGCGGCGAAGATTTCGACATGCGCATTGTTGATTATCTTGCCACCCAATTCAAAAAAGACAACGGTGTTGATCTTAAGGGTGATAAAATGGCGTTGCAGCGTCTGAAAGAAGCTGCCGAAAAAGCCAAAATCGAGCTTTCTTCAGCCACCCAAACCGAAATTAACATGCCGTTCATTACCATGGACCCAGCCACCAGCCAGCCGCTTCACCTTGTGATGAAGCTAACGCGGGCCAAGCTGGAATCATTGGTTATTGATCTGATCAAAGCATCCCTGAAACCTTGTGCAGCCGCATTGAAAGACGCAGGCCTAACCAAAGGTGACATTGACGAGGTGGTGTTGGTTGGCGGCATGACCCGTATGCCGCGCGTGATGGAAGAAGTTTCCAAATTCTTCGGGCAAGAACCCCATAAAGGTGTAAACCCTGACGAAGTTGTGGCGCTGGGCGCGGCCATTCAGGCCGGTGTTTTGCAGGGCGATGTTAAAGATGTTGTGTTGCTGGATGTCACGCCGCTGAGCTTGGGTATTGAAACTTTGGGTGGTGTGTTCACACGGCTTATTGACCGTAATACCACTATCCCGACCAAGAAATCGCAGATATTTTCAACTGCTGAGGATAACCAGAATGCGGTAACCATTCGGGTGTTTCAGGGCGAGCGTGAAATGGCGACCGATAACAAAATCCTTGGTCAGTTTAACCTTGAGGAAATTCCACCGGCGCCGCGCGGCCTGCCACAAATCGAGGTTGCGTTTGATATTGATGCCAACGGTATTGTTTCCGTTACCGCCAAAGACAAAGGCACCAATAAAGAACACAAAATCACCATTCAGGCCTCTGGCGGTTTGTCGGATGATGATATCGAGGCCATGGTCAAAGATGCCGAGGAAAATGCCGAAGCCGATAAAGAAAAGCGCGAGCTGATCGAGGCGCGGAACCAAGCCGAAAGCCTGGTTCACAGCACCGAAAAATCGGTTGAGGAACATTCCGACAAGGTTGACCCAACCACGGTCGAGGTGATCGAGATGTCGGTGAAAAACCTCAAAGAGATGCTTGAGGACGAGGAAGCGACTGCGGATGCGATTAAAACCCGCACGCAAGACCTTACCGAAGCGGCAATGAAACTGGGTGAGGCGATTTACAAAACCCAAGCCGAGGAAGCCGAAGCGGCGGCCGCATCTGACGAGGCTGGCGACGACGATGTTGTTGACGCTGAATTTGAAGATCTCGACAAAAATCCAAAAGCCTAATCAGGCGCAAATATCGGCCCAGTCAATTTGGCTGGGCCGATTTGCTTTTGAAAGGGGGCAATAATGGCAAAACGCGATTATTACGATGTTATCGGAGCACCCAAAGGTTCATCCGATGCGGATTTGAAAAAGGCCTACCGTAAAAAGGTAAAGGCGCTGCACCCAGACCAAAACCAAGACAACCCAAAAGCCGAAGAACAATTCAAAGAGGTCAACGAGGCCTACGATATTCTGAAAAACGCTGAGAAAAAAGCCGCCTATGACCGTTTTGGCCATGCCGCTTTTGAAGGCGGCACCGGCGCATCCGCAGGCCGACCCGGCCAAGGTCAGGGTTTTGGTGGCGGATTTTCCGATGTATTTGATGACCTGTTTGGTGATTTCGTGGGCGGTCGTCGTAGCAGCGGCGGCGGTCAGCGGGCCACTCGCGGGCAAGATTTACGCTATAACCTACGGGTATCATTGGAAGAAGCATTTAACGGCAAACAGGCGGGCATCTCGGTGCCTGGTTCTGTTTCATGTGAAACATGTGAGGGAACCGGCGCAGAAGGCGGCGCAAAACCTGAAAATTGCTCCACCTGCGCAGGCATGGGCAAAGTCCGTGCGCAGCAGGGGTTTTTCACTGTTGAGCGCACTTGCCCCACCTGCCACGGGCGCGGCCAAATCATCAAAAACCCTTGTGGTTCTTGTGCTGGTGCGGGGCGGGTTCAAAAAGACCGTTCCTTAAACGTCAACATTCCGGGCGGTGTTGAAACCGGCACACGGATCAGGCTGGCAGGCGAAGGCGAAGCCGGATTACGCGGCGGGCCAACCGGTGATTTGTATATCTTTATCGAGGTTGACGATCATCCGATTTTCCAACGCGATGGGGTGAACCTGTTTTGCTCAATCCCTGTGTCAATGACAGCGGCTGCACTTGGCGGCGAGATCGAAGCCCCGACAATTGACGGCGGACGCTCGCGCGTTAAGGTTCCGGTTGGCGTTCAATCAGGCAAACAATTGCGCCTGCGCGGCAAAGGTATGCCCGCCTTGCGCGGCTCTGGTGTGGGTGATCTTTATATCGAATTGGAGGTCGAAACCCCAACCAACCTGACCACCAGACAAAAAGAACTTTTGCGCGAATTCGAAGCCGAATCCAAAGACAATAACCCTGCCTCGCAAGACTTTTTTGGCAAGGTTAAAAACTTTTGGGAAGGGATGACGGGTTAATCAAACGCTTTGAAAGTGTTGATAAAATGCCGTTTTACCGTATCAATTTGAACGCCGGTGCAAACCCTTGTGGGGCTAGTGCTGGCGTTTTTTGATTCCACAGTATTTCCCCATTGCTCGCCTGCCAATACCACATCAATTTGCACATCTTCCATGGTAAACCACTCCGGATACGCACAGGCAATCACGGCGGCAGGATCATGCAATGAACTACCGTCCAGCTTTTCAACACTGCGATAAAATTCCAGATAAAAATGGCTCATGTCTTGAATAAAACCACCCTTAACCGGCGAAATTTCAGCGATTTCAGCAAAATCAGCCTCGGTGCAAAGAATTTGGTCGGTTACGTCCAAACCAACCATAATCACTTCCCAATCAGCCGCAAAAACCTCGGCGGCGGCGTGAGGGTCATTATAGGTATTGGCCTCAGCAAATTTGGAAATATTGCCATTGGCGCGAAATGCCCCTGCCATCACAACCACCCGTTTGACGTTTTTGGCAATATCAGGGTCTCGGCGCAATGCCAGCGCCAGATTTGTCAGCGGACCAATGGCGCAAATTGTAATTTCACCCGGGTTTTTAGCACATATATCAACAAGATACGCGTCAGCGGGCAATTCATGCACCGTGCCCAAAACCGGAATTGGCGGGATATCTCCAAAGCCCTCATTGCCATGCACATGGCTGGATGGACTAAAATTTTTCCACTCCACAGGCTGCTCCGCCCCCCGCGCCACAGGAATTTCCTGACCAACCATATTGCATAATCGAAAGGCATTTCGGGTGGCAATATCCACCGTAACATTGCCAAAAATTGTGGTTATCCCAACCAGATCAATTTTCGGGTCACCAATTGCCTGAAAAAACGCCATTGCGTCATCTATGCCGGGGTCTGTATCCAGAATTATCTTTTGAATATCAGTCATTTAGAAACATCTCTACTTCCGACAGATCAGGAATAGCCACTGCCGCGCCTAACCGTGTTATTTGAATGCTAGAGGCCGCCGCCGCACGGCGCATTGCTGATTGCGGGTCCATTCCCGCGTCTATTCCCGCCAGAAAATAACCCAGATAAGTGTCACCCGCGCCGGTGGTATCAACAGGGGTTACTTTGAAAACATCTTGTTCATATTCAACGCCTGCGTCACGATACCAGATGCCTTTTGCGCCTTTGGTGATCAGCAATTTTTCAACCCCGTCAGCCATGGTTGAAAGCTGCGCTGCTTCGATCTCGTTCACTGCAATAAAATCAACCTTATCAATTAGTTCAACAACTGCATCTGCCTCAAACGGAGCAGCGGCATAAGCGATTTTCATGCCTTTTTTGCGAGCAATATCAGCAGCAAATGCCCCTAATGTGGTTTCGTTTTGCAACAATAACCAATCATCTGAATGCGCCGCGCTCAGCGCAGCGGCAACCCGCGATTCGCTTAATGCCGTATTGGCGCTCGAACACAAAACAATAGAATTTTCGCCAGCGTTATCAACATTGATAATCGCATGGCCGGTCGGCACGTCAATTTCATCAACAAAATCAACATTCACGCCCGTTTCCGCCAGCAAATCCCGCACCCAAATACCATCCGCGCCCACCGCGCCAATATGGCGAACATCGCCGCCCGCTTTGGCAATCGCGATCGACATATTCGCGCCTTTGCCACCAAGACCTTTGGTAAAACCGTTGCTGTGCAAGGTTTCGCCGGGCTGCGGAAAATGCGGCACACGGTAAACCATGTCGATATTGATCGAACCAAGATTATAAATCGCCACTTACCCAACCTTACAGGCAGCCATCACCGCCATATGCAAAATATCATTCACGGTGCTAGTGGTAGAGCCAAGTTTGACCTGTTTATCAATACCCGTCAAAATTGGGCCAATCACGGTTGCACCCCCCATTTCCTGCATCAACTTCACCGAAATAGATGCAGAATGCCGCGCCGGAACCACCAGAATATTGGCAGGGCCGGAAAGCCGACAAAACGGATAGGTTTTCATCACCTCGGGGTTTAGCGCCACATCCACGGTCATTTCGCCATCATATTCAAAATTCACGTCGCGCCCGTCCAGAACCTTTGCGGCCATTTTCATTTTCTCGGCACGTTCCGATACCGGATAACCAAAGTTTGAAAAGCTGACAAATGCCACCCGTGGTTCTAGCCCAAGGCTGCGCGCAACCTCAGAAGCACGTTCGGCAATATCAGCCAAATCATCGGCTTCGGGCCATTCATGCACCAGTGTGTCGGCAATAAGCACCATTTTTCCGCGATTCAGCACAGCCGTGATGCCAACCGCACCATCGCCCGGTTCTGCGTCAAACACATAATTGATCAAGGTAAGCACCTGCGATGCCTTGCGCGTGACCCCTGTAATCATGCCATCAACATAGCCGTCCGCCAATAATAACGAGGCAAAAACATGGCGGTCTCGGCTGGCAATACGGTGACAATCACGCTGATCAAACCCGCGCCTTTGCAGGCGAGAATACAAATAATCTGTCATTTTATTCAGGTTTTCAACGGTTGAGGCATTGATGACTTCGATCTCTGAAATCGCCTCGGGCATACCCGCAGCGTCTAGAAATTCCTGCACCTGATCAACCCGTCCGACCACAATCGCCTGCCCAAGGCCCGAGCGCACATAATTTACAGCCGCGCGCACAACACGCTCATCATCGCCCTCGGCAAAGACAATGCGCGCCTGTTCTTGCCGCGCCCGCGCATAAAGAGACCGTAAAATCGAGGCCGTCGGGTCCAGCCGCTCACGCAGGGAATTTTCATAGGCTTCCATGTCAATTATTGGCCGCCGCGCACAGCCGGTATCCATGCCAGCCTTGGCCACCGCCGGCGGAATAACATGAATAAGGCGCGGATCAAACGGAGTCGGGATGATATAATCACGCCCGAATGTCAGTTTTTTGCCATATGCCAGCGCCACCTCGTCGGGCACGTCTTCGCGCGCCAAATCAGCCAAGGCGTGCGCACAAGCGATTTTCATTTCGTCGTTAATAGCACGGGCGTGGATGTCGAGCGCACCTCGGAAAAGATACGGAAACCCCAGCACATTGTTAACCTGATTGGGATAATCCGAGCGGCCTGTTGCCACGATAGCATCCTCGCGCACCGCGTGCGCATCTTCGGGGGTGATTTCTGGGTCGGGGTTGGCCATGGCAAAAATAACCGGATGCGGGGCCATGGAAACCACCATGTCTTGGGTCACAGCGCCTTTGGCTGAAACGCCCAAAAACACATCCGCGCCCTCCATTGCATCAGCCAATGTGCGAAATTCTGTGTTGGCGGCGTGGGCTGATTTCCACTGGTTCATACCAGCGGTGCGGCCTTGATAAATAACGCCTTTTGTGTCGCAAACGATACAATTATCGTGGCGCGCGCCCATGGATTTTAGCAGCTCTATACAGGCAATTCCGGCAGCGCCCGCGCCGTTGACAACAATGCGAACATCCTCGATTTTCTTGCCTGAAATGTGCAATGCATTTATCAAACCCGCCGCACAAATCACCGCTGTGCCGTGCTGGTCATCATGAAAAACCGGAATATCCATTTCTTCCTTTAGGCGTTGTTCGATGATAAAACATTCGGGCGCTTTGATATCCTCAAGGTTAATGCCGCCAAATGTCGGTCCCATCAATTTAACAGCGTTAATAAATTCTTCGGGGTCTTCGGTATCCAGCTCAATATCAATCGAATTAACGTCAGCGAACCGTTTGAAAAGCACGGCTTTGCCCTCCATCACCGGTTTGCTGGCCAGCGCGCCAAGATTGCCCATGCCCAAAATCGCGGTGCCATTGGTGATCACCGCTACCAGATTTCCCTTGGTGGTATAATCATACGCCAGTGCCGGATTATCAGCGATGGCTTGCACCGGCGCGGCAACACCCGGGCTGTAGGCCAGCGACAAATCGCGCTGTGTGGTCATGGCGGTTGAGGCAATGACTTCAATTTTTCCGGGGGTTGGCTCCAGATGGTATCTGAGCGCTTCAGCATCGGTAACTTTGGTTTTATTAGACATTTTGGCACCTGAATTAGTAATTTCTTAATTGTTAGGGGTTTGAGGCGAGTGTTGCAACGGAATTGCCGCTTTCAAATGCGGCTGGTGCGGTGTATTTCTGATTGCTGGAGCAGAGGGCAGATCGTGGCGGCAAAACCAACCATAACACCAATGATGGAACAGTTTCTTGAGATAAAATCAAGATACCCAAACGCGTTGCTTTTCTATCGCATGGGCGATTTTTATGAGCTGTTTTTCGATGATGCAGTGGCGGCGGCGGCGGCATTGGATATTGCCTTAACCAAACGCGGCAAACATAACGGCAAAGACATCGCCATGTGCGGTGTGCCCCATCACGCCGCTGAGGGATATCTTTTGACCCTTATTCGTAAGGGTTTTCGTGTTGCAGTGGCCGAACAAATGGAATCACCGATCGAGGCCAAAAAACGCGGCTACAAAGCGATTGTCAAACGTGATGTGGTGCGGCTGGTAACCCCCGGCACCTTAACCGAGGACAGTTTGCTGGACGCGCGGTCAAACAATTATCTGGCAGCAATTAGCGAAATTCGCGACGGTTTGGCGGTGGCTTGGGTGGATGTTTCCACTGGTGAATTTTTGGTTTCAAAAACCACTCTTTTGGGTCTTTCGCCACTTTTGGCTAGGATTTTGCCGTCTGAAATTCTGGTAACTCAAACAATTTCCAGCGAACTGGCCGAGATTCTGCCAGATCCGCAAACCCAATTATCATCAGCAAGTTTTGACAGCGCCGCAGCCATTGGCCGGCTGACAGGGCTTTTTGAGGTCAAAAGTCTTGATGGGTTTGGCAATTTTAGCCGTGCGGAGCTGTCGGCAATGGGTGCGATTGTTGATTATCTCGATATTACCCAGCGCGGAAAATTACCACTATTGCGGGTTCCGGTGCAGGAAAAACAGGGTTTTGGCATAGAAATTGATGCCTCAACCCGCCGGAATCTGGAATTGGTGCGCACTATGTCAGGCGGCAAAGATGGCGCGTTGCTGTCAGTTATTGATCGCACATTAACCGGCAGCGGGGCGCGGTTATTAACAGCGCGGCTGACCAGCCCGTCAACCGATTTGCATACCATTAACCATCGTTTGGATATGGTTGAGAACTTTTTTGAAAACCGTGAACAGGGCACGCGCGCGCGGGATGCTTTGCGCCAAGTGCCCGATATTGAGCGGGCATTATCGCGATTGGCGCTAGACCGTGGCGGACCACGGGATTTGACCGCCCTGCGCGCAGGGCTGTTACAGGCCGAAAACATAGGATTCTCGCTAAAATTATCGGGTCAGCCCGAGGGAATTGACACCGCAATTGACGCCATGCAGGGGCATAAGGAAATTACGAATTTACTGGCTCGGGCTTTGGTTTCCGAGCCACCGATATTGGCGCGAGACGGCGGTTTTGTGGCATCTGGTTATGATGATGATCTGGATAATGCCCGCAAATTGCGCGATGAGGGGCGCAGTGTGATTGCCGGAATGCAGGCTGAATATGCTAAAATCACCGATATTTCCGCGCTCAAGATCAAACATAACAACGTTTTGGGCTATTTCATCGAGGTTACGGCGCGCCATGCGCAAATCATGCTTTCGGAACCAATGTCGGAAAAATTCATTCATCGCCAAACCACAGCCAATGCCGTGCGGTTTACCACCATAGAATTATCGGAGATGGAAACCAAGATTCTAAACGCAGGCGGGCGGGCGCTTTCGATCGAAAAACGGATTTTTCAGGAGCTTCGGAGGGCGATTTTGGCGCAGGCCGCAGAGCTTGTGCAAGCAGCGCGGGCGCTGGCGGAAATTGATTTGTCATCAGCCTTGGCATTAATTGCGATTGAAGAAAACTGGGTGCGACCACGGCTGGATAATTCGCGTGCGTTTGATATTAAATCTGGCCGTCATCCGGTGGTTGAGGCTGCTTTGCGCCGCGCGGGCAGCAACCCTTTTGTGGAAAATGATTGCGACCTGAGCGCGGGAAATGACGGCAATCACCCTGTTTGGCTGCTGACTGGCCCGAATATGGCGGGTAAATCGACGTTTTTGCGGCAAAATGCAATTATTGCCCTGCTGGCACAAATGGGGGCTTATGTTCCGGCTGTTTCGGCCCATATCGGCATTATTGATCAACTGTTCAGTCGGGTTGGAGCGGCGGATGATCTGGCGCGTGGACAGTCAACATTCATGGTGGAAATGGTTGAAACTGCGGCGATTTTGAACCTCGCAGGGGACCGCGCGCTGGTTATTCTGGACGAGATCGGGCGAGGAACGGCGACCTATGACGGCTTGTCGATTGCCTGGGCTACATTGGAACATCTGCACAATGTTAACCGATGTCGAACGATTTTTGCTACGCATTATCATGAGCTTACGGTGCTAACCCGTAAGCTGAAGGGGCTGAGAAACGCCACCGTAAAGGTGCGCGAACATAATGGTGATGTGATTTTTCTGCACGAAGTGGTGGAGGGCGCAGCCGATAGATCATACGGTGTGCAGGTGGCCAAACTTGCAGGGCTGCCGCATTCGGTGACGGACCGCGCGCGGGTAATTCTGGATAAATTGGAGCAAGGGGAGCGCGAAGGCGGCGGCAAAGCCAAGGTGCTCATTGACGATTTGCCACTGTTTAATACAACAGCTGCGCCGCAACCAATAAAATCAAAGGAATCCGAGGTGGAGGTCGCGTTAAAATCCGTCCACCCCGATGATCTTAGCCCCCGCGAAGCCTTGGCTGAAATTTACCGGCTTCGCGAGATATTGGACAAATAGCCCTATTCTTTGGTTTCAACCGTCGCTTTGGTCTCGGTATTTGACGAAACACCCACATGCGCGGGGCGAATAAGGCGATCACCAATCACAAAACCATTGGCCATTACCTGAATAATGTGGCCCTTTTTTGTGTTTGGCACCGGTGCTTCAAACATTGCCTGATGCTGTTTGGCATCGAATTTATCACCAATTTCAGGCTTAACTGGCAAGATTTTATGTTTTTCAAACACCGAGAGCAATTCGCGTTGGGTCAGCTCCAAACCCTCAACAAGACTGGCGTTATTTTCGCGCAACAGGTCATCAAGGTTTTCCAGCGCGCGGCCCAGATTATCATGCACCGACAGCAAATCGCGGGCTAGTTTGGTGCCGCCATATAGCTCGGCCTCACGGCGGTCGCGCTCACCACGTTTGCGGATATTTTCGGTTTCGGCCATGGCACGCATCAGCCGGTCTTTGAGCTGAATATTTTCAGACTCGAGTTCCTCGTTTGAGGGTGGTTCCAAATCCTCCAGCTCCTGCGCTGCGAGTTCTTCTTCCTCGATGGTTTCTGGGTCGTCCAAAAACAGGTTTTCTTCTTCTTGCGCCATAATATTCCTTTAACGCTGGTTAGAAACCAGCCTTCCCATCAGTTGCGCGGTGTAATCCACAATCGGCACGATCCGCGCGTAATTCAAATGCGTTGGTCCGATAACACCGACCGCGCCAACAATTTTCCGCTCAGCGTTCATATAGGGAGAAACCACCAAACTGCTACCCGAAAGTGAAAATAATTTGTTCTCAGAGCCAATAAAAACCCGCACGCCGCTCCCGCCCTCGGTCAAATTCAGCAAATGTTCCAAATCACGCTTACGCTCTAGGTCATCAAACAGTTGGCGGATGCGTTCAAGGTCAGAATCCGAAGCGGAATCATCAAGTAAATTGCTGCGACCCCGCACGATCAAGCGTTCTTGTTGGCTATCAGCCCAAATCGCAACACCCGATTCGATCAGGCCTTGGGACAGGATATCTAGCTCGGACCGGTGTTTCAGTATTTCACGCGAAACAATTGAGCGAATCTCGGACACTGTGTGACCATTTAAAATGGCATTTAGAAAATTCGCCGCCTCTCGCATGGCTGATGGTGTTAGCCCCGCCGGAGGTGTAAAAAGACGGTTTTCGACATTGCCATCCGCAGTTACCAGCACCACCAATGCACGGTCAGGTGCCAGTGAAACAAATTCTATATGTTTTATCGGGGCTTCGGATTTTGGCGCCAAAACAAGGCTGGCGCCATGGGTCAGGCTAGACAACATAGAGCCGGCTTTATCAAGCACAGTTTGCATATCGCTATCGGTAGAATCGATAGATTTCTCGATTTCGTGACGCTCGGGTGCTGAAACATCGCCAATTTCAAGCAATCCGTCAACAAAAAGCCGCAGACCCTGATGCGTAGGCAATCTGCCAGCAGAGATATGCGGGCTATCCAGCAGGCCTAAATGCTCCAAATCCTGCATGGTGTTGCGGATGGTGGCGGCTGATACTTTTTCTGCCAAATCACGAGATATGGTGCGTGATCCAACCGGTTCTCCTGTTTTTAGATAGGATTCGACTATCAAACGAAATACTTCGCGAGAGCGTGTGCTAAGGTCTGAAATAGGTGATTTTTGGGTCATTATGACAGTAAAATAGGCATTGCGCAGCACCGCGTCAATGCAAGGATGCTGGACCTATTGGTTACGTCATTGTATGAGCATAATCAACAAAATCAGGAGAATTTCCATGCGCCCATCTGGCAGATCTATTAACACAATGCGCGATGTTGTGATCGAAACCAACGTCACCAAACATGCCGAGGGTTCGTGTTTGATAAAATGCGGCGATACCCATGTTTTATGCACCGCGTCGCTTGAACCACGGGTGCCGCCATGGCTGCGCAACACTGGGCTAGGCTGGGTGACAGCAGAATACGGCATGTTACCACGCTCCACCGGATCACGCATGCGGCGCGAGGCAACTGCGGGTAAACAATCAGGCAGAACACAGGAAATTCAACGGCTTATCGGGCGCAGCCTACGGGCAGGGGTTGATCGTGTGGCCTTGGGTGAGCGGCAAATTACGGTGGATTGTGATGTTATTCAGGCGGATGGTGGCACGCGATGTGCTGCAATTACTGGTGGTTGGGTTGCTTTGCGGATTGCTGTGAATGCATTGTTGAAGGCGGGTGACATCAAGGATGATCCGTTAACCAGCCATGTTGCGGCGGTTTCATGCGGGATATATGGCGGTGTTCCGGTGTTGGATCTGGATTATCTGGAGGATAGCGATGCGGGCACCGATGCAAATTTTGTGATGAATGACCGTCAGGGATTGATCGAAATTCAAGGTTCGGCCGAAGGCGCAACATTTAGCCGTGCCGAATTTGAACAATTGATGGATCTGGCTGAAAAAGGCATCGCGGAGCTGGTATTGGCGCAGAAAGCCGCAATTGATGCGTAAATTTGCCTCCGATAAATTGGTTGTGGCAACCCATAATCAGGGAAAACTGGAAGAAATTGCGCGGCTGATGGAGCCTTTCGGGATTTCTACTGTTTCCGCCGGGGAGCTTGGTTTTGATGAGCCAATTGAAACCGAAGACAATTTTATCGGGAATGCGCGGATCAAAGCGCATTATGCTGCCAAAAAATCGAATATGCCGGCATTATCAGATGATAGCGGCATAGAAATTAACGGTTTGAATGGTGCGCCGGGGGTTTATACCGCCGATTGGGCTGAAACCCCTAATGGCCGTGATTTTACCATGGCGATGACCAATACTTGGGCCAAACTTGAAGAGGTTAACGCGCCGTTTCCCCGGACCGCGCAATTTTGTTGCACACTAGTTTTGGCGTGGCCCGATGGGCATGACGAAGTGTTTGAGGGCAAAATCGAGGGTAAAATTGTATGGCCAATGAGGGGCAATGAGGGGCATGGATATGACCCCATTTTTCAACCCAACGGGTTTGACATCACATTTGGCGAAATGGATCGTTGGAAGAAAAATGACATTAGCCACCGTGCGGATGCGTTTTATAAACTGGTAACAGGTTGTTTTAAAATATGAAATCAAAGCGCACACTCATTTCCACCGGTTCACCATTTGAAAAAACCATGGGGTATAGCCGTGCTGTGGTGCAAGGTGATTGGTGTTTTGTCTCAGGGGTAACTGGCTATGATTATGCAACAATGGCAATGCCAGCCGACATTTTAGACCAAGCGAACAATTGTTTTGAAACCATTGGCAAAGTGTTGACGGAGGCTGATTTTGATATGGTTGATATTGTGCGGGTGCAATATACGGTTGTAAATCCTGATCTTGTTGATGTTCTTGCACCCGTATTTGGCACGTTTCTTGGTAATATCCGCCCTGCTGCTACCATGATTATTGCGGGTCTTATTAAGCCCGAAATGCTGATCGAAATTGAAGTTACGGCATTTCGCGGATGAATGAAGACTGGAAACATGCCGGTTTCGGAGTCTATGTGCATTGGCCGTTTTGTTTGGCGAAATGTCCGTATTGCGATTTTAACAGCCATGTTCGCGCAGAAGTTAATCAGGCCGCTTGGCGTGGCGCACTGCTGAGCGAAATTCGCCACACCGCTGCGCTGACTGGTCCGCGCAAGGTTGATACAGTGTTTTTTGGTGGCGGCACGCCAAGCCTGATGCCACCCGAAACCATTGCTGCAATTATTGCTGAAATTGATACTGTTTGGGGGCTGAAATCCGGCGCTGAAATTTCAATGGAGGCCAACCCGACATCCGTTGAAGCAGGGCGTTTTGCAGCGTTTTCTGACGCTGGCGTAAATCGGTTGTCTATGGGAATTCAGGCGCTTAACGATGTTGATTTGAAAGCATTGGGGCGTATGCATAGTGCTGCAGAAGCCATGGAAGCTTTTGATATTGCAAAGAAATATTTTGATAATGTCAGTTTTGATTTGATTTATGCGCGCCAAAATCAAACACTTAATGATTGGGAAATCGAACTGAAACTGGCCCTCGATATGGCGGTTGATCACTTGTCATTATACCAGTTAACCATTGAGGGCGGCACCCGTTTTGGTCAGCTTTATGAACGTGGAAAATTACGAAATCTGCCGAGCGATGACCTTGCAACTGATATGTATTTTGCCACGCAAAATATTTGTAATCTAGCTGGAATGGCAGGTTATGAGACCTCTAACCACGCGCGGAATTTTGCAGAAAGCCAACATAATTTGATCTATTGGCGGTATGGGGATTATGCCGGAATTGGTCCGGGCGCGCATGGCAGGCTGACATTAAACGGCCAACGCCACGCTACCAGCACCCATTTATTACCCGAAAAATGGTTGAATACCGTAAAGAATCATGGCTCCGGCCGTGATAGTATTGAAAATCTTTCAGGGATCGATCAAGCAACGGAATACTTGTTGATGTCAATGCGATTGGCTGAAGGCTCGGATTTACGGCGCTATGCCAACCTTTCAGGTTCTGAATTGCCATCAAAAATAGTCCAACAACTTGGTGATGATGGCTTGCTTGAACTACAAAACGGCCGGCTGAAAACCAGTGAAAAAGGCCGGCCTCTGTTAAATGCCATTTTGCGAGAATTGCTATGAATCTTACGCAGGTTTTTTAGTTTATCACGGCTGTAATTTTTATCTGGTCCAGACCTGAAGGCTAACGGGATAATAATTGGCACAATCCGTCCAGCTCTTCGAGCGTTGTATAAGATATCCGCAGCTCTCCTTTGCCAGAATTATGACGATGATCAATGCTGACTTTTAGGCGCAAATGCGCCTGAAGATCTGATTCGATCGCCCGAGTATCTGCGTCTTTGGTGGGGTGCAATTGGCGTTTTTTGGATAATTGCGTGCCGTCCGATTTTGCCAGCTGTTCCGTTTGGCGAACATTAAGGGATTTGTTAATCACAATCCGCGCCAGTTCTGACGGGTTGGTTGCCGGAATAAGCGCCCGGGCATGGCCATATGAAATTTTACCTGTGCGCAAATACGTCAGAACATCATCAGGCAAAGTTAAAAGACGCAAAAGATTGGCAATATGGCTGCGTGATTTTCCCAATGCCACCGCTAGCTTTTCCTGAGTGTGGCCAAAACGATCCATCAATTGACGGTAGCCAAGTGCCTCCTCAACCGAATTTAGATCTGCGCGTTGAATATTTTCGATAATTCCCAGTTCTAAGACCTCTGTGTCGTCGAGCTCACGAATAATTACCGGGATTTTATGCAGTTGCGCCATCTGAGCGGCACGCCAGCGACGTTCTCCTGCAACTATTTGATATTCCCCAACTTTTTTCGGGTCAGGGCGCACAATAAGCGGCTGAATGATGCCTTTGGTCGCGATTGAATTTGAAAGATCTTGCAGATCGGCATCGCTGAAATCCCGGCGTGGTTGATCGGGATTTGGGTTTAACTGCTCAATCGGCAGGGTGGAATCGCTGGCAGCGCGGCGCATGCTGGGGCGATCTGCGTTCAGATCCACATCAGCCAAAAGTGTTGAAAGGCCACGGCCGAGGTTTCGACGAACTGGTTTTTTTGTCATTTCAGCGCTTTCTTAGGCTAGAATTGGGTCATTGAGGCGACGCAATAATTCGCCGGCCAATTTTTGATAAGCAATCGCACCGGAGCTTTTATGATCATAAATCAATGCCGGAATTGAATGGGACGGCGCCTCTGACAGGCGGATATTGCGGGGAATAGTGGTTTCATAAACCAATTCGCCAAGATTCTGGCGCACATCTTCCTCCACCTGTCGGGACAGATTATTACGGCCATCATACATTGTCAGCACAACGCCCTGAATTTCGAGTGCAGGATTCAGGGTTTGACGCACCTCACGGATGGTCATCATCAACTGCGAAAGGCCCTCAAGCGCAAAAAACTCACATTGAAGCGGCACAAGAACCGAATTTGCAGCAACCATTGCATTAACAGTCAAAAGATTAAGCGAAGGCGGGCAATCAATCAGGATATAATCATACGCACAAGCCTTGGCGGCATCAGAATTCAGGGCCTGGCGCAAGCGCAGCACACGATTCTTATCCTCGACCAGATCAACATCTGCTGAACTGAGATCAACGGTTGAAGGTGCTACAAATAAGCCTGGAACGGGTGATTCTTGGCTAACTTCTTGCAGATTTGCGTCGCCGAGCAGAAGATCATAAGTGGTGAGTTCGCGACGGTTTTGAAAAACACCAAGCCCTGTTGATGCGTTTCCTTGGGAATCAAGGTCCAGTATCAATACCTTACGACCAATTGCTGCCAAAGCAGTGCCAAGATTAATAGCGGTCGTGGTTTTACCTACGCCGCCTTTTTGGTTTGAAACCGCAATGACTTGTTGGTTTGGTGAAATATTGATGTCATCAGGCACGAGAGAAGCTTTCGATTCGGAGAATGACCGCGCTATTGTCAGTCAGACTCGGGATTTGTTGTTCTTTAATATGCCAAATTTTACGTGCCTCGGTCAATTCCGATTCATACCGCATACCCTTCGGAAACAAACAAATTGTCGTTTTATTGCAAAATGGTTCGGTCATTTCTAAAAGATCAGACAAAGATGCGAGCGCACGGGCTGAAATGACGTCAAATTTTTGGTTTTCAAAATCTTCAACCCGTTGGCTTTGGATATCCACCGACAGTGCAAGCAGATGGGAGATGTTTAGCAAAAATGCGCATTTTCTTTGATCACTTTCGACTAAAGTAAATTTCAGGTCTGGAAGGGATTCTTGCGCTATTATTGCCAACACTAAGGCCGGAAACCCTGCTCCCGAACCTATATCCAACATTTTCTTGGCAGTAACAGGTATTTGCTTAAGTAGTTGTGCTGAATCCGCAAAATGCCGGTGCCAAATCTCTGGCATTGTAGACGGAGAGATAAGGTTAATCCGTTGGTTCCACTTAGTTAATTGACGTTCATATTGCGAAAGCTTGGAAATTGTTTCACGTGAAACATCAAACTGACTTTGAAACGCATCGATGCCAAAAATTGTAGAGGGTTTCATGCGCTTCGTCTCGCTTCGGTTTTGCGAATTGTTGCCAAAATAAGGGTTAAGGCCGAAGGGGTCATCCCGTCGATCCGCCCTGCTTGGCCCAAATTTTCCGGCTGAACCTTATTTAGCTTTTCCTTAAGTTCGTTGGAAAGGCCAGAAATATTGGAATACACAAAACTCATCGGAATTTTGTGCGATTCATCACGGCGTAATTTTTCAACATCTCGGTTTTGCCGTTCAATATAGGTCGCGTATTTTGCATCACACTCTACTTGTCTCCGAATTTCAGGCTCAATTTTTGCGGTGTCTGGCCAAATATCCATCAGAGTTTCAGTTGTAACTTTTGGATGGCTAAGAAGGGTCAGCGCTGTTCGTTTCCGTCCATCCTGATTAACAATTATGCCAAAACGATGCGCCTCATTTGACCGTATCGTCAGGTTTTTATAGGTTTCATTCGCTTTTACAAGTTTTTCCATTTTCAAATCAAATGAGCTTTTTCGCATCACGGACACACACCCCAGCTCAAATCCGAGCGCGGTCAACCGTTGATCAGCATTATCAGCGCGCAAAGACAGCCGATATTCAGCGCGAGACGTAAACATACGATAAGGTTCGCTGACGCCTCGGGTCACAAGATCATCGATCATCACACCTATATAGGCCGTTGCACGATCAAATATAGTTTGTTGCTGGCCAAGCGCGCTTGCAGCAGCATTAATGCCAGCCACCAACCCCTGCGCAGCGGCTTCCTCATATCCTGTTGTGCCATTGATTTGGCCAGCAAGAAAAAGTCCGGGAACGTCACGAACCTCCAAGCTATGATCTAAAGCGCGCGGATCAACATAATCATATTCAATCGCGTAACCGGGTTGCAAAATTTCAGCCTTTTCCAATCCTTTGATTGACTGGACATACGCGATTTGGATATCAAGCGGCAAAGAGGTCGAAATCCCATTTGGATAAATAGTATCCGTGGTTAAACCCTCTGGCTCCAGGAAAATTTGATGGGAAGACTTATCAGAAAACCGGATTATTTTATCTTCAATAGAGGGGCAATAACGTGGCCCTACACCATCAATATGACCACCGTACATCGCTGATTTATTCAGATTTTCACGAATAATATCATGGGTTTGTTCATTTGTATGGGTAATACCACAGGCAATTTGTTTTGGAATTTCCCCGTTGGATAAAAAAGAAAACAATGTTGGGTCTTCATCTGCTTTTTGGAACTCAAGCTGAGACCAGTCAATCGTTTTTCCGTTCAATCGAGGCGGGGTTCCGGTTTTAAGACGCCCCAGCGGCAGGCCAAACGAATCGATTCGTTCAGCAAGTGAAACTGATGGCTTGTCGCCAATCCTACCACCTTGAGATTGCTGATCGCCGATATGGATTACGCCACGCAAAAATGTGCCGGCTGTCAAGATGACAGCTTTTGCATTAATTTCAGACCCATCAGCCAAAATTACACCGCTAATCACGCTGTTAATAAGAATAAAATCTTTTACTTCGGATTCAATAACAGCCAGGTTTTTCTGTGGCTTAAACTCTGCCTGCATAGCTTTCCGATATAAAACCCTGTCAGCCTGGGTTCGTGGCCCTTGCACCGCAGGGCCCTTGCGTCGGTTTAGCAACCTGAATTGAATACCGGATGCATCAGCAACGCGGCCCATCACCCCATCCAAAGCATCAATTTCTCGGACCAAATGACCCTTGCCAAGACCCCCGATAGCAGGATTACAGGACATTTCGCCAATTTTGGCAAAGCTATGTGTAATCAGAGCGGTATTTGCGCCCATGCGTTTGGCTGCTTGCGCTGCCTCTGCGCCTGCATGGCCTCCGCCAATAACGATAACATCAAAATGTTTCACGTGAAACAATCCTATTTCCCAATGCAAAAGCTTGAAAATATCTCTCCAAGCACTTGCTCTACATCTACACGGCCAATCAAACTATCCAATGATCGCACAGCAATCCGAAGCTCATCCGCCACAAGTTCCGGCAAGTTTGACTCATCCGATAGCATATCAGAGGCTGAACCTAGACCAATCAACGCGGTTTCCAAAGCGATTCGATGCCGGCTGCGCGTAATACTGCTAGCATTACCCGCGCGCCGTGCAAGTTTTTCCGAGATTTCAGAGACCGCTGAATCAATACCAAAACCGGACTTTCCCGAAATCCCCGGATAAATACCAGAATTAGTGTCAGATTTTCCCAAAACAACTATATCGTCTGTTTTGACGTCAACATCAATATCCGCCAAATCAACCTTTGATCCAATAAGGAAAAGCCGGATGTCAGCCCCGCGCGCACGGGTAATCGCGCGCTCAACACCAATTATCTCAACCTCGTCGCTGCCCTCTCGAATTCCGGCCATATCCAAAAAGGTAACCGACAGGCCATTCAGGTTCATTTGAACCTCAATTATATCCCGGGTTGTTCCAGCAACATTTGACGTAATCGCGGCATCGCGTCCAGATATAGTATTGAGCAACGTAGATTTCCCAATATTTGGGGGTCCGACAATGGCGACTTCAAAACCTTCACGAATGCGTTCCGCTGCAAAACTGCCATCAACTTCCAATGAAATCGCTTTTTGTGTCCGAGAAACAAGCGTCTTCACCTCGGGGTAAACATCCACCGGAACGTCTTCTTCAGCAAAATCTATTGTAGCCTCAAGTAGCGCTGTTGCGCGCAGCAGATCATTTCTCCATTCGCTGGTTTTATCTCCCAATACACCCTGCAAAACCCGCAATGCCTGTTGGCGCTGGGCTTCGGTTTCGGCCTCGATCAAATCGGCCAGTCCTTCAACTTGGGCCAAATCCAGACAATCATTTTCCAGTGCTCGGCGGGTAAATTCGCCAGCTTCAGCCATGCGCAAACCGGGCAGGGCGGACAGCGCCAGCAAAACCGAATCGATCACTGCAATTCCGCCATGCAGATGAAATTCTACAATGTCTTCACCGGTGAAACTGGCGCCTTTTCCAAAGGTCAGGACCAAGGCTTGATCAAGCGCCACACCTTTATTTTTAAGGGTAATCAAGCGAGCATGGCGTAAATCTGGAACAACATTAGCCAAGACCTTACATGCCACAAAAGCATGGGGACCAGACACACGGATAATGGCAACGCCCGCGCGCCCCCGTGCGCTTGCCAGCGCATAGATTGTGTCAATATTATCCATTTTAGCCTTCGAAAACGCTGGTTAGGTATTCATCGATTCAAAGAAATCCGAGTTGGTTTTGGTTTGCTTCATTTTGCCAAGCAAGAATTCAACCGCGTCAACCGTACCCATCGGGTTCAGAATGCGCCGCAGCACAAACATTTTGGTCAAATCGGCTTTGCTCACCAACAGCTCTTCTTTGCGAGTGCCGGATTTCAAAATATCAATCGCTGGATAAACCCGTTTGTCAGAGATCTTGCGATCCAGCACAATTTCGGAATTACCCGTGCCTTTGAATTCCTCAAAAATCACTTCATCCATACGACTGCCTGTATCGATCAAGGCGGTGGCGATAATGGTCAGTGACCCGCCTTCCTCTATCTTACGCGCTGCACCGAAAAACCGTTTCGGGCGCTGCAGGGCGTTGGCGTCAACACCGCCGGTCAGCACCTTGCCGGAGGAGGGCACCACAGTGTTAAAGGCGCGACCAAGACGGGTGATCGAATCCAGCAAAATAACAACGTCGCGTTTATGTTCGACCAGACGTTTGGCTTTTTCAATCACCATTTCAGCCACCGCAACATGGCGTGTGGCCGGTTCGTCAAAAGTGGAGGAAACCACCTCGCCCTTAACCGAGCGCTGCATGTCAGTTACTTCTTCTGGGCGCTCATCAACCAGCAAAACAATCAGAAAACATTCAGGATGATTAATGGCAATAGATTTGGCAATATTCTGCAATATCATAGTCTTACCGGTGCGTGGCGGCGCCACAATCAACCCGCGCTGGCCTTTGCCAATGGGGGCCACAAGATCAATCATCCGGCAGGTTTTATCTTTAATGGTTGGGTCTTCGATTTCCAGTTTGAACCGCTCATCAGGATAAAGCGGGGTCAAATTATCAAAGTGGATTTTGTGTTTCACGTCTTCAGGATCACAGAAATTAATCAATGTAACGCCTGTCAGACCAAAATATTTTTCGCCTTCTTGAGGCACTTGAATAGGGCCATCCACCGTGTCGCCAGTGCGCAGGCTGTATTTTTTAATCTGCTCTGGAGATACATAAATATCATCAGGCCCAGACAGATAATTCGCCTCGGGAGAGCGCAAAAATCCAAAACCGTCTTGCAACACCTCAAGCACGCCATCACCCGAAATCGCCACGCCTTCTTCAGCCATTTCTTTCAAAACCGCAAACATCATGTCGCCTTTGCGCATGGTGGAAGCGTTCTCGATTTCCAGCTCTTCAGCCATTTTCAAAATGTCAGAGGCTTTTTTGGCTTTTAATGCAGCCAAAGACAGGTGTTCGATTTGGGATAAATCATCCATTAAATACTCACAGTTGGGCAGCTGGCCCAGATTTTAGGTGTTTGGAAAAAGCATATTTGGGCCAGAACAGCCCTGCTTGCGGCTTAGTTAGGGTTTTATCCGCACAAAGTCAAATCAGAACGGTTTGACGATTACCATGATGACAATCACAAACATCAAAACTGTCGGGATTTCATTCGCCAAACGGTATGTCCGGCTAGAACGGGTGTTTTCATCGCGCTCAAAATCTTTGCGCCGCGTAGATAACCAGCCATGAAAACCTGACATGACCAAAACCGCCGCAGTCTTGACCCATGGCCAGACAAGCGACCAATCAATCACGCCCGGGGTGAACACCATTAACAGACCAAAAATCCATGTTGCAATCATCGCGGGATTAATGATGACGCGCAGCAAACGACGCTCCATTATTTTAAATGTTTCGGACATTTCCGAGCCGATGGGGGCTTTTTCAACATGGTAAACAAACAGGCGCGGTAGGTAAAACATGCCCGCCATCCAGCTAATGACCGAAATTACATGCAGGGACTTTATCCAGAATTGCCAATCCTGCAAAAAATCCCCGATCATGCCCGAATGACTCTTAGCATTTTTTCAATATTTTTAGGGTCTCCTTGTGGGGTGATCCCGTGGCCGAGATTAAAAATATAGCGCCCTCCACCAAGAATATCCAACAAACGTTGGGTTTCAGACACTAACATATCACCGCCCGTTACCATGTGCATCGGATCGAGATTTCCTTGTACTGCAATTTTTGACTGCAAATTATCCCGCGCCCATTCCGCCGGAATCGATGTATCCATCGCCAGCGCATCAAAACAGCCCGCATCAGCGAATTGAATATAACCGCCACCGGAACCGCGTGGGAAACCAATAACGGGCAAGCCCGGAAAACGGCGTTTTAGCTCTGTGGCAATTTTTATCGCAGGTTTCAGTGCATATTTTTCAAAACAAGACCCGCTAAGCGCCCCAGACCAGCTATCAAACAATTTCACCACTTCTGCGCCCGCTTCGACTTGTTTTGCCAGATACTCAATCGTGGCATCGGCAATCAAATCTATCAGTTTGGAAAACGCGGCAGGATCTTCAAACATCAGCTTGCGCGCTGGTCCTTGGTCTGGTGTGCCTTGGCCCGCCACCATATAGGTCGCCACGGTCCAGGGAGCGCCAGCAAAGCCGATAAGCGTAGTTTCCTTTGGAAGCTCGCTTGAAAGCCTAGAAACGGTCTCATAGATCGGGTTTAAGGTTTCGTGAATATCTTCAACGGGTTTGAGATTCATGATCTCACTCATGTTGGTTACAGGTTCAAGTCGCGGCCCTTCGCTGGTTACAAACCACAGCTTCATTCCCAAGGCTTGTGGGATTAATAAAATATCGGCAAAAAGAATTGCGGCATCAAAACCAAACCGCCTAATTGGTTGCAGGGTTACCTCGGTGGCAAAATCCGGATTATAACACAGATCAAGAAACCCTCCCGCCGTTTCGCGCAATGCACGATATTCTGGTAAATAACGACCTGCTTGGCGCATTATCCAAACCGGTGGTGTTTTCAGGGTTTCCCCGGCAAGCACTTTTAAAAGACTTTTATCAGACATTTAGTTCTCCCTACTCATAAATAATATATTTAAGAGAAGTAGTGATTGTAATAGGTATATTTGAATAATGTGGATTACCGTGATTAAAAAGTTCTCAACAGGGTTATTAGACGCGACAAGCCAAGACCGGATGCTTTTTATCAGGTTGTCCACAGGCATCAAAAATTTGAAATTATTTTACCAAGTGTGAATAGTCTCAGTATGTTCTGCGGAAATATTTGGGTATAGAATGGCAAACAGGTTTTTGCGGTGGATAAGCCTGAGTTATCCACATTTATAGCACAGCCGCATAACCTGGTTTTTCAAATGGCAAAGCGTGGTTTGACTGGAATTATTGTTTTCAGCTCATGTGGGCTACCTTGTTGAAACAAGGCGCAGCGCGAGCAGTGATTCTACCCTGCGCGCCAATCAAGACATGACCGAGGGTGTATTGTTTATGCCATTTGTTTTGTGGAAGTCCTAGCCAATTTCCTGACAAATCCATAACGGGACCCGTTTGGTAAAATTCCGGGATTCAAGTTCTTGGCAGCGCGGATATCGGCTGCTTAACCCTGCCCCGACAGAACCGGGGCAGGGTGAAAGGCTTATTCAGCTGGGCTGGTGCCAAGTTGTTGATCTAACATCAACAAGTTCCAGCGGTTGCTTTCTGCGGCTTCTACCTGTGCCAAAACGGTGCGGAACAGGTCTTCTTCTTCAACCTGTTCTTCCAAAAACCATTGCAGCATGTTTTGCGTGCCATAGTCTTTTTCCGTGTTGGCAATTTCAAACAGGCTGTGGATCTGTGCGGTTACTTCGGTTTCCATCTTAAGCGCGGTTTCCAGCACTTCTTGGGCGGAGGTATAGCTGGCGCCTTGCAGTGAAATCCCCTTTAGCGCAACGGTACCACCACGGCGGTTGATAAAATCGTATATGCGCATGGCGTGGGAGGTTTCTTCAATTGAATGGGTTTTGAACCAGTTGGCAAAACCCGGCAGATCAGCGCTGTCAAAATAGGCGGCCATCGACAGATAGGTATAAGAGGCTAACAATTCGTTGTTGATCTGCTCATTCAGAGCGGATTCTACTTTTTTGTTAAATTTCATCATAATTTCCTTTGGCACAGTGTCCATTTTGGTGTGAAGCACGTAATTTACCCGAGGGAGCGCATGGTGCCAGGATGTGCTGGCTGGCTAAATAACCAAGAGAATCTCTCAGGTATCGGCTGGCTTTTGCCAACCAGATATAGAGGATTCTACGAATATATTCCAGCCCTAGAATGCGACTACTTTAGCACGGCTTTCATGGCTTCGGTCCGGTTTCCCTGAAAGCCGATGCCGTTTTTGGAAATAAAGCTGGCAGGTATGGTGTTGGTATTGGCAAATTCAAACCCCATACACGGGCCTATGGCCAATAGGGAACTGTTGCATTAAGTTGCTGATTTATTGATATGTACGGCTTCGTTTTGCCGAGATTGCCAATGTCACGCTTCGGGGTATCGAAACCATCCGCACCATCAAGAGCAACCATATTCATCAGCGCAGATCAGGACCAATCGATGAGATCGAGCATCTGCACAAGTTGTTCGGTTTGCCAGCTTAAAATCGCTAAGGCGTAGACCTATAAACGGAAATATG
>CAZCDC010000005.1:58511-63050 GCA_964497195.1 uncultured Rhodobacterales bacterium | reverse complement strand
CTGTAAAACCAAAATCGGAGTGGAAAAAGGGATTATGGGAATGGGGAATGTGCATCACTTGCACATGGTCGAAACAGGCCACGTGGATTTTGCGGTTATTGCTGCATTACAAAAAACTGTCGGGGTTAACCGGTATCAGGAAATCGCTGATGAAGTGATCTTTTCGCTGACCGAGGAAATTTCCAAGTTTAGCAAATTTGTCGGTTTGAATGATACCAAGGCGATCATTAGGCATGGCACTGACATCAAACTGATTGCCAGTAAAATCGGCATGACAGGTGTGGTTGACGTTGTGCAGGCTGCCCTTGCGGTCTCAGCCCGGGCGGATTCGACCGCGCTTGCGGCGCTAAACGCGCGGCTGGTTCGCATTGCCGAGGGGTCATTGTTTTTGCTGGTTGAGGTCGATATTCAGGCCCCCTAGGGCTTGCGAATTGGACTGGATCCATTAGGCTTTCTTTTTGAAAAGGAAGTATTATGACCCCCAGCTTTGCGCCGCGCTCTGACGATACGATCTCGCTTTATGTGATTAATCGTGACAATTTTGACCACACCCTAAGCCAGCTTGACCCAGCCGCGCAGGCTTGGGTTAAGACAACAGGTTTTACCGCCAAGCTGGCAGAAATTTGCGTTATCCCCTCCCCTGAAGGTGCGATAAAAACCGTTTTAGCCGGATGGGGAGACGAAAAATCCCGCGCGCGCGGGCGGTTTCACATGGCCAGCATTGCCGCCAAACTTCCCCAAGGTGATTACCGTATCGAGTCCGGATTAAGCCGGTTTGAGCGCAGTGAAGCCGCATTGGCATGGCTGCTGGGTACATACCGGTTTGACCGGTACGCTCAAAAACCCATTGCCAAAGCCCGCTTGGTGGAGCTGTATGGCGTTAAAAACCAGCGTGTTTTGATAGAAGCCGAAGCGGCATTTTTGACCCGAGATCTGATTAATACACCAACCAATGACATGGGGCCGGCGCAATTGGAGGCCGCATTTTTTGACCTTGCAAAACGGTTTAAAGCACGGGTTAGCAGCATCGTTGGCGCTGATTTACTAAAGGAAAACCTGCCGATGATCCACGCGGTTGGGCGCGCGTCTGATCAGGCTCCGCGTTTGCTCGACATGATTTGGGGGGATGAAAGCCACCCTAAAATTACGCTGGTGGGCAAAGGTGTTTGTTTTGATACGGGCGGATTGAACATCAAACCGGGTGGGTCGATGGGCTTGATGAAAAAGGATATGGGTGGGTCAGCCAATGTGATGGGGCTGGCGCAAATGATCATGGCTTTAGGGCTAAAGGTGCGTTTGCGGGTGCTGGTTCCAGCGGTGGAAAATTCGATTTCGGCAGGGGCGTTTCGCCCGCAGGATGTGCTGACCAGCCGTAAGGGTTTAACGGTTGAGATTAACAATACCGATGCCGAAGGACGGCTTGTGCTGGCTGATGCGCTGGCCATGGCAGATGAGGAAACACCGGATTTGTTGATTTGTATGGCGACATTAACCGGCGCGGCGCGGGTGGCGCTTGGCCCCGATGTGCCGGTGTTTTTCACCGATGATAACGCGCTGGCGCATAAAATCGCGGCGGCCTCCAACGCCGCCGCTGACCCGCTGTGGCGGTTACCGTTCTGGGAGGCCTATGAAAGTATGATCGAGCCGGACGTGGCAGATCTGGATAATGCTCCGGCGGGCGGCATGGCGGGGGCAATCACTGCGGCGCTGTTCTTGCGGCGCTTTGTAGAAAATACCGAAAACTTTGTGCATATTGACCTGAATGGCTGGACCCCAGTTGCAAAACCGGGGCGGCCAAAAGGCGGCGATGCGCAGGGGATCAGGGCAATATTACAGGTTATCGAGGGGTTGATTGATTAAGCTCGTTTATCAACAATACTGGCAATGCCAAGGGTTTCCAGTACTTTGATTTCAATATCTTTGGCTGTCAGCCCTGCTGCGGCGTACATTGCATCCGGCGCATTGTGATCTTGAAAACTGTCTGGCAGGATCATTGAGCGGAATTTCAAACCAGTGTCAAAAATACCCTCATCCGCCAAAAGCTGCGCGACATGACTGCCAAAACCCCCGATTGACCCTTCCTCAATCGTGATCAGAGCCTCATGATCCATAGCCAGTGACAAGATCAAATCGCGGTCCAGCGGTTTGGCAAAACGTGCATCTGCAATGGTCGGGGAGATGCCCCGCGCGGCCAGCGATTCGGCGGCTTTTTCGACTTCGCCCAAGCGGGTGCCAAACGACAATATCGCGACGCGCGCACCTTGCTGCACAATTCGGCCTTTGCCGATTTCCAGTATTTCACCGCGCTCGGGCAGGTCAACGCCGGTGCCCTCACCGCGTGGAAAACGAAATGCGCAGGGGCCGTCATTATATGCGCTGGCAGTAGCAACCATGTGCATCAGCTCTGCCTCGTCTGCTGCGGCCATCACCACAAAATTTGGCAGGCTGCACAGAAATCCAATGTCAAAACTGCCTGCGTGCGTAGGCCCATCAGCCCCCACCAAACCAGCGCGGTCAATCGCGAAACGCACGGGCAGGTTCTGGATGGCAACATCATGTACGATCTGGTCGTAGCCCCGTTGCAGGAATGTTGAATATATTGCGCAAAACGGTTTCATACCACCTGCGGCAAGGCCCGCCGCGAACGTCACGGCATGTTGTTCAGCCATGCCGACATCAAACATGCGGGTCGGGAAACGCGCGCCGAATTTGTCCATGCCGGTGCCATCGGGCATGGCGGCAGTAATGCCAACCACGCGGCTGTCAGCCTCAGCCTCAGCGATCAATGCATTGGCAAACACCGCAGTATATGACGGCGCGTTGGAGGGCGATTTCTTTTGCTCTCCGGTTAGCACATCAAATTTGGCACGGGCGTGGCCACGATCTGCGGCGTCTTCGGCGGGGGCGTAACCTTTGCCTTTTTTGGTGATCACATGGATCAGCATCGGGCCGGTGGCGCGTTCGTGCACGGTGCGCAGGATATTCAGCAATTGCTCCATATCATGGCCATCAATTGGCCCGACATAGGAAAAACCGAGTTCCTCAAACAAAGTGCCGCCCACGGTCATGGATTTTACCACTTCTTTGGCACGGCGCGCGCCTTCCTGAAGGGGCGGGGGCAGCAAAGACGCAAAACCTTTGGCGGCTGATTTCAGCTCCTGAAACGGGGCTTCGGCGTATAGTCGAGACAGATACGACGACATCGCGCCAACCGGAGGGGCGATCGACATATCATTGTCATTCAGAATAACAAACATACGTTTCTTGAGGTCACCGGCGTGGTTCATACCCTCAAAAGCCATGCCCGCAGAAATGGACCCATCGCCAATTACCGCGATTGTATCGCCAATGCCGTGTTCGGGCGCACCGCCCAGATCACGCGCAGTAGCAAAGCCAAGCGTGGCAGAAATAGACGTGGCCGCATGGCCCGCGCCAAACGGATCATAGGGGCTTTCAGTGCGTTTGGTAAAACCGGACAAGCCGCCGCCCGAACGAATAGAGCGGATACGATCCCGCCGTCCCGTCAGGATTTTATGCGGATAGGTTTGGTGGCTGACGTCCCAGATCAGACGATCATGGGGCGTGTTAAAAACTGCGTGTAAGGCAACGGTTAGTTCCACCACGCCAAGCCCAGCACCCAGATGCCCACCAGATTCAGAGACCGCCGAAATGGTTTCAGCCCGCAGTTCATGCGCGACCTGTTCCAGCTCAGCATCGCTTAGCGATTTGAGATCAGCAGGGCTGTTAATACGATCCAGCAAGGGGGTGTTTGGCTGCGCCATGGTTATTCCTTCAGGTCGCTCGGGTTATGCTATATTGCGCAGCTTGGCGCAAGTTTTCTGCACGCGCACCAAAAGATGCCAATGAATCCTGGGCTTGGGCCACCAGTTCCGCCGCGCGGGTTTTGGCGGCGTCCATACCCAGCAGCGACACAAAAGTTGCCTTGCCTGCTTCGGTATCCTTGCGCAGGCGCTTTCCCGCAGCAGCGGCGTCGCCCTCAATATCCAGAATATCATCGCGAATTTGGAAAGCACAGCCAAGCGCATCCGCATAATTATGCAGATGCGAAGGGTCAGCCCCCGCCAGCATTGGCCCCGCCCCCGCTGACCAACGAATAAGTGCGCCAGTCTTAAGCGATTGAAGCGTGGAGATTTTAGCAAGATCCAGCGGTGTTGCAGCCGTTTCAGCCGCTATGTCCATATCTTGACCCAAGACCATACCCTGCCCTCCGGCAGCTTTGGCCAGCGCACCTATCAGGGCAACAGGCGCGTTGATATCGGCCAGAATTTCAAATGCCATCGCTTGAAGCGCATCCCCCGCCAACACCGCTGTGGCATCGTCCCATTTGATATGAACGGTTGGCAGGCCACGGCGCAAATCGTCGTTATCCATGGCCGGAAGATCATCATGCACCAGCGAATAGGCATGGATACATTCAATTGCCGCCGCTGCTGCATTGGCCTGATTTTCAGGAACATCAAACAGCGCGGCGCTTTCAATTACCAAAAATGCCCGCAGGCGTTTGCCGCCATTCAGCAC
>CAZCDC010000005.1:34995-58411 GCA_964497195.1 uncultured Rhodobacterales bacterium | reverse complement strand
GCGCGGCGCTTTCAATTACCAAAAATGCCCGCAGGCGTTTGCCGCCATTCAGCACTGCATAACGCATGGACGAGGCTATACGATTACCTTTTGGGCGATTACCTTTTGGCAGCAGGTTTTCAAGGCTGGTTTCCACACGCTCGGCGGCTTGGCCCAGCGCAATTTGAAATGCAGCCTCAGACATTTTAGCCGGCCTCGACCGGAGTGGTTCCGGTGGCCTGGCCATCTGCATTCAAGGTGATCTGCGCCACTTTTTCCTCAGCCTCGGCCAGTTTTTTCTCACAATGTTTTTTCAAAACATCGCCGCGTTCATATAATTTGATGGATTCTTCCAGCGGTACATTGCCTGATTCCAGCTGGCCAACAACGGTTTCAAGTTCGCTCATTGCAGCCTCAAAGCTAAGGTCTTTGGTCATTTCGAATGCTCCTGTAAAACGGTTACGTGGCCAGCAACACTGCGGCCAAGGGCATCAAGATCATAGCCGCCCTCCAGCGTGGACACCAGCCGACCAACGCAATGTTTTTGGGCCAAATCGCACAGCTGTTGTGTGGCCCAGTTAAAATCAGCCTCACCCCAGTTTAACCCCGCCAGCGGATCATCACGGTGGGCATCAAACCCTGCGGAAACAAAAATCAATTCTGGTTGCCATGCGTCAATCGCAGGCAAAATTTCATTGGTCATTTTGGCACGGAAATAACTGCCATCATCCCCCTCGGGCATTGCTACATTCATTATTTGACCATGCGCACCCGTTTCATCCGCCGCACCGGACCCCGGATAAAGCGGCATTTGATGGGTCGAGGCAAAGAATATTTGTGCATCATTCCAGACCAGATCTTGTGTGCCATTGCCGTGATGCACGTCAAAATCCATGATCGCAACGCGCTGCAATCCGTGATGCTCCAACGCATGTTTCGCCCCAATCACCACATTGCCAAACAGGCAAAACCCCATCGGTTTACTGGTTTCGGCGTGATGGCCGGGGGGGCGGCAGGCAACAAATGCGTTATCCGCATCACCGTTCATCACCATATCAACGGCCATAATAATTCCGCCAACACCCCGCAGTGCCGCGTTAAGCGACCCTGCCGACATATGGGTATCAGGGTCCAGCGGGCCAATGCCGGCGGCCTTTATATGGTCAATATGAGATTGCGGATGACAGCGCAGGATATGAGCCTCGATGCCCAGCGGCGCCTCAATACGCAACAGGTCAAAACCCTGCAAAGCATCGCTCACCGCTTTCAGCCGCGCCACCTGTTCGGGGTGGCCGGGCGGGTTGATGTGGTTTAGGCAATCATCATGGGTTATCAGGGCTGTTGTCATGGGCTAAAGATAAGCGTGGTGGCGCGCAGTCACAAGCCAAAACCGAAAGGATAACATGCCAGAATTACCAGAGGTCGAAACCGTGCGACGCGGACTTGAACCAGCGATGACGGGGTTTCAAATTACACAGGCCGATATCCGCCGCCCCGATCTGCGCTGGCCTTTCCCTGCGGATATGGCAGCGCGGCTGACCGGCAAAATGGTTGAGCGTTTGCGGCGGCGGTCCAAATACATTCTGGCTGATCTAGATTCGGGGGAAACGCTGATTATCCATCTGGGCATGTCGGGGCGGATGTTGATTGCCATGGACCAGCCACCACCAGAAAAACATGACCATGTAATACTGGATATGTCCGGCGGCGCCCGGATTATTTTTAATGACGCAAGGCGGTTTGGTGCCATGGATTTATGTGCGACCGATTCGGTTGAAGAACACAAAATGCTGGCAAATCTGGGGCCAGAACCCTTGGGAAACCAGTTTGACATCCAATATTTGTTTGAAAAATTCAAGAACCGCAAAATGCCGATCAAATCCGCCTTGCTGGACCAGAAAATCGTTGCAGGGCTTGGCAATATATATGTTTGTGAAGCGTTGTGGCGTGCCAATATTGCGCCCGACACTTTGGCGGGGGAACTTTCTGAACCGGCCATTGCCGACCTTGTGCCAATCATCCGAACGGTGTTGGAAGACGCCATCAAAGCAGGCGGTTCTTCACTTAAAGATTATCGGCAAACCGACGGAGAACTAGGGTATTTCCAGCATTCATTTGCGGTTTATGGCCGCGAAAATCAGCCCTGCAATCGCCCTGAATGCAACGGAGAAATTCAGCGGTTTGCGCAATCGGGGCGCTCCACGTTTCATTGCCCAAAATGCCAGCAATAGGCCAGCAATAGGGTTGCCAAGGCCAAAAATCGTGTTAGACCTGTTGGCTTGATAGCTGCCAAGGGGAATAATTATGGCTTTTGAAAACATCCTTGTTAAGGTCACAGACCACGTTTTAACCATTACCCTAAACCGCCCGGACGCATTGAATGCGCTGAACGGAGCATTGCTGACGGAACTCGGCACAGCCCTGACTGACGCCGACAAAGACAAAAATATACGGGCGATCATTATTACCGGCTCAGAAAAGGCTTTTGCCGCTGGTGCGGATATCAAGGAAATGGCTGAGCAAAGCTTTGTTGATATGTTCCTGTCGGATTATTTCACCCATGAAACCGAAACAATCACCCGCATTCGTAAACCGATTATTGCTGCTGTTTCCGGCTATGCCTTGGGTGGCGGCTGTGAACTGGCGATGATGTGTGATTTTATTATTGCCTCCGACACTGCCAAATTTGGCCAACCGGAAATCAACTTGGGTGTGATGGCGGGCATTGGCGGCACCCAGCGCCTGACCCGATTCGTTGGCAAATCAAAAGCCATGGAAATGAACCTGACAGGGCGGTTTATGGATGCGGCTGAGGCCGAAAGCTCGGGGCTGGTAAGCCGTGTTGTTCCGGTCGCTGATTTAATGAAAGACGCACAGGCAACCGCCGCCAAAATCGCTGAAAAATCGCTGATTACCACAATGGCGATCAAAGAATCGGTTAATCGCGCCTATGAGACCACTTTGCGCGAAGGAATCCTGTTTGAACGGCGGGTTTTTTACTCATTATTCGCAACTGAAGACCAATCCGAGGGCATGAATGCCTTTGCACAGAAGCGTGAACCGCAATTTCGCGATAAATAACGCGAGGATGTGTTGACTTAGGTTAGACTCGGGCGTAGAGAAACGCTTCATCTTTCAATATGTAAAGAACCGGAATTTATACATGGCAAATTCGCCCCAAAGTAAAAAACGTGCCCGCACTGCTGAACGCCGTGCCGAGATTAACAAAAACCGTCGCACACGGATCAAAACCTTCATCCGTCGCGTTGAAGAAGCCATTACCGGCGGCGACCAAAAAGTCGCAGCCGAAGCATTGAAATCTGCTCAGCCAGAAATCATGCGCGGCGTAACCAAGGGTATTTGGCATAAATCAACCGCCAGCCGTAAGGTTTCGCGCCTTGCTGCACGCGTAAATGCAATGGCCGCCTAAACGCTGACCATAGTATACCGAATCTGACAGGCACGCTTTTTGGCGTGCCTTTTCTTTTGTCAAATCTTATATTTTTTTTATTACCCTAGAATCCCTATATTCTCGCTTTGCGCCCATTGCCCGAATCTGTGCTGTTGGATAGCTTGACCTCACGCTTCGCGAATCTGTCTGCTCTCTGCCCGAAAGCGTCGTCAAATGTTTAGAAACCTGCTTGCGGCACAATGTTTGCCGCCTTTGAATGCTGTTGTCTTTTCATTTTTCGACTGATGGATTTGCCCAAACAAAAAGAAACTGAAATGCCGTCAAAAACAAAAATTGCAGAAACATCGCCTCAAAAAGCTTGGGATTTCCTGGCCAGCGACCAAAATTCGGTTTTGGTAGACGTGCGCACCCGCGCCGAATGGTATTTTGTTGGTGGGCCAAGCCTTGATAGCGTTGGCAAACCGGTCATTCGAATGCAGTGGCGCGATTTTCCTGACAAAAACATCAATTCGATTTTTGCAGAAGAACTGGCCTCGCTTTTGGGCGAAGAATATGACGGTACGATTTTTTTCATCTGCCGTTCGGGTGTGCGGTCAATATTGGCGGCAAACGCGGTTAATGCCAACGCCCAAATCCATGGCCATGAATATAAATGCATAAGCATCGCCAGCGGTTTTGAGGGTGATCTGGATGATGATCAAAGACGCGGAACATTAAACGGCTGGAAGAAATTCGGCCTGCCATGGCGGCAAACATAAAAAATACAATTACAACAATAATGGCGCAAAAGCGCCTTGCGGAAAATAGGGACGGAATGGAACAAAATATCTGGGGTAGAATTCGCACGGAATTGCATAATTCCATTGGTGGCGATGCGTTCAAAAACTGGATCGACCCGTTGGTTTTTGACGGCGTCGAAAACGCGGTTGCGCGCTTTACTGTGCCGACAAGTTTCATGGGCAATTGGGTTTCGCGTAATTATGGTGATGCAATTCTGCACCTGTTTTCAGTTGAAGAAACCAAAGTTAGCCGCTTGGAATTCAATGCTGCCGCGCATAAATCAACGGCCGCAAAACCCGCTGTAAAATCTGCTGCGCCCAAGGTTCAGGAAAAAGAACTGCCTTCATCACCGCTTGATGACCGATTTACCTTTGACGGATTTGTGGTTGGCCAACCCAATGAGCTGGCCCATGCCGCCGCGCGCCGCGTGGCCGAGGGCGGCCCCGTTTCGTTTAATCCGTTGTTTTTATATGGCGGTGTTGGCCTTGGCAAAACCCACCTGATGCACGCAATTGCCCATGAGATGCAGGCGCGAGATCCCCGCGCGCGGGTATTATATATCTCGGCCGAGCAATTCATGCACCGGTTTGTGCAGGCTTTGCGCTTTAAGGATATGTATACCTTTAAGGAGCTTTTCCGGTCGGTTGATGTGTTGATGGTTGATGATGTGCAATTCATTGCTGGTAAAAATTCCACCCAGGACGAATTTTTCCATACCTTTAATGCCTTGATCGAAACCAACAAACAAATCATCATTTCCGCGGATCGTGCGCCGGGCGAGATTGACGGGCTGGAAGAACGCATCCGCTCGCGCCTGCAATGCGGGCTTGTGGTTGATCTGCACCCGACCGATTATGAACTACGCCTTGGCATTCTGCATTCCAAAGCCGAAGCCCAGATCAAGCAAAATCCCGGCGTTGATATGGACCCGAAAGTGCTGGAATTTCTGGCACACCGGATTTCATCGAATGTGCGGGTGTTGGAGGGCGCATTAACGCGGCTGATCGCATTTTCATCGCTGGTCGGGCGTGAAATCACGCTGGATATGGCGCAAGAATGCCTAACGGATATTTTGCGGGCTTCGGAGCGCAAGGTTACGATTGACGAAATTCAGCGCAAGGTGGCTGATCATTTCAATTTGCGCATGTCTGATCTTTTGTCAGCCCGTCGCGCCCGCGCGGTGGCGCGGCCCCGTCAAGTAGCCATGTTTTTGTCAAAAATGCTGACCTCGAAATCCTTGCCGGAAATTGGCCGGAAATTTGGCGGACGAGATCACACCACGGTTATTCATGCGGTCAAACGCATTGAGGCATTGAAGCTTTCCGACAGCCAAGTCGCTGAAGATGTTGAATTATTGCGCCGGATGCTAGAAGCATAAACCGTATTGGCCTTGGGAACAGCATGACACATCTCGCACCAGCAGACCTTGTTGAAAAGCTAATCGACGCAGGCGAATCCAAGGTATTCATGTCCACAAAAGACACGTTGATACGGTCTTTTATGGCGGGTGCTTTTTTGGCGCTGGCGGCGGCTTTTGCCATTAGCATCAGCGTTAATACCGGCCAACCTCTGATTGGCGCTATTCTGTTTCCTGTCGGATTTGTGCTGCTTTCTTTGCTTGGATTTGATCTGCTGACCGGGGTTTTTATGCTGGTGCCTTTAGCATTAATGGCCAAACGGCGCGGTGTGACTGTTAGGCGAATGTTGCGAAACTGGGGGCTGGTATTTACCGGAAATCTTTCTGGCGCGTTTACGATTGCAGTGCTGATATCCATTACCTTAACCTACGGGTTTACCAGCCCACCCAACCTGATCGGCCAAGAGCTTGCCATTATTGGCGAAAGCCGGACCCTCGGATATGCGGCCCACGGCGCTGGCGGCATGCTAACCTTGTTTATTCGGGGGGTGTTGTGCAACTGGATGGTATGCACGGCTGTGGTCGGCGCCTATCTAACACCAAGTGTAACCGGCAAAGTTGTTGTAATGTGGATGCCGATCATGCTTTTCTTTTACCTTGGGTTTGAACATTCCATCGTAAACATGTTTCTGTTTCCTTCCGGGCTTTTGCTGGATGGTAACTTTACCTTTGTCGATTATCTGATCTGGAACGAGATCCCGACCATTTTGGGCAATCTGGTTGGCGGATTTATCTTTGTCGGCCTGCCGCTTTTTGCCACTTATGCCAAAATCGGCAACCGGCATAAATAAAAGTGGTTTTGGCACAGGGTATTTATGCGGTTCTGGCTTAAAACTATGGTAATGTATCTTGCACTTTTACCGTCATCCGCTAGAATATTTTTCCAACAATTGACTGGTGAGGATTATGAAAGCTAGCATCGAACGCTCCGCCCTTCTTAGCGCGATGAGCCGCGCCCAATCGGTTGTGGAGCGGCGCAATACCATCCCCATTCTGGCAAATGTGCTGATCGAGGCCGATGGCGCAGAAATCCATTTTCGTGCGACCGACCTCGACATTGAAGTGATCGACAAAGGCGCAGCCGTGGTTGAACGCGCCGGTGCCACCACCGTTCCGGCGCATATGTTGCATGAAATTGTGCGTAAATTGCCCGATGGTGCCATGGTTGAATTGCATGATGATGGCGCATCAGGGCGGCTGGAAATCAAGGCGGGTCGCTCCCATTTCAGCCTTGCTACCCTGCCCCGCGAAGATTTCCCCATCATGGCCAGCAGCGATTATGAATGTAATTTCGGCTGCAAAGCTGCGGTGTTGCGGCGCTTGTTTGATAAAGCCAAATTTGCGATTTCCACCGAGGAAACCCGCTATTATCTAAACGGTGTTTATTTCCATGCCAGCGATTCGGCTGATGGGCGGGTGCTGCGCTGTGTTGCCACCGATGGCCACCGCCTTGCGCGCATTGATGCCGACCTGCCCGAAGGCGCCGATGATTTGCCCGGCGTGATTGTGCCGCGCAAAACCGTTAATGAGTTGCGCAAATTGCTTGATGATGATGATGCGATGATCGCGGTTTCGGTCTCTGAAACCAAAATCCGGTTTGCCACACCTGATATTACCCTGACCAGCAAGGTTATTGACGGGTCTTTCCCTGATTACACGCGGGTTATTCCCAGCGGCAATACCAAACGGCTGGAAGTTGACGCCAAAGAATTTGCCAGTGCGGTTGATCGGGTTTCGACCGTTTCTTCCGAGCGTTCGCGCGCAGTGAAGCTGACTCTGGATGAAGACCGTCTGGTTTTGTCGGTTAATGCCCCCGATAGCGGCGCCGCAGATGAAGAACTGTCTGTGGCATACAGCGACGAACCACTGGAAATTGGTTTTAACGCCAAATACTTGCTGGAAATCGCCAATCAGGTTGATCGCGAAAATGCGGTGTTTATGTTTAATTCATCCGGAGACCCGACCTTGATGCGCGAAGGCAATGATGACAGCGCCATTTACGTGGTAATGCCGATGCGGGTGTAATGCCTCGCTTGGCGATCAAGGCGCTTTCGCTGTCGCATTTTCGATCTTATAAATCAGCCCAGATTGAACCCACCAAACCCATTATTGCGCTTTACGGCGCAAACGGTGCGGGTAAAACCAATATTCTTGAGGCGGTTTCCATGCTCTCGCCGGGCCGCGGATTGCGCCGTGCTACATCAGATGAACTTATGCGCACTCCAGAAAACCTGGGCTGGCGGGTTCGTGCAGAAATCAACAGCTTGTCCGAAATTCATGAGGTTTCCACCAAAAGCATGGCTGATGCTGGGCGGTTTGTGGAAATCGACGGCAAAAGAGCCTCGCAAACCGCGCTTGGCTATTTAGCCCGCATCGTCTGGCTGGTACCGGTCATGGATCGTTTGTGGGTTGAGGGCGCGTCAGAGCGCCGCCGGTTTCTGGACCGCATGGTCCTGAGCTTTCACCCAAGCCACGCTGAGGCAACCCTGATTTATGAAAAATCCATGCGCGAACGCAATCGGTTACTTAAGGATCAAACCCGTGACATGGCGTGGTATGCTGCGCTAGAGACCCAAATGGCAAAAGCAGGTGCGGAAATAACCCGAAATCGCATTGACGTTTTGAACCGTTTGCGAGTGGCGCAAGATTGTGCAGAATCCGAATTTCCGCAAGCTGATTTGGCATTGCTTGCGGCTGATGGCGCACGCCCCGAACCGAGCGCTGATGCGCTTATCGAAGCACTTGGTGCGGGCAGAAGCCGGGATATGGCAGCCGGCCGCACATTGATTGGCCCGCACCGCGCTGACCTGCATGCGGTTTACGCCGCTAAAAATACTGCCGCGAAATTATGCTCAACCGGCGAACAAAAAGCCCTGTTGATTTCGCTTATTCTTGCAAATGCCCGCGCCTTGGCCACTGATTTTGGCGCCCCGCCGATTTTACTGCTGGACGAAGTTGCCGCCCATCTGGATTCCGCGCGCCGTGCCGCGCTTTATAGGGAAATCACCGCGCTGAATGCACAAGCCTGGCTGACCGGCACCGGCGTGGAATTATTTGAAGAATTGGGGGATAGCGCCATGATGTGCCATGTGTCTGACGCGGATGGCTTGTCAGCTATTGCCTAGATTTACGCTGCGCTAACGCCTCTCTCCAGGCTAGAAAAATCATACCTGTCAAAATGATGCCAGCCCCGACAAAGCTGGTAAAATCGGGTGTTACGTCAAATATCCAAAAGTCATATAATGATGCAAAAATCAGCGTGGCATACATGAATGGCATTACAAAACTGGCCTCTGCGGCGCGCATCGCCAAAATAAACAAGGTCTGCACCCCGATCATAACAAAGCCGATAATGGCCAAAAGCAGCCATTGGGTCGGGCTTGGCATGGTCCAGAAAAAACTTGCGGCAATGCCGGCAATTACAACCCCGATACAGTTATTGATAATAAGAATTTGCAGCGGCTTTTCCTTGCCGCTAAGCATTTTGATCAAAACTGCTTCTAGCCCTGTTATGATTGCGGAGCCCAGCGCAATAAAGGCGACGGGCTGAAAAATACCACCCCCCGGGCGTAACAAAACCATGGCGCCGATCATTGCAATGCCCATTGCAACCCAGCGAAATTTTCCAATACGCTCACCCAGAAAAGCAATGGCAAACAGCATTGTGAAAGCCGGGTTCAAAAAACTAATGGCGGTTGCGTCAGAAACCGGCATTCGGGCCACCGCAGCAAACAGCAGCGTGACCCCCATCCAGCCGGCAATTGAGCGGCCAATATGGAGGGGGAAATCCGGGTTTTCAAACTTTGGCCTGATGATCGCCGCAGCAATCATCAAGCCAATAAAGGCAAACCCAAACCGCCCAAAACTGATCATAAACGGGTGCAAAGCAGCGCCGCCATACCCAGTGCCCAGCGCCTTAGCAATAATTGACAGCCCTGCAAAAATAGCGGCAACAGACAGCATCATGAATGCAGCAAGCAAAGGGCGCTGTGTGTGGGTCATTTATTTTGGCAAGGCCGGAATGGTGGATTGCATGGCGGGGCGCTGCACATATGCAGCCTCCCAAATGGCCAATTCGGGGTGTGTATCACGCCAGCCACGATCAGAATGGCGCAAATCAAGATACCCCAGTGAGGCACAAACAGCATGGCAGGCCATATCCGGCACGCCTTTCAAATGCGCCATCCAGCTATTTTCCAGGCTGTCCAGCGCGCGGTTTATCTTTACCCATTGGGCCTCAATCCAATCCTGAAACTGGATTTCTTCTGGCCGCAGCAGGCGCTCATAAGCCATTGAAACCGCTGCGTCATTGATACCATCGGACAAAGATTCAAGCGTCAGCGTATCCCACAGGGTTGCTTCGGGATATAGTTTTTCACCGTTATGTAACGTATCAAGATACCGGCAGATCACCCGACTGTCATAAATCGGTTTGCCATTATCCCGGATCAGGCACGGTATTTTACCCAGCGGATTGGCATCCGGCACCTGATCACCCGGTTTTGTCGGAGAGATTGCAACAGGCACCAGTTCAACATCATCGCGCTGTCCGGTTTCGATCAACGCAACCATAACTTTGCGCACATAAGGTGAGGTGGGCGCGTAGAAAAGCCTCATATCATTCTCCGTTGTGGTCACGCATATGCTGCGCTAGTTGGCGTTGCTCAAACCCGATTGGGCTGGTTTCAACTGCATCCGCTGCTGAAATTCGCGCGGTATCCGGTTTGTTTTGGCTAAGTTTCCAAGTGGAATCAATTTGGCTGATCTTTAATTCAGCCGGCACAATCATCCGCATCATTTTGGCTTTGTTCTCATCCGAAACCTTATCCAAAAGCCAAACGGGTTTGGGTAAAAGCTGTTGTTCAAAATGCCCGGACAATGCACGAAGATGGGGCTCGAGCGCATCATCTGGCAGAATATTCAGCACGCCGCGCAGATGCACAGCAATATAATTCCATGTCGGAACTTGCTGGTCTACCTTGTACCAATCCGGCGATATATACCCGTCTGGCCCGTTCACAACCAGCAATGCTTTGGCATCATTACCCAGTCGGGCAATCGGATTGGATCGCACCAGATGCAACATGGCTTTGCTGCTGTCATCCGACAGAATAAACGGAATATGCGCCGCCAGCGGGCCAGCGCTACCGTTGATACTTAGCGTGCCAAACCCGCGCGCTTTTGCAAAAAAAAGCGTCGTCTGACCATCGGCTTTTCGGAATATCGGGTTTGGATGCATTGGCTGAGGCTAGGGGAAGCTCCGCAATGCTGCAAGCAAGATTTAGCCCTCGTCCATCAATTCCTGCCAGCGATGGCAAGCAACCTCATGGCCGCTGCTGGAATGTTGCAGCTTGGGTTCATCCACGCGGCAAATATCAATGGCGTTCGGACAACGGGTCTGGAATTTGCAGCCAGGTGGCGGGTTGGTGGGTGACGGAATTTCGCCCTCAAGTTTCTGTGCCGTTTTCGGGGCGTCAGGGTCCAGCGACGGAATGGCCGATAATAATGCCTTGGTGTAAGGATGGCGCGGGTTGGCGAATAATTCCCGGGTTGGCGCGGTTTCGACCAAACGGCCCAGATACATCACGGCGACATAATCACAAACATGGGCAACCACACTTAGATCATGGCTGATAAACAAAAATGTCAGGCCCATTTCCTGCTGTATTTCCTTCAGCAGGTTCAAAACATCAGCCTGAATAGACACATCCAGCGCCGCCACAGATTCGTCAGCCACGACAAATTGCGGGTTTGAAACCAGCGCCCGCGCAATCGAAATCCGCTGGCGTTGACCGCCGGAAAATGCGTGCGGAAAACGGCGCAAATGTTCAAGATTCAACCGGCATTTCAGCGCGATCTCACGCACACGCGCGTCGGTTTCTTCGCGGGTTTTGGTTAGGCCCATGACCTCCAGCGGTTCGGCGATAATATCGCGCACCGTCATGCGCGGGCTAAGCGCCGCATACGGATCTTGGAAAATAAGCTGGGCACGTTTGCGGTATTCATTCAGGCCTTTTTTATCGACATTGGTAAGATCAATCTGGACCTCTCCGTCGTCGTATTTCACTTCCCCACGGGTGATTGGCGCGGCCTTTAGCAAGGCGCGGCCAAGGGTGGTTTTGCCAGAGCCGCTTTCGCCCACGAGGCCAAAAAAGCTGCCTTTGGCAATATCAAGATTGATACCCTCACAGGCTTTTACCACCGGGGGCGGACCAAAGATGGATTTATTGGCCAGCGGAAAGTGCACTGACAGGTCGCGGGCTGAGATCAGAACATTGTCGTCGCTCATGTTGACGCCTCGCTATATAAATGGCACGCAGCCGTATGATTTTTGTTAATATTTATAAAATCGGGGATGGCCGCAGAACAAACATCCCCCATATTATCACCGCAACGGGTATGGAAAACACAGCCCGGGGGCCGTTCCAACGGTGACGGAATATCACCCGGAATAGCCTGAAGCGGCGTGTCCAGATCATCAAGGCTGGGCAATGCTGCCAACAGACCTTTGGTATAGGGATGGCTCGGGTTGCGAATAACATCACGCACCGGACCGCGCTCAATGACACGGGACAAATACATCACTGCCACCTTGTCAGCGGTTTGGGCAATGACGCCCAGATCATGAGTGATAAACACAATGCCCATGCCGAATTCCTTGACCAGATCTTTCATCAGATCAATCACCTGCGCCTGAATGGTTACATCCAGCGCCGTCGTTGGCTCGTCCGCGATTAGCAATTTTGGCTTGGTCGACAAGGCCATGGCGATCATGGCGCGCTGGCGCATACCGCCGGATAATTCAAACGCATATTGTCCAAAACGACTGGAAGCATCGGAAATACCAACACGGTTCAACATCTCGATCGACAGTTCTGTGGCCTGTTTGAAGTTCATGCCGGTATGGATTTGCAACTGCTCAACCATTTGTTTACCGATTGTAATCGCTGGTGCAAAGCTGGCCATCGGTTCCTGAAAAATCATCGAGATCGCGCCGCCGCGAATGACCCGCATGTCTTTGCCTTTTTTCAAAGACATCACATCAATCGGCCCATCATCCAGATGCAAAGTGATTTTGGTATCCGGTCCATAAATCGCGTTGGACGGGTTTAGCCGCATCAACGATTTTGCTGTTACCGATTTTCCTGAGCCGCTTTCGCCCACCAGCCCCATGATTTCACCAGCATCAAGCGAGAACGACACGTCATCAATCGCGGTGATCAGGCCCTCGTCGGTTTTAAATTGCAGGGTCAGGTTTTCTACGTCTAATAATCGTGTCATTTACTGGCATCCGAATAAGGGTCAGCTGCGTCTCGTAATCCGTCACCGACGAACACAAAGGCCAACACAAGAACAATAAAGAAAATCACCGGAATGAAATACCACTGATAATTCAGCAAAACATCTGCTGAGGTCACGTTTTGCAACATCACCCCCAATGAATTCACCGGGTCTTTCAGACCTAATCCAATAAATGACAGCGCCGTTTCAGACAGCACCATATAGGGGAATGAAATCACCAGATCGACGATGATATAGCTGGTAAAGCTAGGCAACAAATGCCGCCGGATAACATGCCCCGGAGTGGCCCCGCAAAGCTGCGCTGCCAGCACATATTCCTGATTGCGCTCGGTTAACAGATGGGTTCTGATGCGCCGGGCCAATGTGGGCCACCCGATCAGGCCCAGCACCATCGAGATAAAAAAGAACCTCGCCTCCGCGCTCCATGTATCGGGGATAAATGCCGCCAGTGCCATAAATAACGGAATGCTCGGAATGGTTCGGACTGTGTCCGTCATCATTTGCAGAACTGAATCTAACCAGCCGCCATAATACCCGGCAGTCCCCCCTATGACCAGCGCCAGAACAAAGGCGATAAACACCCCGATCGTGCCCACCGCGAGCGATGTATTGATCGCGGTCAGGGTTCGGGAATAAATGTCTTTGCCGGTCGAATCCGTGCCAAAAATATGGATCATCCCTTTATCGACACCAAACAAACGGGTGTTAAAAGTTAAGCCGGGGATCTCAAAATCCAGCGCATCGCCGGGCAGGTTTATGTTTAAGCGCAGGTAACGGTATTCGGCGCCTTCCACAAAAAACTGGACATAGCGCCGGTCTTCCAACCCATCCTTAACCGTTGTCACCCACCGAAAATTTGTTGTGATGTCCCGGGTGCGTTCCTGCGTGTAAATAAATGGCCGCCAAGAACAGCCGTTATCATCGCAAAATTGCGGAATTTGCGGCGCGCCATTCAAATAGTCTTTGTCACGGCCCGCGATGGTTGGGTCATAAGGCGTTAGAAACGGGGCGAATACACCCGACAGGATCAGGAGAATCAAAACCCATGCGCCAATAAGCGCAGATTTGTTTTTCTTGAACCGCTGCCAGATCAATTGCCCTTGCGAGGCGGTAAAATACGCCTCTTTGGATTTCTGGTTAACGCCGTCGGTGTTTGTTGATGCTTTTGCCATGTCAATCACCCTACTATGGAGCGGCGGACCCGCGGATCGGTGAGCGCCAAGATTATGTCGGTCACAAAGTTTATTGTCACAATCGCAGCCGTCAGCATAAAGATAATCGCCCCCGCCAATTGTTGGTCATTTGAGCGCGCCAAGGCTTCGATCAATAACGAACCTGCTTCGGTCAATGTCAGGATCAACGCCACAATCGGCAGTTCGTTAAATATCCGGTTAAGGTCAAAACCAAGGGAGTTGATGATCGGGCTAAGCGCATGTCGCGCCGGATAGCGCATCAATAACCGCCTGCCGGTCACGCCGCGCGCTTCGGCGGCAGTCACATACAGTTTGCCAACCTCGTCAGACATCAACGCCCGCACGGTTTGAATAGCAAAGGCCGTTGCTGACCAACCCAGAATAAACACCGGTAACCACGCATGGCTCATGAAATCTTTGAACTTTGCATAATCCCACGGCGCGTCTCGATATTCTTTTGAGAACAGCCCCGTCAAACTTTCGCCAAACATGACAGTAGAAAATAGCATAATCATCAATGCCAGCAAGAAGTTTGGCAATGCCAGACCAAGATAGCTGACCAAGCGGAGCGTGTTGTTCAGCGCAGCGCTTTTTGATGTTGCGGCAAGAATGCCAACCGGAATAGCGATTGCATAAGCAAGGATAAGTGCCGACAGACACAAGCCAAGGCTTAGCCAGAATTTTTGGCCCAAAAGCTGGGCAATGTTAACGCGCAAGATACAGCTATCGCCGAACTCGCCTTGGAAAGCATTGACAATCCAGCTAGCCCAGCGCTGGACATATGGTTGATCAAGCCCCAACCGGACCCGTTCAACTTGAACATCAGCGGGCGTGATAATCGACCCTTGGGAATTTTTGAAAGCAACATAACGCTCGGCGCAATCGCCGGGCACCAGTTCCATGAGGGAAAATACGATAAACGACACCAGAATAAGGGTCAGTATGGCCAGCAAAGCCCGAATCGTGACAAATTTTGAAAATTGAAGCATTACCTAGCTATCTCCCCGCTGAGTATTTTCTGGCCGTTTGTCGATCAGTATTTTTTT
Organism: uncultured Rhodobacterales bacterium; assembly: GCA_964497195.1. Taxonomy (GTDB): domain Bacteria; phylum Pseudomonadota; class Alphaproteobacteria; order Rhodobacterales; family Rhodobacteraceae; genus UBA3077. The sequence continues at coordinate 43,282 of CAZCDC010000005.1, read as the reverse complement.
GAACCGCGGGCAACCAAAGGCCGCCCGCAATTTTTTCAGGTCATAACAACCGGATTATTCGTCCAACCACCACTGAGTAGCGCGGTAAGGATAGGTCCGATAGTAAGCGTAAGACTGAGTTACGAACTCGGTCACGTTTTTCAGGTCATTGTTGTGATAGATCGGTGCAACCGCTTTCACAGTACCAATGAACAGAAGGTTATCGACAACGTTCTGAACCAGACGCGCACCAATTTCATTGGATTCGTCCGAACCAGCAATCGCGCCTTGGAACGCATTGATGTCAGCCATCATGTCATAGACATACTCAGGTGGTTTAACACCCGAGGCGCCTTCGGTGTCGATATATTCACCCCACAACATACCTGTACGGATGTTGAAGTAGTTATCGAACGGTGGCTGGAATACCTCAGAGTTACCAAGGATAACCGCCAGAGGCTGACCTTTGGCATACATCATCACGTCAAGTTGGTTTGACGACTGTGCAGAACGGTATTCATCCGTTGTTACTTCTTTCACAGTGCTGTTGATGCCGACTTCGCGCCAGTTTTGGCCCACAAGTTCAACCAGTTTGATTGAAATACCTTGGGTCGCAACCTGCATGTTCAGCACCAGCGTATCGCCATTTGGCAATTCACGCATACCGTCACCGTCAACATCGACCATGCCCATGTCGTCCAACAAAGCATTCGCCATATCAGGGTCAAACTGTGCATAAGCCTGTGCCATGTCTTCGGTCACAAAGCTCGGTAGTGGCGAGAATGCAGTATATTGCTGCGGCTGACCAAGACCAAAGTAAACAACTTCGTTGATCTCGTCGCGGTTCATGGCAACAGACATCGCCTGACGGAAACGAATATCACCAAATACGGCACGTTTTTCCAGATCTTCGGATGTTACGTTAAACGAGAACACACCCATAGCGATTTCAGGCCGTAGCGATACGGAGAAATTACCGGCTTCTTGGTTTTCCAGAAGCAAGGGCGCATAATCAAGGTTCAATGCTTGAGACTTATAGTCAACTTCGGAGTTGATCAGTTTCAGCAAACGCACTTCGCTTTCGCCAACAAACAGTTCGTCTTGCTCGTTGATATAAGGAAGCTGTTGGCCAGTCGTATCAACCTGGAAGAAATACGGGTTGGCAACCAAACGGCGGCCTTCGGTATTTTCCGAGATAATGATGTGGCTTTCCAAAGTTGGTACCGTGTCTGCTGGCAAACCAGCAACCAGATCAGGGTGGGCCAACATAGGTGTTGGTGTGTCCATCCAGTCAGAGTTACCATAATAACCTTTGATCGCAGCATAACCGTCTTCAAAACCAACTGCCTGTGCATTTGCATCAGCATTTGGATCAATGTCAGGGTGGAACTGGCCAAGGAAATGGCGCGGCTGGAAGCCCTGCGCATAATGGTTGGCAAAATGCGACAACAGACCAGGCTTAGGCGATGGCAGGTTGAACACAACGGTTGTGTCATTAGCAACCACAACATCAATTTCTTCGCCAGCAACCAAAACATAATCTTTTGGAATTTCGCGAACATTGCTGTCGGTAGCCAGATTATCATACCAGAACTTCACGTCATGGGCAGTAAACGGCGCGCCGTCTGACCATTTGTGACCCTCACGCAGGAAGAATGTCAGCTGGGTGAAATCTGCGTTCCACTCCCAACCCTTGGCAATGTTTGGCACGATTGTCTGAAGATCATCGGAATACCGCACAAGGTTCACATGGCGAACCGACATAAAGTCAGATGTGCCCGATTCCGTGGCGTTTGACAGCGCATCAAGCGTGCCGCCATACGAACCAATAGAATCGTAAGGGGCCACAACCAGAGGCTCAGATGGCAAACGATCAGCCAGCGATGGCAGCGGACCGTTGCCACGAATGCGGGCATTCAGATCATCGGATGCAGGATTAGCCGAGAACTCGATGGTGCAATCGGCAAGCGATTCAAATTCCGACAATTCATATTGCTGAGGAAATGCACCATCGGCAACCCCCATCATATCAGCCACTGTCACCGCAGGACAAGTCGCAGCCGCAGCCGCCCCTGTCATTGCGATCAGCGCGCCACCAGATAATAATATTCGTTTCATAGTTTTCTCTCCGTTGTTATTTTATTAAACCGGCTTGCCGGCCCAATTGTCTTATTGCGACAATATCCAATAGCGTATCATTCTTATGACGATAGCATATTGTTTTTGAGTTTGAGTTGTTTTTGACCTTTAGGCAAGGTCACATTGTTCAATTATTTACCAAACCCCCTACAAAGCAGCCCATAAAATCTTGTGCCGCACATGATTGAACAAGACTGGACATAACCGCCCTACCTGTCAAGAAGTTTTCAATATATTGCTTGCAGGTTTTATTGTTGTAGGTTGTGATGATTTCCGGCTCCCTTAAGCCACTCTATAGGTCTTATGCGTATCATACCCTGACCAGATGGACCCCTCGTTAAGTCCAGATTTATTGATAAATTATGATATTGGCATCATCACGATTCGGCCATGCCGGAGCTTGCAGTTGAACGTCTTGCACGATAACCAAAGCGCAAGTCCTACGGAGCCACAGCAATGCCAACTTTTCTAACAATAACCGACGCTGATTTTGCTGCTCAATTCGCCAGTTTTCTGGCTGCCAAACGCGAATCGAATTCAGACGTTCACGGGATTGTGGCAGGTATTATTGCAGATGTGCAGCAGCGCGGTGATGCGGCTGTGATAGAACTGACCGCAAAATTTGACCGCTTTGATCTAACACCGGAAACGCTGGCGTTTTCGGCTGATGAAATCAACGTCGCCATTTCCACGGTTCCGGCAATCGAGCGCAACGCACTGGAATTGGCCGCAGCACGGATCAAAACCTATCACGAAAAACAACTGCCACAAGATGCCCGCTGGACCGATGAAATAGGCGCAGACCTAGGCTGGCGCTGGTCGGCTGTGTCTGCGGCGGGGCTTTATGTGCCGGGCGGTTTGGCGTCTTATCCTAGCTCGGTATTGATGAATGCCATTCCGGCAACGGTTGCGGGTGTTAAAAATCTGACGATTTGCGCACCTACGCCAGACGGAAAAGTTAACCCGCTGGTATTGCTGGCTGCGCGGCTTTCCGGTGTGGAAACCGTGTATCGCATTGGCGGCGCTCAGGCCGTTGCGGCAATGGCTTACGGGACCGAAACCATCCGTGCGGTTGATAAAATCACCGGTCCCGGCAATGCTTTTGTGGCTGAGGCCAAGCGCCAGGTTTTTGGCCAAGTCGGGATTGATATGATCGCAGGCCCATCCGAAATTCTAATAATTGCGGACAAAGACAATAACCCCGACTGGATCGCGCTGGACCTGCTGTCACAGGCAGAGCATGACGAAAGCGCGCAATCCATTCTGATTACGGACAACGCCGCATTTGGCCAAATGGTTGTGGCCGCTGTTGAAAAACGGCTTGAAACGCTGGAACGCCGTTTAATCGCAGGCAAAAGCTGGGCTGACTTTGGCGCGATAATTGTAGTTGAAACCCTTGATCAGGCAGCTGAGCTTTCCAACCAGATCGCACCGGAACACCTTGAAATATGCGTGGCAGACGCCGAAGAACTGGCCACCAAAACCATCCACGCCGGCGCGATATTCATCGGGGCTTATACCCCCGAAGCCATCGGTGATTATGTTGGCGGGCCAAACCATGTGCTGCCCACAGGGCGTTCCGCAAGGTTTTCCAGCGGCTTGAATGTGCTTGATTTTATGAAAAAAACCACAATTTCGCGTATGACTCCTGCCAGCCTGCGCGCCATTGGCCCTGCGGCTGAAACCCTTGCCAAATCCGAAAGCCTTGAGGCCCACGGATTATCGGTTCGTGCCAGATTGGACGCGTTAAATAATGAGTAAACTTATAGCCATTAACCTCGACGAGAGCGGCCTGCCTGCGCCAACGCCGGAAATCGAACAAGAACGCCGCGTAGCGATTTTTGATCTGCTGGAGGAAAACAGTTTTGCCCTGCCAGCGCGGGGGGATAGCCCTGCGCCGGACGGGCCATTTAAGCTGACGCTCTCTATCATCGAGCGCCGTTTGGTGTTTGCGATTGCGGATGAAACCGACAATCCTCTGGGTGAATTCCATCTTTCGCTGTCACCCTTTCGCCAAGTCATCAAAGATTATTTCCAAATCTGTGAAAGCTATTTTGATGCGGTAAAACGCCTACCTCCCAGCCAGATTGAAGCCATAGATATGGGTCGTCGCGGCATCCATGACGAGGGTTCCCGGGTGCTGCTAGAACGGCTTGAGGGTAAGGTTATCACTGACCACAAAACCGCACGCCGCCTTTTTACGCTGATTTGCGTTCTGCATTTTAAGGGTTAAAGCAATGGCAAACAAAACCCCCTCTGCTGTTTTGTTTGCCTGTGATTTCAACGCTGTGCGCTCTCCTATGGCCGAAGGGCTGATGAAAAAATACTATGGCACCAAGATATTTGTGCAATCAGCCGGCGTAAGACACGACATCGAAATCGACGGATTTACGGTGGCGGTTTGTGATGAACTGGACGTAAAGCTGGAAAAACACCAAGCGCGATCATTTCAGGAAATGGAGGAATGGGGCGACCAGATTGATGGCTATGACCTGATCATCGCCCTGTCCCCTGCCGCCCAACGCGCCGCGCAGGAATATACACGGTATTTTGCACTCGAGGTCGAATATTGGCCAATATTCGACCCGACAGATCTTGGCCGCAGCCGCGACGAAAAACTGAAAGCCTATCGCCAAGCCCGCGACCAGATTGATGCGCGTATATTGACACGCTTCGGCCCGCCGGTTGAAGATGGCATATGAACACCAACCCCGAACAGTTTGATTATTACATTCCGGTGCGCAAATCCGAGATTGTTTCAGCGATTCTAAAAGACCATGAACTGGCCACGAATGATCGCAAACCCATGGCGGAGCTGATCCGCTGGCTGGCGCTGTTGTTCCATATCGAATTTTTCGCCAGCTCTGAACATATCAAAGAATTATATGTGGGGCTAAACCCCGATAGCCCCGGAACCGATGCTTTGATGTCCAGCCCACACGACCGTGAGGCGTTCTTGGAGGAGCTGGAAAAAATTCTGGTCGCAGCCAATTTTCGCAATCTTTCCAGCGAAGAAATCGAGGCCTCCGATCGCCAAAAAGGCCGCGTGCAGGCCATTATCAAAATCTCAAAAGGCGTATTTTCCGAGGTGCGGTTTTACGCGCGCGGGCGTCGAATGAAAAAATTCTCGGTGCCGATTTATTTTGGCTTTAAACGCAAAGAAATCGAGGTCGAGACATTTGACCATGTGGTTTTTTGCATGATTCCCAGCCTGCAAGCCCCACCCAAAAAACTAAAACAAAGCAAATTGCGTGCAGGTGCGGCCTATTTGAAATTATTCCGCGATATTCCGGTGGGCGATATTAAATCACTGTATCCCAACGCACAGGCAGCCTTGGGCATTGTGCGCAAATTGATGATCTCGGTGCCGGCGGTTTTTGTGATTATCCCGCTTTTGTTGAAAATCATTCCGTCATTCACCGTGCTTTTGCTGGTTGCCAGCGCCTATTTGGGCATTTCCGGCTCGGTTGAGGAAGACAGCCTTAAAAAAGGCCTTGCGGCGGGGGCAATTCTGGCAGCGGTCATTGGCCTTGGGGTGCGGCAATGGACAAGCTATGACCGCCACACATTGCGCCACCAAAAAGAAGTCTCCCATAACAGCCATTTTAACAAAATGAACAATAACGCCGGCTGTTTTGATTATCTGATTGCGGCCTCCGAGGATGCGGAAGTGAAAGAAGCATTTCTGGCCTATACCCTGCTGCATTTTGAAGGAAAACCGCTAACCCAAAGCCAGTTAGACGATAAAATCGAGCATTGGTTCAAGAAGCGCTTTGACGTGGTAATTGATTTTGAAATTGATGACGCGATTGCAAAACTTGAACGTCTGAGCATGGTCAAAACCGTGGAGGGAAAGCTGACACCTGTGTCGATTGAAACCGCGATCAAAAACTGCACCGATAGTTGGGAACTTCTGTCCAGCGATATCGCGCGCGGCGGGTTGAATGATGAATTTGATTAATCCAGTATTTAGGTTCTAATGCAAAGCTTTAAGGACATCACTGTTGTGCCGTTGTTGCACCCAAAAACTGGTTCGGTGCAACCGAGCGGCCCGATCTGGCCGGATTGGGCACAAGAAATTTCTGCGCGCCATTGTCGAAACGGCGCACCAATTGATGACCTGCCGGTTTTGAACGGGGACATTGAAACCAACATTGACGCACCAATGATCTGGGCCGGAACTGCCCATCGGCATTTTGGTCATTTCATTGCCGAACACGCGCCACGATTGCTGCATTCTGTGCAAAATTCCGGCAAAGAGAAATTCCTGTTTGGATGCTCCCACACGGCCTTTGCCAAACGGCCATTGTTCAGAAAAACCCCGCCTCATTTTAAATTTATTACCCGCTGGTTCGGGCTGAAACCCTCTCGGATTGTGTTTTGCAATAAAAACATGAACGTCAGCCGGCTAAGTGTTGCTCCGCAAGCCGAACAAATTTATAACGGTACGGACCTAAGAATTTGGCCAACAGTATCAGAAACCTATCTGGATATGCTGGATCACAACACATATCATAATAAATTGCCGGTTTTTAACAATGATATTGTTTTTGTGTCGCGCGCAAAACTACCTTTTCCAAAGATGGATTTTGTCGGCTCAACCTTTTTGGATGCTGTGCTACAAGCCCACGGCGTGACTGTTTTTCACCCCGAATTGCACAGCCTTCAAGACCAGTTGTCGATATATGCGGGGGCAAAGCAACTGATTTTTAGCGAGGGGTCAGCTATTCATACCCTGCAATTAATGGGGCATAACAACTGCGCGGTGTCGATTATGAACCGTCGTCCGTTCGGTGAATTGGCGAAAAATAGTTTGCTTCCACGGTGTAAAAGCCTGAATTATTACAACACTTCTTTGGCTGTGCTAAATGCAGATGGCCATTTTCCCATAGTCCAAAAAGCATTCCCCATCACCATTTTGGATACAAATGCCCTGTTTGAATGCTTTAGCAATGCTGGCGTAGATTTATCAAAGGATTGGGATGAAACCGCTTATCGCGCTGCCCTAGGGCTGGATTTGCGCGCGTGGATCCAAAATATCAGGCTATTCTCATTAAGGCGCTGGAATAGTTTTGGCGACCAGTCAAAGCTGTTTGAAATGCTGGAAAAGCACGGGTTTGAAGATGTCGCCAGATTTGCAAAAACCCATTTGCCACGACCTTAAGCGGAGTTTGCCAAAGCCCGTTTAAAGGCAGAGCGCGACCGGATGCGTTTGAAATAATCGCCAAGTTTCCCATCCGGCATATCATATTTGATGCCCTTGGCCCAGCCAGCGCAATGTCCGATCAAAAGGTCGGGCACGGTAAACATATCACCCATGACAAATTCATTGTCGCCAAGGCGGGTTTCCAGAATTTGCATGGCGCGTTTAAATTCGGCTTTGGCGGTTTCTTTTACAGCAGGTACCCGCAATTTTTCGGGCAGAACAAAGCTGTGTTTGCCAGCGGTCCACAGCGGTCCGTCGATCTCGTCCAGCGCAAAATGGGTAAAACTGTCTTGAATGCCGCGTTCCACCGTGCCGGCTTTATGGGTCAGTTTTCCATGGCGATCCGCCAGAAATTGCATAATCGCAACTGAGTCCAGAATGGCTGTGCCATCAACAATCAACGCGGGGACTTTGCCCGACGGATTAACTGCTTTGATCTCTTTGCTATGGGGGCCGCCAGCCAGAATCTCATATTCTTCACCCAATTCTTCCAACATCCAAAATACCCGCATGGAGCGGGAACGCGGTGTGCCAATGACTTGATACATCAGGTTTCCTTTATTTATATATGAGTTTGGCGATAATTATGGAGCCAAGCAAAACAATTGCAAATAAATTAGCTAGAATAAGCGGCCATGCACCAAGAATTATTCCATAGGTGAACCAAAGAACCATGGTGGAAAAAATAAGCAAATTGGTAAAAAGTGACAAGCTTTTAGTATCGCGGCTACGCCATGTTTTTAGCACTTGAGGTATCCAGGCAATGGTGCCCAGTATGGCCGCAAGATAGCCGATATAGTCGGTTATTTCCATAGCTTCAGCTCGGCCGCATCATAGAAATGCGGATAAAACTGCGCTCTGTTGCAGCAAATGCTGGTGCAGGCTGTGAGGAACGTAACATCAGATCAGTTTCCATCAAGACCTCCAGCGCTTTTTCCAGCCGCCCAGCGCCCCAACCGCGAA
>CAZCDC010000005.1:32427-34895 GCA_964497195.1 uncultured Rhodobacterales bacterium | reverse complement strand
AAATGCCGCGTGGCGGCAATGGTGAGCGTGGTTGGGTTCACCCCTTGGCCCGCCAGTTTTTGCATTTGCGGTCCAATCATTTCGCGCCGCCCGTCCGCCATATCGCGAATAACATCATCCATGGCCGCGTCGGTAACAGCGGGGGCGCAATTGGCAATATCTGTGCTGGAAACTGGCTCCGACTGGTTAAGGGTATAGAGTGATATTTTCTCAACCGTTTGGGCAAAATCACCGGGATCAAGGGCTTGGCCAAGGGTGAAAATATCGGTCATTGCCTCAGGGCTGAGATTGGTCAGCTTGGCTTTTGCAAGAATGCCCTCGATTTCCGCACGGCCCGGCGGGTCTGCGTAAATGGCAATCGCATAGGCATTGCGCGCGGACTCGAAGGCTTTGCGGAGCTTTGAACGCGCATTAAGCTGCCCCGCTGTGGCCACCAGAATGGCGTCACCGGATTGCCAGTCTTGCAATGCAGCCTCGACAGCTTTGGTTGTGGCATCTGTTAGCCCCTCTACCAGCACAACCCGTTGGCCGGGGAAAAAGCCACTGGCCTTCAGGGCATCCAGCAATTCCGCAGGGGATTTGCGCAATGCGGCGGATTCCACCCGTGACAGGCGCATTTCTTCGTCACCATTGGCGCCAAGCAGTGCATCAACCAATGTTTTTCGTTTCAGGGAAATGCGCATGGCATCAGGGCCAAATAACAAAAAGGCGGCTTTTGATGTGTCGGGTTTATTAAAAAAACCCGCAGCATCGCGCGCGGCCAGTTTCATTGAGCAAAACTTTTGGCGCTACTTGCGATGCGTGTCGCAATCTGGTCAGCCAGCGCAACCGCCAGCCGCCGGTTCGCATCGCGCTCCGAAACATGGGTCGCAAAAGCGGTGGCTGTGGCGCTGTATGCTGTAAAGCTGCGCACAATATCAGTCAAAACAAGTTTACCGTCAGCGATACGGGTTAAGGAGAAATCTGCTTCGGCCGTAAGATTATAACGTGTGATCGAATTATCTTGGGTAATCGCCAAGCCCTCAGAGCCTACGGAAATGACAACATCAAGCTGGAAAAGCGGCTCTGAGGCGCGGCCCAGACGGTTTTCAAGCTGTTCGTGAAATTCAAAACCCATGCGGTCCTCAACCGGCCCAAGCGCGATTTTGCCAATCAGGGATTCAGCGGCTGTGCCACGGCCAAAAATCGGGGTAAACCCGCAAGCGCCAAGCGCCAGCGGGGTTAGCATCAAGAATTTTCGGCGGTTATATAACGACATTCACAATCCTGCCCGGCACCACGATCAGCTTTTTGGGGGTTCCACCATCTAAAGCCTTGATGACAGCATGATCTGCGAGCGCCAGTTTTTCAACCTCGGATTTTGGCATGTCTTTTGGCACGCTGATTTCCGAGCGGCGTTTGCCGTTAATCTGGATCGGCATTGTCACGGTGTTTTCCACCAAAAGCGATTGATCGGCGACAGGAAACGAGGCGTTAACAGCCATGCCTGTGCCACCAAGTGTTTCCCAGATTTCCTCAGCCAAATGCGGCGTGATGGGTTGCATCAACAAAGCCATGACTTTCATCGCGGCGCGTTTCTCGGCATTTCCGGCCTTGGATTTGGCCAATACGGACGTAAATTCATATAATTTGGCAATGGATTTGTTAAAAGCAAAATTCTCAAAGCCATAGGTCACATCATTGATGGCGTGATGTGTGGCCTTTAACAGGGCTTGCGCCTCGTCACCCCCCGATAGGGGTTCCTCAGCACATTGACTGATTTCATCAGCCAAGCGCCAGACGCGCTGAAGGTGTTTCCACGAGGCTTCGGCGCCTGAATTTGTCCATTCGACATCGCGTTCGGGCGGGCTGTCGGACAGGGTAAACCAGCGCGAGGTATCGGCGCCGTATTGCTCGATTTGCTCCAGCGGATCAACGGTGTTGCGTTTGGATTTTGACATTTTGATCGAGGGACCAACGGTGACCTTTTCGCCAGTTGCGCGCAGAATTGTCACGCCGTCCTTTGTGTTGACCTCATCGGGCGAATGCCAGATTGGGCGGTCGTTTGCATCCGTAGTCGAATAGGTTTCATGGCAAACCATGCCTTGGTTAAACAAGGCGTTAAATGGTTCTATCGCTGATTCTGGCAAGTGGCCGGTTTTGACCATGGCGCGGGCGAAAAACCGCGAATACAGCAGATGCAAAATGGCGTGTTCAATGCCGCCGACATATTGATCGACGTTCATCCAGTATTCTGCATCGGCTTTATTGGTCGGGGTTTCTGATTTATCCGAGGTAAAGCGGGCGAAATACCACGAGCTGTCTACAAATGTATCCATGGTATCGGTTTCGCGCTGGGCTGCTGCGCCGCATTTGGGGCAATCAACATCACGCCATGTCGGGTGACGATCCAACGGATTGCCGGGTTTGTCGAAAGTCACATCCTCGGGCAGTTTAATTGGCAGGTTTTGTTTTTTCTCGGGCACAAC